>NZ_JAXUAK010000016.1:0-70882 GCF_046535855.1 Puerhibacterium sp. TATVAM-FAB25 | reverse complement strand
AGTCGCGGTGAGTCGTTCCGTCGGTACGAAATCACCATGGCAGCGACACCCACGCGCTCTGAGATCGCCCTCGGCTAGCGACGTGTGAGCACGAGGGGTGTGCAGCGCCGAACGATGGCGACGGTGCCCTAGGCACGCCTCGCATGCCCGACTCGTGCGGCTTTTCGTCCTACGGAGTGCCCAGGGTGAAGAGCTTGCGCACCTTGCCACCGCTTACTCCGGCCTCACCGTTTCCGAGAGACGCGCTGACCCTTGCGGGCCCGTGAGTGGTACAGGGCGCGCAGGTCTTCGAGGAACCGAGTCCGCAGTGCGATGAGATCTGTGGCCTCCGGGGCACTGCTGTCGTGCGCTGTCGCAGGCTGAACCGGTGTGCCATTGAGCTGTGCGGGTGCGGCGTGCATCTGTAGCGGTGCCCACTTGATCTGTGCCGCTTTAGAGAGGGCGGAGCTGACCATCGCCGGTAGCCGAGTACGCGAAACTGGATGCTGAACTGACCGCCACCACCTGAAGTCGCCGAGCTGCCGGATGGCCGTGTCGGTGCGCTGAGCGAGCTGTTCAATCGTTGCCGCCTGCTGATCGATGAAGTGCTCAAGGTCAAGCCGGTGTGGTTCGAGGCTCGGGTCCTCGAGGACGGCCATCCGCCAGATGGTGAGCATGGAGTACTGGACCCATGACTTCGAGGATCTTGCGAGCGCTCTGTGCGCCGCAACTACAGCTGCGGTCCGCTTCTCGATCTGCATCTCGCGGTGCTTGAGGCTTCGCGAGCTTGCGAGCCTTTCAAGTTGTGAGACCGCCTTCGCGAGCTCGTCGTTGTCCTTATAGAAGTGGGCGAGGATTTCCAGACCAGCTGACTCGACGCGGCCCCAGTTGGTAACCGACAGCGTCTCGGCGAGTCCCGCGGTGCGGTAAGTCTGAGCCAGTAGGGCCTCGGCCGCGCGCGCCTTGGCATCCCACTGCGTCAGTAATTCGCAGTGCACATCGGCAATCTGCTCTGAAAGCGCGGTGAGTTGCTTCTCGACCCGCTCAAGCTGCGCTTGTACAGCCATCGCGGCCACCGCGTTCGTCACAGACGACGCCGCAACGAGTCCCTTGACGCTCCTCAGCCGAGCGATGTGATCGAAGTGGCCCTTAGCACCACGTACGACGGCGAGGACCTCGCCTGTGCCGTCCTTCGCCGCGCGTGCCGCCCGAACGGCCGCGGCCATCTTCGCGTCGACCTGCACAATGCTGCCCACCATCTGCTGGTACGCCACGACGCCATCCATCACCGCCTTCGCCCGAGTGGCTTGAGCAGCGAGCTGGGCGGGTGAGCTGGTAACTGGCACGCCGATCTCGCGTACGTTCGCCGGGTCGCCGAAGGCGAAGACCTCGTTCTCGACAGTGCTTGGCAGGATCAGGACTTCATCATCTATGACGGGCTCAAGGGCACCGTCGTCCAATGCACGCTTCGGGTTGACGACAGGCGCCAACGTAGTGGGCGCAGGCGCAGAGCGACGGCGTGGACCAAGAGTGATCGCAGCGGCGACTGCGAGGCATGCAAGAACCACGACACCGGAAACCACGACAACCTCGTTTGGCATGCGCGCAGTCTGGCAGCACGCAACGACAGCCGGCCGCTTTGGGCGAGGCGCAAGGTCCGCTCGTGCAGGAGCGTTTGGACGCTGGCGCGCCGAGTGGTCCCGTCGGAGGGTGAGTAGCCCTCAACAATCAGGTGCGGTGCGCCCTGATGGGCGAGTTGCGGCGTGGCACCCCTCGTGTGCTCTCAACCCGCGCCTCGCCATCCGACCGCAAAGGTGGCACTACGTGGTAGATGCGGGCTACGGTCGGCGAATCTATCAAGGACTGTCCGTACCGTGAGGACCACGTTGACCCGCGCACCCGAAGAACTTCACGGGCGGTTCTGGTTGCCCGGTACACCAGACCGCGCAGCAACTGGCTCCCTCAGCGTCCAGCCCGGCTCGTTCCGGCTCTCCCTCGTCGACCCGATCGCCGATGCTGCACATCTAACAAGTCAGACTCTTGACGGCGTCACCACAACGATTATCAAGAGAGACGCTGGCATGATCGCCGCTGACCATGCCCCTCGGGTCATCTGGGCTGAACTCGATGACGGTACCGCCCTCACCTTGCTCGACGCGCAGATGAGCACTTGGATCGGGCGCCGCGTAGCTCAGAAATTTGATGGCTACCGATACGTAATTGGTGCCCACATCCCTGGGAAACAGGCTCCTGTGGCGGGCGTTCGCGTGTCCCTTGACCTCCCAGGAGCAGAGGCGGGCTGGCTGGATGATGGACCTTCGTCAGTGGCTGGTTCTTCCACGGCGGGCGAGCTCACCGCGTGGAATGACGCCGGCGCGCCAGGTTTCTGCTTCACGCCAGATGAACCGGTCGGATTGGTAGAAGCGATTCAAGGCGTGGTCGAATCCCTTGCCCAGCTGGTGAACCTATGGACCGCGGCGAGCGTGAACCAGGTCAATATCGAAATAAGGCTTAAAGACGGAAGCGATTGGTGCGCGTTCGGTGCACCAAGCCCCACTAAGAAGCCATGGCACACAACGAATCTCCTCAACCCGCTGACTCTTCGAATTTCTGACGCCGCCTCGTGGCTCGAATCGTCCGAGGGCCTGGGGCCCCTCCCGTTCATCGCCACTGCCGCAATGGAAGTATTGCAGGTCAGTGCGCTGGTGTTGGCCACCGCACTCGAGGGCGCGCACAGGCGTCTTTACCGAGAATCTCGTCCATTCGCGCCCCTGTCAAAGACCCAAATGCGCAGGGTGCGCGACAGCGCACGAAGGGCCGCGATCTCGGAATTGGCGAGTGCAAATTGGTCAGACCTGGACGGCGCGAGGAGCAGGATCGCCGGTGTCCTCAATCACTTGGATCAGATGAACTACAAGGAGAGGGTGACCGAGCTGATCGCGCCCGTCCTTAGGGTTGCGCCAGGGCTCGTAGGGCCAGATCCAGAGGCGTGGGTTGAGACCATGAAGCGGGTCCGGAACGATCAAAGCCACCAACTTGAGGCCGTAAATACGTTCTTCGATAACGAAATCGCCGAATACTACATCTTATCCGTGTCGGGAAGATGGGTGCTCCACCTCGCGCTGTTGCTGAGGGTTGCGGACCCGCAGGACGTATCTCAGTCGCTCGCAGCTTCGCAGACGTTCCAGTTCGCTTTGGCGAATATGGATGCTGAGCACTACTGGGGCTCGTGGTCGGCTCTTGAGACCTTCCGCGCTTCCACATCGTCGAGCGACGTGCAGGTCTAAGGACACGTCGCAAGTTCGGCGGAAAAAGAAGATTGCTCGCAGCCGCCTACCTCATAGCGATTTGCGGTGGCGCGCAGGAGGCATGAAAGCGAGTCGCGTTGGCTCGGCATCTCGGTCAGTGCGTCCCAGCATCCCAGGGCTCGTGCTCACCGCAGGAAGATGTGTTCCTCGTGCCATTCAAAGTACTTCGCGCTGACGTCGTATTTCGCTACGGTGCGCCCTTCGAGGTTGCCGATGTGCTGCCCGAGCGAACTACTGCGGTCGACCTTCGTCGTGCCGACGACCGTTCCGTCGCGCACGGCGACGTAGCCGTCCTCGAAGAGCGCATCGCAGCCGAAGATGCACGCCAGCATTGCGATCGCCAGAAGGTCACGCGCTTCTCCGTCGGTTGCTGCCGAGCGTCGTTTGATGTGGGACGCCCACAGGAAACGGGCCGGAAGTGTATCTCCGCAAAGAGCGCAAGGCGCTTCGCTACGTCCATGAAGGAGCTGCTCGCGCAGCTTCCGCTGCTCGCGCCGCTGCCGTATGGAGACTGGACGGTCAAGATCGCCTTGGAACGGTCCAGGGGAAGGAAGGTCTGCGACCCAATCGTCGGCGTGTTCCTGGTCGACGACGATGCGAGGGGGCGAAGTGGCATCAATTCGAGCATCGGGCAGCTGGAGGAGGACCGCGCCGATGAATGCGCTCCGGTAGCCGATGTTCTCGGGGCTGGCGACGATGAAGCCGCGCCGGTTCAGCAGGTGCATCGCTCGTGCCACATCTGCGATCGGGACCGGTGAGCCTTCTGGGGAGCGCGTGGTCGCAACGATCACGTGCGGCGGGTCGATCCGCAAAATCGTGTTGTTCGCTCCTGACGTCGTCGTTAGCTCGACTCCGGTGAGGCTACGAAGCAGGTGTGTCGTGTAGTCGTCGACTGGCTGGGATGGGGCCGGCACCTGGGCGATTGCCTCCGCGAGCCGCTGATCTGCCTCTGACCCCGTGAAGCCGGGAACGTCAACGGTTAGCCGAATGCGCTTGGTGGGGTTTCCTGCGCCGCGCGCACCTGGCGCGCGACCGAGGCGCGCGGCGCGTCGTGTGAGCGCTCCGCGCAGTTCTTGGAGATTTGCAACCAAGTCAAGTCGGACGAGTTCGGGGAGGATCCGGCGTTCTTCCCTCGGCAACGCCTTGGTGCTCAGTGAATCGACGACCGCATCAGTAAGTGTCGTCTTCAGGGAGGCGAGGCGTTTGAGCAGCACGTCAAGTGTGTCGAGATAGTCAGGGTTGCGAAGCACTCCGCGAGCGTCTGCCCCACCACGACTTTCCAAGACGACGGTGAGCGAGCCCTCAACTGTCTCGACGGAGAAGGTGGCGTCGAGCTTCCTGCCGTCATCATCGTAGGCGTGCATCGCTTAGTACTCCGTAGAGGGGAACCACGCCGCGAAAGTACCCCAGATGAAGCCATGCAAGGGGTGGCGCAGGCGGCGCGCCGCGATGGTTTAACCACAAGGGAGCCGAGCAAGACATGCGCGGCGGCGGGGTGAAGTGCCGAGCTTCCCGCCGGACGAAGCGCCCGACCGGTGTTGGCCGTGGTATCGATTACGCCGTGCCGCATCTCATTCCCTCCGAGCCGCTCTGGCCAGACGATTCCGGGGCTGAGCGCGCGGTCTGGCAAGCCCTCGTCGAGCAGCTGCCCGACGAGGCGGTGCTGTTCCACGGCCTACGGCTCCAGGACGGGCCGTACGAGCACGAGATCGACCTGCTCGTGGCGTGGCCCGGGTTCGGCATGGCGGCGATCGAGGTCAAGGGCGGGCACGTCACGCACGACGGCGACGGCTGGCATCAGGCGAGCCGGGAGGGGAGCCGTCACCGCATCGACCCGGTGCGGCAGGTGCAGGGCGCCCGGCATGCACTGCAGAACCTGCTCCGCGAGCGCGGCCTGGCGGCAGGCTACGCGCGTGCTGCGCACCTGGTCGCACTCCCGTTCCAGTACCTGCCGCCCGAGTGGGACGCCCTCGACCTCCCACGTCCGATGGCGGTGGACCGCGCGGACCTGGAACGTACGTACGGGGTCGCCGAGCGGGTGCGAAGCGCGATCGCGCAGTTCGGTGACGGCCTCTCGCCGCTGGAGGACGGCGGACTGGCCGCGCTGACCGACTTGGTCGAGGCGCGGCTGATGCCCGCGGTCGACGCCGTCGCAGCAGCGGCGGCTCATGAGGTCCGGCTTGAACAGCTGACCCAGGACCAGAGATCCATCCTCGACCTGCTGCGCCACCAGCGGCGGGTGCGGATCGTGGGCGCGGCAGGCTCGGGGAAGACCTGGCTGGCGCTCGAGCAGGCCCGACGTCGGGCACGCGCCGGCGATCGCGTCGGGCTGCTGTGCTATTCGCGCGGTCTTGGGCATTACCTCCAGCGCGTGGTCAGCGGCTGGCCGCCGAAGGACCGGCCCGCATATGTCGGGCTGTTCCATGACCTTGCTGTCGCCTGGGGCGCGCCCGAGCCGCCTGCCGGCGCAACCATGGAGGCCAGGTCCGCGTACTACGAGACGGACCTGCCCGAGGCGCTCGGACATCTCGGTGAGCAGCGTCCGCCCGCCGACCTGTTCGACTCCGTCGTCGTCGACGAGGCACAGGACTTCGGCGAGGTGTGGTGGCCGGCCCTGACAAGGTGCCTGCGCGACCCCGACGACGGCGGCCTGTTCGTTTTCATGGACGACGACCAGGCGCTGTTCCCGCGCGACGGGCGCCCGCCGATCGCGCTGCCCCCGTTCGTGCTCGAAGAGAACCTGCGCTCGACGAGGCAGATCGCCCAGACCTTCGGTGCGCTCACCGCGACACGTGTACAGCCGCGAGGGCTCGACGGGGCACCCGTCCGCGTCGTCGACGTCCCGCACACCGACGCGGTGGACGCGGCGGACGACGCCGTCGTCGCGCTGCTCGAGGAGGGCTGGGACCCTGGCCACGTCGCGCTGCTGACCACGGGCAGCCGGCACCCGGAGCAGCGCAACACCATCGAGGTCGCCGGGTACGACGAATACTGGTCGGACTTCTTCGCCGCCACCGACGTCTTCTACGGGCACGTCCTGAACTTCAAGGGCCTCGAGCGGTCGGTCGTGGTGCTCACGATCAACGGCTTCCAGAACACCGAACGGGCGCGCTCGATGCTCTACACCGGGATGTCCAGGGCCAAGTCCCTGCTGGTCGTCGTCGGCCCGCGAGCCGAGATCGAGCGGATCGGCGGGGAGGGCGTGCGCCGCCGCCTGAAGAAGGCAGAACCTTGGAACGCTTCGCTCTCCTGAAGCCGCACGACGAAGGCCCTCCTGGAAGCCATCACCGGGACGTTGGGCTGTCGCCGACCTGAATCCCTTGGACGGGGTCAGGTTCCGAGGCTAGCGGTGCGCGCACAGATACTCAGGTAAGCGCCGAGCATGCTTTGGATCTACTCGCTGGTGGGGCGAGGGCACTTACCCGTGGACGGCCAGAAGTAGTCACCGACGATGAGCTCGGCGCAAGCGACGCGCGAGAGCACGTCGCGCGTCGCTTGCACCGAGGTCATCAGACGTGGGAACGGGTGGTGGCCATGCCGAGTGGGCCTGCCGCAGGCTGCGCATCGCGGGTGTAGCAGTAGAAGCCGGTCACGGGGGCGCCGTCGGGGGAGAAGGTGACCTTGTTGAGCTGCCCGTGGCTGTTCGCGATGACCTGCAGAGGGATGTTCCCAAGCGCGGCGGCGTCGACGAACGCCTGGATCGCCGCTCGGGAGGTGTCGGCGTTGATGTACACGGGGACACCGTTGAGGGTGGCGAACAGAGCCGCTTTCCGACCGTACGTGCCGGTGTCAGCCACGGTCGGAGCGTCAGTAGCGAGTACCGACTGCAGGTGAAGGATGAGTTCCTCCGCATTGAACGGGTTCTGCTTGGTCCCGTCACCAGCGGACCGGCGCTTCGTCGTCGGACCTCCGGCTGCGGCGCGCTCAGCGGCGGAGTACACGGCGTGGGTGTCGCGTGCCGCGGCCGGGGCGACGCCGGCGATGACAGCGTTGCGGACGTCACGCAGCGCGCGGGAGGTGGCGGCGTAGGCGGTGCCGACGTTGGCGGCCTCGTAGGTCAGGGACCGGTCGGCGGCGACGCCGAGAGAGGCTCCGACCTCGATAGCGTCCTGGTTGGCTCCCATGTACAGGAACGTCCACCCGAACGTCTCCTCGCGCTCGGTCACGAGAGCCTTGATCGCGGCGTGCGTGTACTCCTTGGAGGCGTTCTCGAGGCCGTCGGTCATGATGCCCACGATGACGTTCGCGGGCCGCTGCTCCTCGGGGAGCTGAGCGATCCGCACCGCGGTGGTCTGCACGAGGCGTCCGATGGAATCGAGCAGGGCGGTCGCGCCGCGCGGCTGCAAGTTCAGCGGCGGGACGGCGGCCACGTCGAGATCCGCGTAGACCTCCTCGTAGCGGTCGTCGAACTGGGCGAGGGTCACCGTGCAGCGGCCGGGGGTCTGGCGCTGCTCGGCGAGGAAGAGTTCGAAGCCCTGCTCGGTGGCTTCCTTGATGGACTGCATCGAGCCCGAGCGGTCGAGCAGCATCGCCAGGTGCGTGAACGTCTGGTCAGCCATGGGTAGGTCCTTTCGTCGGGGTGCGGGCATGCGAGGAGCGTTGCGGGTGCGAGATCAGGAACGGCGGGCGCGGAACCGCAGAGGTTCCACCGACGGCCGTGCCGCCGGGGGTGGCGTGCCTCGCTCGCGGTCGTAGCGGGCTCGGGCCACGCCCTCGGCGCTGACGCGCCCCTCGCGGTTGGCGTAGGCACCCAGCGCCTCTGTGCGGGCGAGGCGCGGAGGGACGGTGTTCGGCGCGACGCCGGCCTCGTCGGCCACAGATCGCATCGAAGCGCCCGCCAGTAGCGCCTCGGCCATCGCCTCATCGAGGGCTGCGTCGAGCAGGCCGCGCGCTCGGGACAGCGGTCCTACGGCCTCGCCCGGCGCGGCGCGCGACGCCTCCTCGAGCGCCGCGCGGGCGGCGTCGAGGTGAGGTCGCTCGGTGCGTCGTCGGTTCGTCATGTTGCAACCCTACGTGCAGTAACTGCACATGTGCAACACATGGCGAGGTGCATTTGCTGTTTCACCCGCTGCCAAGCGTTCTCGGCCTGCGGCGATGGGTAGATTCGAGCCGCCCACCAGCCGCGAGGAAGGCCGACATGCCCGCAACGTTGCTCACTTGGAACCCTGCCGTCTGGCGGTTCGAGGAAGGTGAGTGGGCGCGCGACCTCGACTCGATCGAGCACCTGGGCGCCGCTACGGGCAGGTGGTCGGTGGGCCGGGTCAAGAACATCCCGGTAGGCAGGCGTGTCTTCCTACTCCGCCAGGGCACCGGGCCACGCGGCATCGTGGGCTCGGGGTACACGACGAGCGAGCCGCTCCCCGACGTTCACCACAGCCAGTCGGGCGCGTTGCTCAACTATGTCGACGTCGAATGGGACGCGCTGGTGATCGACCCCGACGACCCGCTGCCGACCGAGGACCTCCTTGAGCTCGTGCCCGAGGTGCCGTGGAACAACATCCTGGGCAGCGGCACGTCCGTGCGCGACGAGGAGGCCGTGCGCACCATCGAGGGGTTGTGGGCCGATCGACTCGGCGTGCCCCCAAATCCGGGGCCGACGCCGGGCGGCCAGGGACACCTCTCGGACGCCGAGCTGCGCAAGGCGATCGAGGACCATGCCCAGGGCCTGCTCACCGCGCGCTTCGAGGCAGACGGTTGGGACGTCGAGGACACCCGCGTCGGCAACCCGTACGACGCGGTCGCGACCCGCGACGGTCGGGTGGCCTACCTGGAGGCCAAGGGCACGGTGGGGTCCGGGGAGAACGTGTTCGTGACCGCGGGGGAGGTGGCCTGGGCACGCGAGCACCCAGGTGCGTGCTTCATCGGCGTCGTCGCGCACGTCGAGGTCAAGGACGGTGCAGTCGTCGACGGATCCGGTGAGCTCACCGTGCTGCCGTGGAAGCCGCACGAGGCAGACCTGCAGCCCGTCCAGTACCGCTGGACCACGGGCATCCAAGCACCCCGAGTGTCCAGGTGAACGACGACCTCGTGACCCTGTATCACGGGACCACTCGCGCAGCGGCAGAGAAGATCTTGGTAGAAGGCTTCGTCGCGCCGAGGATCGGCTCGACGGTCGAGGAGCTGGCTCGAATCCATGAGGTCGCGCCCGACGCGCTGTGGGCCGACCTGAAGGAGCGCGCGGCGTTCGTCAGCATCGAGCACGGCAGGGGAAGCCGGGTTTCCTTCACGCCGCAACGCTCGGTCGCCGAGTCCGACTGGGCGCAGCGGGCCCCGGAGTACCGAAGGGACGTGCTGTGGTCGGTGTGGCGTCTGCGGTATGCCGAACAACGCAAGCCCGACTACTGGCATCAGGACGTCGCAGGCCACGCATGGGTGGTTGAGCAGCTCCACTCGTCGGACCCGGTGCTGATCACGATGACGCTCGCTCGCGACGAACTGTTCGCGCTGGATGCACATGTCGGCGGCTTCCGGCACAGCGTGCTCACGCCCAAGGGCATGTCGCTTTTCAACATTTTCCCGGAGATTGCCTTCCCCCTGCCGTTCGAGCCGCCGGTTCCGCTCGAGGTGACGCCGATCCAACGACGAATTGGATGGGACGTCTTCGCTCACTGGCTCGGCCTCAGCCGCGAAGAGTTCATCGCCGAGCATGAGAGCGGAGCGTTCGGGCCGGCTGGGGTGGGCGACTTCGAGGTCTCTCCGTGGTGGCCCCTCTCGGCCGTCGACGAGGTGTTGACAGCGCGCGACCTCGGCGTTTGACCCACACGGTCTCAGGATCACCCGTAGCCGAGACTGTCGACTCGTGGCAACATCCGACTCGTGGCACCATCCCGCGCTGAGACGACAACGCCGCGAGGGTTTCGCCGATGCTCGATAGCCTGGAAGACGCGGCAACGATCGGGGCTCCTCGGAACGTTGCACTGGCACGTGGATGGCACGAGCTGTAGCCACGGATGCTGAAGGTGGCGGAATTCCAATCATTCTGAGACTCGTGGCCATCTGATCAACCTCTAGTTGCTCGCACTGCCGGCACCCACGGCGAGCCTGTCCGGCGTCCGGGGCGCGGAGGCTGCAGGGCCCAACTCCGTCGACGTCGCCGACCTCCCTCCACACACTGGCGCATCAGCAACGCCGCCAGGACCATGGCGTTGTCACCACGTCGTCTCACCCTGGCGGGGGCTCCGATGAACGGTCGAACCAGCGACGTGCAGGCTTTCGAGGCCCACGCCACCGACGCCGACCTCGACGACCTGCGCGCGCGGCTGGCCGCAGCGCGGCTGCCGGAAGCCGAGACCGTCTCCCGCGCTGCCCGCGGTTCCCACCGATGGGATCAGGGGGTCCCGCTCGCTGACCTCATGGGCGTACGGGACTACTGGCGCACCAAGTACGACTGGCGGCCGTTCGAGACGCACCTCCACCAGATCGGCCAGTTCCGCACGACCATCGACGGCCTGGGGATCCACTTCCTGCACCGGCGATCCGCCCGCGCGGACGCGGTCCCGCTGATCGTGACGCACGGCTGGCCAGGCAGCATCGCTGAGTTCACCGACGTCATCGACGAGCTCGCCGAGCCGGAGGATCCGGCCGCACCGGCATTCCACGTCGTCGCCCCCTCGCTGCCGGGGTTCGGCTACAGCGACAAGCCCGCAACCACCGGATGGGGCGCCGAGAAGATCGCGGCCGCCTGGGTGGAGCTGATGGGAAGGCTCGGCTACAGCAGGTTCGTCGCCCACGGTGGCGACTGGGGCGGGGTGATCACCACGATCCTCGGCGGCAGGTTCCCGGAGCATGTACTGGGCATCCACACCACCGTGGCGCAGGCTCCGCCCGGGCTGACGACGGACGGGCTGACGGCGGCCGAGCGCAGATGGACCGCCGATACCCGCGACTTCTGGCGCCACCGCGCGGCGTACGCAAAGCAGCAGGCGACCCGGCCACAGACCATCGGCTACTCGCTCGTCGACTCACCGGTCGGCCTTCTCGCCTGGATCCTCGACAAGTTCGCGGAGTGGACCGACACCGAGGACAGCCCGTTCGAGACGATCTCCAGGGACAGGGTCCTCGACAACGTCACTCTGTACTGGCTGACGCGGACCGGCGCATCGGCGGCCCGCATCTACTACGAGAGCCACGACTCGCTCGACCCCGAGCTTCGGGTCGACGTCCCCGCAGCGATCAGCACGTATCCCCGCGACATCGAGAAGTATCCGCGCACGTGGGCGCAGGAGCGGTTCCGCCAGATCGTCCGGTGGAGCGAGCCCGGAGCCGGGGGACACTTCCCCTCGCTGGAGATGCCCGAGTTCTTCGTCCACGACCTGCGAGAGGGTCTCGCGGCGGTGCTGTCCGCCAGCGGAAGTCGGCCATGACGGCGTCAACTCTGGCACCCGGTTTCCTCTCGCGCTCTTGCTCCCAGATGCAGAGCAGACATCACGAGTGGCTCAGGCGTGCCCGCACGGAGACGACCGACGACTGTCCCGGGGGACCATCGCACGGGGTCGACGAGGTGCCCTCGCGCCGGCACGACCGCCGCCAGGAGGGCACCTCGAGCGATTATTGAAGGGGTGGCATCACCGCTGGACGGGAGGAGCGATCCGCGTCCTGCCCACGTCCGTGACGCCGTTGGCGAGCCGGTCCGCACTGCTGAGCAGCAGGTGTAGCTGGGGGAAGCCGGCATCACCGGGCTCGTCAGCGCCCCGAGCGACCTTGACCAAGATCTCGTTCCAGCCTTCGTCGAGCTGGACGATCGCAGAGCCGTCCTTGGAACCGCGGTAGGCAGGACGGATCGGCCGATACCTCGCCTCCCTGATGAGCTCCACGCCGTTCAGCCAGGCAGCGACGGGGTGACTCGACTCCACGCCGACGGTGATCTGCATGGGCTCCGGTGCTTGCAGCCATGTGCGCAGGTAGTGCACACCGGAACCCGCCGGGAGAGCCTCCGTCGGCACGGCGTTCCCGATGGCCGAAACGTCGTGCCAGTCGACCTCTACCCCCTTCTCAGGGTCCAGAGGCTGGTCGAGCAGCTCCGCGGCGTCGTGCGACGTGGCGTCGCCCTCGGCCCAGGGACCACTGAACTGCCATGCGGCCGCACCGATCAGCACGACGGGCACCGCGGCAGGCACGGGGAGGCCCTTTGCCACGGCCGCGAGATAGAGGGTGTTCGTGTTCTCGAGGAGCTCGGGTCCCGGCACGTCGATGTCCAGCGTCACCTCTGCCGACTCGGCGGGCGGCACGTGAACGGTCTGCGGTTCGACGGCCGTCCAGCCTGCGGGGACCATGACGTCCAACCGGACTTCGACGGCGTCGGGGTGCGGGTTGTCGACTCGGACCTCCAGCGGCCGACGCTGCCTCGGTGATACGGCCGGGCTGGGCGCGTACGAGATGGCGAGACCCACCTGCGCCCCCGGGTGCTCCACGAGCAGGGGGTCGCGGCGCCACAGCGAGCGCACCTCCTCGTCTGCGTACAGGTCCTCAATCTCGACGGTGCGGGTGTGGCCGGTCAGGAGCCCTTCCTCGCCGAGGACTCGACGCGCCGCGGCGACGACGCGGTCGACGACCTGGGGGAGGTCGCGGGGGATAGGAGTCGATCCGTCGGTCATGTGGCGGACTCCGCCCCAGTCCTCGTTCGTCGAGATGCTCTCCCCGAATGGGGCCGTCCACCTGGCGTCGAGCCCGCTGGCACCGGAGAGGATGCCCCACCAGCTGCCGATGGTGCCGCCCGAGGAGTCGGTGTCATACCCACAGTTGACGGTCTTGCACATGGCGTCACCGAAGCCGTCGCCGTCGAGCAGGCCGATCACCTGAAAGGCCAGGTTCACCGGTGAGTACTGCGCCACGTGGTGCGGGGTGGCCTCGAGAACTGCGGCGCGCGCGGTCTTCCAGTCAGCGCCCCTGTCGATCGCCTCCAGCGCGGCGCGCACCGCGACGGCGGTGCGGCTGTCCGCGGGCACGTAGCTCAATCCGATGTCGATGAGCGTTCGCCGGTCGTCGACCACGAACGCGGAAGACTGAACCGCCACGTTGAAGAGCTCTCCGTACACCGACTCCCCGCCGGCGTGGTCGCAGATGGCGTCCTCGTACGCCAGGCGGGCCGCGAGCCTGGGCGCGCCGGGGGCCACGCACGCCCAGATCTCGGAGCGGATGGGCGATCCCATGCAGTCCACAAACCAGTTGTTGAACGCTCCGCTGACCGGGGGCTCGAGTCCCAGGCGCAGGTTCGTCTTGGACAGCCCGTACTCGTCGAAGTTGTATCCGATGTGGTCGAGCCAGTACCGAGCGAGGTCCCGGGCTCGGAGCCGGGGACCGACCTGCTCCAGCGCCGTCAACCAGACGAGCTGCATCTCCAGGTCGTCGTTCGGGAGGCCACCCTCCCGTAGCTCTGGGTACCACCACACGTCGAACGGCTCCGGGCGCCCCCATGCCTCCTCCAACGGGGTGCCGAGGGTGCCGCCGCAGTTCTTCCCGACCCAGCATCCGCGGACCTTGTCGCGGAACAGGGCACTGGTGAGGTCGAGCTCGTACACGTCGTTGTCCTTGCTCTCGGGAGGGATGGGTCGCACGACCGCTGGGTTCGTCCGGGCGGTCGGTGAAGGACGAGAGGTCATTTGACGGCCCCGGCCGTCATGCCGCGCTCGAAGTACCGCTGCAGGAAGAGGTATGCGAGCACCACGGGCAGGCTGATGAGCACGACTGCCGCGAAGATCTTCGGGATGTCGGACCCGTACTGGCTCGCGAAGTACAGCGGTACCTGCGTGATGGCTTGCTTGCCGGGGTCCTGGAGGAAGATCAGCGGGAGGAAGAACTCGTTCCAGGAGTTCAGGAAGCTCCAGACGACGACTACGGCGCTGATCGGTCGCGAGAGCGGGAGCACCACCCGCCACAGCGTCCCCAGGGTGGAGCACCCGTCGATCCGTGCTGCCTCGAGGATCTCGTCTGGAAGACCTGCCATGTAGTTCCGGACCAGCAGCAGCGTGAACGGCACGATCGTCGCGGTCAGCGGCACGATCACCGCCGCGTAGCTGTTGAAGAGGCCGAGGCGCTGGACGGTGACGAACAGCGGCACGAGCAGTGCGACCGTCGGCACCATCAGGCCCACCAGGAGCGCGTTGAAGAGCACCGTTCTGCCGGGGAACCTCAGCTTCGCGAACGCGTAGCCGGCGAGCATGGTCAGCGCGTAGACCGCCAGGACGGAACCCGCGGCGATCACGGCGCTGTTGGTCAGGAACCGGAAGAATGGCGACTCCGTCAGTACCGCGGCGTAGTTGCCCAGGCCCTCGCCGCGCAGAGAGGTGCGCACGACCAGGATCAGGGGGATGACGAACGGCACCATCAGCACGACCAGTCCGGCTCGGGCAAGGGCGCGGCGCAGTGGCGTGTCGCGGCCGATCATCGTTGCTCCCCGAATCGGTAGGCCCGCATCTGAACGAGTGTGAGCGCCAGGGTCAGTGCCAGCATGAGCACGGTGAGCGCGGCACCCAGCCCCACCTGGAACTGGTTCACGGTGAGGCGGTAGAGGTACGTCGTGACGAACTCCGTCACGCCACCGGGGCCACCGCCCGTGGTGAGGTAGACGACGTCGAACGTCTTGATCGCCCCGATCACGCCGGTGATGATCAGCGTCGCGTGAGTGCCCCGCAGCTGAGGCAGCACCACGGAGGTGATGGTCCGCACCGTGCCGGCGCCGTCGAGCTGCGCGGCCTCGAGCGTGTTCTGGTCGATCTGCGTCAGGGCGGCTTGGTAGAGGAGCGCGCTGAAGCCCGTCCACTGGAACACGTTGATGGCGACGATGGCGTACAGGGCGGTCCCTGGGTCGGCGAGCCAGGGCGTCGCCAGGGCGCCGAGACCGATGTCCCTCAGCAGGACGTTGAGATCTCCACCCGCGGCCAGGAGCTGCCGAGCGGTCGTCGCGATGGCCGCCGGTGCGAGGACGACGGGCAGGAAGACCATGACCTTGAAGATCCCAGTCCAGCGACCTGCCATCACCATCAGCTGCGCGATGATGAAGCCGAGGACCATCTGGATGCCGACGGTCAGCACGGCGAAGATCGCCACGTTGCGGAGCGCGCGCCACAACGTCGGGTCACCGAGCAGCGTCGCGTAGTTGTCCAGCCCCACCGCGCGTGGTGCGGGGCTCAGGCCGTCCCACGAGAGGCGGCTGATGCCGGCCGTGTAACCGATCCCGACGTAGACGATCCCCACCACGACGACGAGGGCCGGCAGGACGAAGAGGTACGCGGACCTGTCCCACCCGCGCCGCCGCCTCCGCTCGCCCGCCTCGGCAGCAGGACGGACGAGGTCGGTCGCGGCTGCGGTCGTCCTGGGGTCGTCCGTTCCCGCGGTACTGGGGCCTGCGTGCGTGACATTCATCGGGTGCTCTCGAGGACCGTCTGCACGTCGGAGAGCGCCGCGGCCGGTTCGCTCGTGCCTGCCGCGACGGCAGACAGCGCCTGTCCGAGAGCCTGCTCGACGTCAGCGTTCGGGATCTGGCGCGGGCCGACGAGGTTCTGGAGCGCCTTGCTCTCCCACTGCAAAGCCTCCTCTTGCTCGGGGGTGACCACGTCCGAAGCATCGATCTCGACCGTCTTCAGCGCTGCGGACTGGAGCGTCGCGTTCGCCAGAAGCTGCTGACCCTCCTCCTGCGACGTCATCCAGCTGATGAACGTCCAGGCCGCATCCTTGGCATCGCTCCGCGCACTCATCGCCCAGCCGACGTCGGGTCCGCCGAAGAGTCCTGGTTCGGGATGCTCGCCCGCCACGAGGGGGAACGGCACGGGCAGGAACACGCGCTCGCCGACATCCGGATCGTCCAGCTCCTCCGAGAGGCGGGTGAGAACCGTCTTGGTCATCGTGTTGTTCTCCCACGTACCCAGCGCAATGGTGGCCGCCTCGCCGCGTCGGAACATGTCGGAGGCGTCCGGGTACTCCGAGATCCCCGTCGCGCCCTCCTGGACGATCCCTGCGGTGAAGAGCTCCTGGTACGCCTTCATGGCGGTGACGAAGGGCTCGTCGGTGAACGACGCCGTGCCGTCCAGAGCGTCGTACAGGGCGCCCGGCTGCACCTGGTTCAGGATCGTCTGGTACAGGTCGATGTTGACCCAGGCGTCCTTCGCGCCATGTGCGAGGCAGGCGATGCCCTGCTCCTGCACCGTGGCGCAGACCCGCTTCCACTCCTCCAGGGTCGTCGGCGGCTCTAGGCCGAGGGAGTCGAAGAGCGTCTTGTCGTACCAGAGCAGGCCGCCGGCGGTGATGGTCCATGGCATCCCGACCTGCTTGCCGTCGACCTGCAGCTGGTCAGTGGTCAAGAGGCGATCTGCCCAGTCCGCACCGAATTCCTCTTGCGCGTACGGTGCCAGGTCCTCGGTCAAGGGCGCGTAGGCGTGCGTCAGCGCGCCGACCTGGAGGCCGAAGACGTCAGGGCCCGAGTCGGAAGTCACGGAGAGGCGCAGGGCGTTCGTGTACTCCGTGTACTGCAAGAACCTGTGCTCGACGGTGATGTTCGGGTGTGCCTTCTCGAACGCCTCGATGTACTGGCCCGCGGAGCCCTCGTCGGGGTTCCATGACCACCACTGGACGGTCACCTCGCCGTTGGCGCCATCGTCCTCGCCGCCCGCGCCCGAGCTGGAGCATGAGGTAAGAGCCAGGACTGCTGCCGTCGCCACCAACGCGACGGATGCGCGGGAGGCGGGACGGGCCTTGTAGTGCGAACGCCTCATCGGATGCTCCTCATTGAGCTGGTGTCATCGGCGCTCGATCTGGAGCGACCGACTCGTGAAACGGTTCACCCACACGCTAGGGTGCTGACTGCCGCTCGTCAAGGACGATGAGCGGGCGACGTGTGACGTGCCGCGCCGGCCGTGTGGTGAAATGTTCATTCATGGGAGAAGCAATGAAGCCGCGACCGACGATTCGTGACGTGGCTCGCCGAGCGGGTGTCTCGCTCGGCACCGTCTCGAATGTGCTCAACAGGCCTGAGAGGGTCAGTGCTGAGTCCCGGGAGCGCGTGCGCGCGGCGATCGAAGCCCTCGCATTTACTCCCTCGACCCCCGCGCGGTCCCTTCGCACCGGCGGCTCGGGGGCGATCGGGCTGGTCGTCCTCGACATCGCGAACCCGTTCTTCGCCGACCTCGTTCGTGGTGCCGAGGACGCTGCGCGGGCAGCCGGCCTCGTGCTCATGGTCAGCAGCAGCGACGAGGAACCGGGCCGTGAGTCCGACTGCTTGGACCTGTTCGGCCGTCAGAGAGTGCGCGGTGTCGTAATCACTCCCGCCAGCGACGTCGAGCCGCAGCTCGACTCGTTGCGAGCTGACGGCATACCCGCGGTGCGGATCGACAGCCGCGCGCACGACGGCGAGTGCTCGCTGACCACCGATGAGCTGGCCGGAGCCCGCATGGCCGTCACCCACCTGCTCGAACGGGGACACCGAACGATCGGGTTCGTCGGTGGTTCTCTGTGGCCCGTCGCTCGACGCCGGACGGGTGCCCTGCAGGCCATGGCTGCTGCGGGGCTCGGATCTGAGTGCCTCATCGACATACCGGTCGAGCACCACACGTTCATGGCCGGCCGCGACGCGGGAGAACGGCTCCTCGGCCTCTCTCCCCGTCCCTCGGCCGTGCTGTGCGTCAACGATCTCATCGCGATCGGGGTCCTTCAGGTGATGACCGAGCACGGGGTGCGCGTGCCTGACGAGCTCGCGATCGTCGGGTACGACGACATCGACTTCGCTGCAGCAGCGGCGGTGCCGCTCACCTCCGTCCGTCAGCCACGAAGACTGCTCGGCCGGACAGCGGTGGAGATGGTGCTCTCGGAGGCCGCCGAAGGGGAGGCGCACGTGCACGAGCACCGGGCGTTTCTCCCGGAGCTGGTCGTGCGCGGGTCGACCCGCGGGCGTGACGGCTCAGGTGGCGGGCAGGTGCGTTGACACCCCAGGGCTCGCCGTCCCGACGGGTGCTGGAGGGTCACGCATCAGTGCGATCGGGGACGTCGAGGTCGTCGTGCCGCGGGTGATGGAGCAAGGGCGCGGGCTGAATGCCCAACGTCCGTGAGCACCATGGCTCGACCCGTGGTCTCCGCCGTCGTGGGCGTCGTCATCCTCCTGGTTCTCTCGGTCGCGGCCGGTCTCGTGGCGCCTATGTGAGCGCCCTCCCGCTCCGGTTCCTGCCGCGAAGCAGAGGCGTTCGCCTGGGCCCGGCCCGCCCGGGGCCCTTTCGGCCAACCTCAAGCCCTGCGACGATGGCGGCGTGGAGCAGCGCACCAGCGTCGACGTCGCCGCCCCGCCGGACCGGGTGTGGGAGGTGCTCGTCGACGTCGAGCGCTGGCCCGAGTGGACCGACTCGGTTACCAGCGCCCGACGGCTGGACGCCGGACCCCTCGCCGTCGGGTCGCGGGTCGAGGTCGCGCAGCCGCGGGTCCCGCCCGGGACGTACACGGTGACCATGCTCGAGCCCGGCCGCGCCTTCACCTGGGAGCAGCGGCAGCCGGGCAGCGCGGTGTCGGCGCAGCACGAGTGCGCTCCGCTGCCCGACGGCGGCACCCGCGTCGAGCTGCGGGTCGTGATGGGCGGGGCGGTCGGGGGAGTCGTGGGCCGGATGTACCGGAGGCTGACCGAGCGCTACCTCGCCATGGAGGCGGCCGGCCTCAAGGCCCGCGCCGAGGGGCGCCGCTAGAGGTGGGTGTCACGGAAGGGGTCAGCCGGGTCCGGCTGACCCCTTCAGGTGAAGCGTCCCGCTCAGTCGGTGCGAGAAGCCGCTGACCGGATGACCTCGGCGAGGTCGCGGGGACGGCTCCACATGGGCCAGTGCCCGGTCGGGAGGTCGACGACGTCGAGGTGCTCGAGGTTCGCGACCTCGGCGAACATGGCATGGCCACCTCGGGCCATCTCCAGCACCTGCGTGCTCGGGATCGAGCAGCACACCAGGGTGGTGCGGACCTTGCGGCGGGCGTCGTTCGTGAGCTCGACGGGCTGGCGCAGCACGGGGCCAGGCTCAGGGACCGCCCGGGCGCGGAAACGCTCGAGGATCTCCGCGCTCAGGCCTTCGAGGCTCGCCTGCTGCGCGAGGACGTCGAAGGACGGCAGCGGGAGCTCATCCAGGCCCTCCGGGAGGTCGGGGGCGAAGGCGCTCCCGGCCGCCGCAGGGCCCGAGTCGACCCACACCACCCGCTGGACGAGCTCAGGGTGCCGGTCGAGGACGAGGCTGACGGGGCCGTTCGCCCCGCTGTGGGCGACGATCGTCGCGGGCTGCCCCTCGTCGCCGAGTCGAGCGAGGACGTCCAGGACCGCTGCGGCCTGGTCGTCGAGGGTCTTCGCCGCACGCTCAGGATCGTCGCCGTCGAGACCGGGCAGCGTCATCGCGGTCGCACGAGTGTGGTCGGTCTCCAGGTGTTCGAGGACTTCGTCCCACGCCCATGCGCCCAGCCAGTGGCCGGCGATGAGGACGATGGTCGGGCTGTTCGTCGTCGTTGTCATGTCTCCACCGTCGTAGACGCTACGGACAGGTGCATGTCACTATCTGTGTCATGAATTTGACGCGGATTGGACGGTGAAGCGGGCAGAGCGACTCCATGCCCTGTCGGAGATGCTGCGCCGTAGCGGCACACGGGGCTGCTCCGCCGAGCGGCTGGCACGAGAGTTCGGCGTGTCCGTGCGCACCGTCAAGAGGGACCTCGCTGCGCTCGAGAGCAGCGGCGCGCCCGTCTGGTCGCGCCCGGGTCCGGGTGGTGGCTACGGGCTGGCGCCAGGTGCGTCCCTGCCGCCCGTCAGCCTGTCCCCGGCGCAGGCCGTGGCGCTCATGGCGGCCGTGTCCGCGGCGCCCGACGCCCCCTACGCGGATCTGGCAGCCGCCGGGGTCCGGAAGGTCCTGGACGTCCTCGATCCCCGGACCCGGGCGCGGGCCGACGAGCTGGCCGGCCGCGTCTGGGTCGACGCGATTCCGTCCCCTTCGCGCGCGATCAGGTCGGCGCTGGAGGAGGCGATGGCCGAGCAGCGGGTGGTCCGCATCCGCTACACAGCGGGAGACGGGACGACGACCACCCGCGACGTCGAACCCGTGCTGTTCGCCTCCACGAACGGCCGGTGGTACCTCGTGGGGTGGTGCCGGCTGCGCGACGCGATGCGATGGTTCACCGTGTCGCGCATCGAGCGGGCCAGCGTGACCAGGACGGCGTGCGGCGGGCATACCGTGCACGAGGTCGGAGAACCCCCGGCGAACGCCAGACCCGTGCACGGCCGGGTCGAGCGAGCCACCCGAACTACCGCTCCGGTCGGGACGGCTAGACCAGGGCCGTGACGAGCGCGACGAGCGGCGGGCCGCTCTGGCCGATCATGCTGCGCCACAGCCTGCGGTCGGAGACCCACAGCACGACGCCGCACCCCGCCATGAAGGCGCAGCCGTAGATCACCAGCGCCCGGCCGACGCTCTCGTGCCCGGCGTGGTAGGCGATGAGCCCGGTGGCGGGACCGGCCGCCAGGAAGAGGTTGTAGAAGCCCTGGTTGAAGGCCCAGAGCCGCACCCCGGGCGCCGGCTCGGGCTTGCCGAGCAGGAAGGTCTGCACGCTCGGCCGGTGGAAGAGGAAGCTCTCCAGGACGAACGCCACCACGCCGAAGAGCACCGCGATCATCGCGAAGATCTGCGCCACCAGGCTCATGCCTCAGTATGCGTCTGCACCGTCCCGGCGTACCTCGCTCAGACGGTGCCGGGCGGTATGCCCCCTACGTCTCTGCGCGGCCCTGACAGGGCCCTACGTCACCAGCTCGGCGAGCGTCGCGACCACGTCGACGAGGGCCCCGCGCCGGTAGACGGTGACCGAGAACGGCTTGCCCACCGCGGTGCCGAGCATGAGGCGCTGCAGGTCCTGGGGGCTGCGGATCGGGACGTCGCCCGAGGCGATGACGATGTCGCCGATGAAGATGCCGGCGCTCGCGGCGGGGCTGCCGCGCACCACCTCGGCGACGCGCAGACCGGTGCGGCGCCCGAGCCGCTCGGCCAGCCGCGGCGGGACCGGCATGGCCGCCCCCGCGATGCCCAGCCAGGCCCGGCGCACCCGCCCGACGCTCGCCAGCTCGGTGAGGATGCGCCGCGTCGTGGTGTTGACCGGGACGGCGAGTCCCAGGCCGATGCCGGCGACGGCGGTGTTGACGCCCACGACGGTGGCGGTGGCGTCCGCGAGCGCCCCGCCGCTGTTGCCAGGGTTCAGCGCGGCGTCGGTCTGGATGACGTCGTCGATGGCGTGCGCGCCGAGCGAGGTGCGCACCGGCAGGGACCGGCCGAGCGCGCTGACCACCCCGGCGGTCACGGAGCCGGCGAAGCCCAGCGGGTTGCCGACGGCGACGACGAGCTGCCCGACGCGCAGGTGGTCGGCGTCGCCGAGCCGTGCGGGCGGCGCGACCCTGCCGCGGGTGCGCAGCACGGCCAGCTCGGACAGCCGGTCGGCGCCCAGCACCTCGAACGGCGCCTCCTCGCCGTCGGCGGTGACGACGCCGCCGCCCTCGACCCCCTCGACGACGTGCGCGCTGGTGAGCAGCAGCCCGTCGTCGGTGAACGCGACGGCCGACCCGGCGCCCTCGCCGCGGCGGCTGCGGACGAGCACCGACAGCACGGACGGCTGCAGCGCCGCCGCCACGGAGGTCACCACCCGGGAGTAGGTGTCCAGCGGATCGTCCATGACTGTGCAACACCGCTGCGGGGCGGTCCATGCCCGGCTCGCCGGAGTAGCGTCCACAGTGACGGGCTGCGCCGTACCGGCGGCCTGGCCCGCGGGAGCGGCATGAGCGTGGACCTGCTCGGCGAGGCGCGGACGTCCTTCGCGCGGCGGCGGTGGGCGGAGGCGTACGCGCGCCTGGCCGCGGCGGACCGGGCGGGCGGCGTGGGCGCCGACGACCTCGTGCGGTTCGCCACGGCAGCCGTGCTGCTCGGCCGCGACCTCGAGGGCAGCGACCTGTTCGGCCGCGCCCACCTCGCCCACCTCGAGGCGGGCGACGGGGAGGCGGCGGCCCGGTGCGCGTTCTGGGCCGGGATGGTGCTCGTCGGGCACGGCCGGGCCGTCCAGGGCGGCGGCTGGCTCGCCCGCGCCGCACGGGCGGCGGCCGACGCGCCGGCCGAGAGCGCCGTGCACGGGTACCTGCGGGTCCCGCCGGCGCTCGCGGCCATGCGCGCGGCGCGGTATGCCGAGGCGCTCGAGGGATTCGACGCCGCGCTGGAGGTCGGGCGCCGGTGCCGCGACCGCGACCTGCTCGCGCTGGCGCGCCTCGGCGTCGGCGGGACCCGGATGCTCGTCGGCGAGGGTGCCGCCGGCGCCGCGATCCTCGACGAGGTGATGGTCGACGTCACCGCCGGCCAGGTCTCGGAGATCCCGTCCGGCATCGTCTACTGCGCGGTGATCGGCGTGTGCCGCGCGACGTTCGACCTGCCCCGGGCGCGTGAGTGGACGGCGGCGCTGACCCGGTGGTGCGAGGAGCAGCCGGACCTCGTGCCGTTCCGCGGCGAGTGCCTGGTCAACCGGGCGCACGTCATGCTCGTGCGCGGGGACTGGCTCGACGCCCTGGAGGAGTGCGAGCGGGCCGTCGCGCGCCTGTCCGACCCGCCCGGCCAGCCGGAGGTCGGCCGCGCGCTGTACCAGCAGGCCGAGGTGCTCCGGCTCCTGGGCCGGACGGCGGAGGCGGAGGAGGCGTACCTGCGCGCGAACCAGCACGGGTGGCGGCCCCAGCCCGGGCTGGCGCTGCTGCGGCTCGACCAGGGCCGCGCGGACGACGCGGCGAGCGCCGTCCGGAGGGTCCTCGCCGACACGGAGCACGCCGCCGAGCGGTCCGCGGTGCTGCCCGCCGCCGTCGACGTCCTGCTGGCCGCGGGCGACGTGGCCGGTGCGCGGGCGGCGGCGGACGAGCTCGTCGCGGCGGCGGGGCGCCGCGGGGTCGCCTGGTTGGCGGCGGCGGCCGCCGCGGCCGACGGCGCCGTGCTGCTGGCGCAGGGGCGGCCCGCCGAGGCGCTGGGGGTGCTGCGCCGGGCCTGGGGCGGCTGGCAGGAGCTCGGCATGCCGTACGACGCGGCCCGGGTGCGGGCCGCGACGGGCCGCGCCTACCGCGCGCTCGGTGACGAGGACGCCGCCCAGCTCGAGCTCGACGCGGCCCTGTGGGCGTTCGGCGAGCTCGGCGCCCGCCACGACCTGGCCCGGGTGGAGGCGCTCCGCCGGCGCCGGCCCGTCGCGCCGGGCGGGCTGACCCCGCGGGAGGTCGAGGTGCTCCGCCTCGTGGCGACGGGGCGGACGAACCGCGCCGTCGCCGCCGAGCTGTTCCTCAGCGAGAAGACCGTCGCCCGCCACCTCAGCAACATCTTCGCCAAGCTCGACCTGTCCTCCCGTGCCGCCGCGACGGCGTACGCCTACGAGCACCACCTCGTGTGAGCCCGCCGCCGCGACCCGCCCCGCCGGCGTGCGCAGAAGTACCCATGCCGCCCGCGCGCAGATGGGTCGGTCGTCCGACGTCCCCGCCCGCCCCGGTGTTTAGCGTCGTGGGTGGCGGCTCCCGCCCGGGAGCCAGGAGGGACAGTCATGAGCGAGCAGGTCGAGACCCTCGTCGTCGGCGCCGGCCAGGCCGGCCTGTCCACCGCCTACCACCTGCGCCGGCTGGGCGTGCCGACGCTGGTGCTCGAGGCGCGGCGACGGGTGGGGGACGTGTGGCGAGAGCGGTACGACTCGCTGCGGCTGTTCTCGCCCGCGCGCGGCACAGGCCTGCCCGGGATGGCTTTCCCGGCGCCCCGCAACAGCTACCCCACGGGCGCCGAGATGGGCGACTTCCTCGAGGCGTACGCCGCCGCCATGGACCTGCCCGTGCGCACGGGCGTGCACGCGGAGCGCGTCACGGCCCGCGACGGCGGCGGCTTCCGCGTCTCGACGGCGGACGGGGGAGCCGTGGACGCCGAGCAGGTCGTCGTGGCCACGGGCGGGCACCAGCGGCCCTCCGTCCCGGCCTTCGCGGCGGACCTCGACCCGGGCATCGTGCAGGTCCACTCCGCGGGGTACCGCAACCCCGGCCAGCTCCAGGACGGGCCGGTCCTCGTCGTCGGCGCCTCGCACTCCGGCGCAGACCTGGCGCTCGAGGCCGCCGCCACGCACCCGACGTACCTCTCCGGGCGCGTGCACGGCGAGGTGCCGTTCACGCTGGGCCGGCCCTCGGCGGAGCTGGCCTACCTCGTCATCCCGACGGTCTTCCTGCACGTGCTCACGCTGCGTACGCCGGTCGGACGCCGGGCGGCCGCGGCCGTGCGCCGCGGCGGCGCGGCACCGCTCATCCGCGTCAAGCGCCGGGACCTCGCCGCGGCGGGCGTGGAGCTCGTCGAAGCCCGCACCGTCGGCGTCCGCGACGGCCGGCCCCTCCTCGCCGACGGCCGGGTGCTGGCCGACGTGCGCACCGTGCTGTGGTGCACCGGGTTCCGGGAGGACTTCCGGTGGGTCGAGCCGGCGCCGCTGGACGAGGACGGCTACCCGCGGCACCGCCGAGGCGTGGTCGAGGACGTGCCTGGCCTGTACTTCACCGGCCTGGTGTTCCAGTACGCCTTCGCGTCGATGCTCGTGCTCGGCGCGGGCAGGGACGCGCGGTACGTGGCCCGCCACGTCGCCGCCCGCCGGGGCGCGCCGGCGCTCGCGGCG
The DNA here is from genome assembly GCF_046535855.1 of Puerhibacterium sp. TATVAM-FAB25. Lineage (NCBI taxonomy): Bacteria > Bacillati > Actinomycetota > Actinomycetes > Micrococcales > Promicromonosporaceae > Puerhibacterium > Puerhibacterium sp. TATVAM-FAB25. The sequence goes on along the minus strand of NZ_JAXUAK010000016.1, from coordinate 45,965 downwards.
GCCGCGGCGGGGTGACGGGCCCGCGCGTCAGGGCCGACGCCAGTCGTCCGACGTCAGGCTCGACCCCGCCATGGGGCCCATCCTCGTCATGCCGCCGTCGACGACCCACGAGGCCCCCGTGACGTAGGACGACTCGGGGCCGCAGAGGAGCGCGACCACGGAGGCGATCTCCCGCGCGTCGCCGGGGCGGCCCAGCGGCACGCCGGGGCGGGCGTTGCCGTGCGGGTCCTCGTCCTCCTGGCCGGTCATCGGGGTGGCGATCTCGCCGGGGGCGACGGCGTTGACGGTGATGCCGTGCTCGCCGAGCTCCAGCGCCGCCGTCTGCGTCAGCAGGCCGAGGCCGCCCTTGGCGGCGCAGTACGGGGCGGCGCCCACCTTCGGCAGGTGCTCGTGCACGCTGGTGATGTTGACGATCCGCCCGCCGCGCCCGGCGGCGACCATCCGCCTCGCGGCCGCCTGCATGAGCACGAACGGCCCGTCCAGGTCGGTCCCGATGACCGTGCGCCAGGCCGGGTAGTCCAGCTCGAGGAACGGCGTGGACGTGCCGGTGCCGGCCACGTTGACGAGGGCGTCGACCCGCCCGAGCCGCTCGGCCAGGTCGTCCACGGCGGGGCCGAGCGACGGCAGGTCGGTGACGTCGAGGTGGCGCAGCTCGGCGCGCGCGCCCTGCGCCTCGACCTCCCGCGCGGTCGCTTCGGCCTCGTCCTCGTCGGCGTACCAGCACAGGCCCAGGTCGAACCCGGCGGCGGCCAGCGCGACGGCGCTGGCGCGGCCGATGCCGGACTCCGAGCCGGTGACGAGGGCGACGGGGCGCCCGCCGCCGGGGGAGGCCTGCGCGGCGCTGCGCGGGTCGAGGTCCGGGGTGGTCTCGAGATCCGGGGTGTTCTCGGGGCTTCCGCTGCTCTGCGTCATGGCCCCAGGCTCGACAGCCGCGGCGGCGCTCGCACGCGCAGCCTGGATCGCGTCAGGGTTCGTCGCGCCGGGGCGCTCCCCGGAAAACACCGGAGGGCCGGCCGCCTCCGCAGAGACGGCCGGCCCTCGGCGAGCACGGGCGGGGAGGTCAGGACCCCGCGTGGCTGTGGTAGTCGACGTCCTTGGTCTCGCGCTCGATGAGCAGCGCGACCAGGGTCAGCACCGCCATCACGGCGAGGTAGACGCCCACCAGCCAGGTCGACCCGTCGGCCAGCGTCCAGAGCCACACGGCGATGAACGGGGCCACCGCGGCGCCGAGGATCGACGACAGGTTGTACGCCACGGCCGAGCCGGTGTAGCGCACGTTCGACGGGAACAGCTCGGGCAGGATCGCCGCCATCGGGCCGAACGTCAGGCCCATGAGCGTGAAGCCGAGCACGAGCACCGCCATGACGCCCACGGTGCCGCCGGAGAACAGCGGGGCGAACAGCGCGCCGAACACGATGATGGCGGCGGTGACGCCCAGCAGGTGCTTGCGGCGGCCGAAGCGCTCGGCCATCGGGCCGGAGACCACGGTGAAGATGCCGAAGAACACGACGCCGATGATCAGCATCCACAGGAAGTCGGTGCGCTCGTAGCCGAGGCCCGCCGGCGTCGCGTCGGACGCCGTGGTGCCGTACGTCAGCGTGAACGTGGTCATCAGGTAGAAGAGCACGTACGTGGCCAGCATGATGAACGTGCCGGAGACGATCTTGCGCCAGCTCGAGCGGAAGACGTGGGCGACCGGGACGGCGACGACGGCGTTGTCCTCCTGGACCTTGCGGAAGGCCGGGGTCTCGATGAGCTTGAGGCGCACCCACAGGCCCACGATCACCAGCACGGCCGAGGCCAGGAACGGCACGCGCCAGCCCCACGACAGGAACTGGTCCTCGGACAGCGTGCCGGCCAGGGCGATGAAGACCGTGTTGGCCAGGATGAAGCCGATCGGGGCGCCCAGCTGCGGGAACGTGCCCCAGACGGCGCGCTTGCCGGCCGGCGCGTTCTCCGTGGCCAGGAGGGCGGCGCCGCTCCACTCGCCGCCGAGGCCCAGGCCCTGGCAGAAGCGGCACAGCACCAGCGCGGCGGGCGCCAGGATGGCCCAGCCCGGCGTCGAGGCGGGCGGGATGAGGCCGATGAGGAACGTCGCGACACCCATGACGAGCAGGGACGCCACGAGGGTCGCCTTGCGCCCGACGCGGTCGCCGAAGTGGCCGAAGAGGATCGACCCGACCGGGCGCGCGACGAAGGCGACGCCGAAGACGGCGAACGAGCTCAGCAGCGCCGTCGCGTCGCTCTGCGTGGCGAAGAAGAGCGTCGGGAAGACGAGGACGGCCGCCGTGGCGTACGCGTAGAAGTCGTAGAACTCGATGGAGGTGCCGATGAGGCTCGCGACGACGACACGACCGCGCGAGTTCTCGGCGGCCGGTGCGTCGACGACGGCGGCGCCGGCACTCGTGGCAGCAGGGGTGGACATGCGGGCGAGGCTAGCCCGGCCGTCCGCATGGCGGATGTCTGTGTCCGCGATGTGGACGGGCGTTGACACCGTCCCCGGCGCTGTGCGGCATCGCACAGCCGCTGACGGTGCTCGTGCGTCACGCGCGTGACCCGGCGCGCCGCAGGTCCGCGCGGGGTGGTGGTGAAGGGCTGCGGCGTGTCGGCGAGCGTCGCGACGGAGGCGGCGTGAAGGTGTGGTGAACGGGAACGAACGGCCCGGTCGGCGTGTTGGCACCGGCGAACTCGCGGGGGGAGGATCAGCGGCGGTCCAGGGCGCACGGAGTGCGACCGACCGCACCGACCTTGCCCCGGACGAAGACCTCGACGACAGGACGACGACGAGCACATGAACGACTTGCTGTACGTGAACGGCGGTAACCCCCTCGAGGGCACGATCACCGTGCGAGGGGCCAAGAACTTCGTCTCCAAGGCGATGGTCGCCTCGCTCCTCGGCGAGACCGCCAGCGTGCTGCGCAACGTCCCGCAGATCCGCGACGTCGGCGTGGTCACCGGCCTGCTCGAGCTGCACGGCGTGACGGTGAAGTCCGACCCGGACGCCGGGATCCTCGATCTCGACCCCTCCAACGTCGAGTCGGCGCACATGGCGGACATCGACGCGCACGCCGGCTCCAGCCGCATCCCGATCCTGTTCTGCGGCCCGCTGCTGCACCGCCTGGGGGAGGCCTTCATCCCCGACCTGGGCGGCTGCCGCATCGGCGACCGGCCCATCAACTACCACCTCGACATCCTGCGCCAGTTCGGCGCCGTGGTGGACAAGCGACCCAACGGCATCCACCTGCGCGCCCCGCGCCGCCTGCAGGGCACCAAGATCGCCCTGCCGTACCCGTCGGTCGGCGCCACCGAGCAGCTGCTGCTGACGGCCGTGCGCGCCGAGGGCATCACGGAGCTGTCCAACGCGGCCACCGAGCCGGAGATCATGGACCTCATCGCCGTCCTGCAGAAGATGGGCGCGATCATCTCCGTCGACACCGACCGCGTGATCCGCATCGAGGGCGTCGACCGGCTCGAGGGCTACACGCACACGGCGCTCGGCGACCGCATCGAGGCCGCCTCCTGGGCCTCGGCGGCGCTGGCCACCGGCGGCGACATCACCGTCAAGGGCGCCACCCAGCCGGAGATGATGACCTTCCTCAACACCTTCCGGAAGGTCGGCGGCAACTTCGACGTCCAGGACGACGGCATCCGGTTCTGGCACCCGGGCGGCGACCTGCGGTCCATCGTGCTGGAGACCGACGTCCACCCCGGCTTCATGACCGACTGGCAGCAGCCGCTCGTCGTCGCGCTGACCCAGGCTACCGGCCTGTCGATCGTGCACGAGACGGTCTACGAGAACCGGTTCGGCTTCACCGAGGCGCTGCGCCAGATGGGCGCGACGATCCAGGTCTACAAGGAGTGCCTGGGCGGCGGCGACTGCCGCTTCGGCCAGCGCAACTTCCACCACTCCGCCGTGATCTCCGGCCCGACGCCGCTGTCCGCGGCGGACATCGAGGTGCCGGACCTGCGCGGCGGGTTCTCGCACCTCATCGCGGCGCTCGCCGCCAAGGGCACCTCCACGGTGCGCGGCATCAGCCTCATCGACCGCGGCTACGAGAACTTCCAGGAGAAGCTGGTCGCCCTGGGCGCGGACGTCTCCCGCGACTGATCCCGCGACCGACCCGCGACGGGGGCCGCCCGACGGCGGCACCCGCTCGGCACCGACGACGGCGCCCCCGGCCACCCGGCCGGGGGCGCCGTCGTCGTCGCGGGTACTCTCTTCGGGTGCCTGTCGCCCGCCCCGAGTCCCGAGCGTTCCGCGCCGTCGCGTGGCTCGTCCGCACCCTGCTGTTCGCGATCTTCCGCTACGAGTGGTCCGGCGGGCGCAACCTGCCGGCCCAGGGCGGGTTCATCGCCGCGGCGAACCACGCCACCGAGCTCGACGCGCTGACGTTCGCCCACTACCTGTTCGACCACGGGTACGAGCCGCGCATCCTCGCCAAGCGGGGCCTGTTCACCGCGCCGGTCGTCGGCTGGGTGCTGCGGGCCACCAACATGATCCCCGTGGACCGCGGCACCGCCGACGCGGGCCGCTCGCTCGAGAACGCCCGCGAGCAGCTCGGCGCCGGGGCGTGCGTGGCGATCTTCCCCGAGGGCACCATCACCCGGGACCCCGACCTGTGGCCCATGGAGGGCAAGACCGGCCTGGCCCGCATCGCGCTGGCCACGAGGATGCCGGTGGTGCCGATCGCGCAGTGGGGCGCGACCGCGGCGCTGCCCCGGTACGGGCGCATGCTGCGGCCCTTCCCGCGCAAGCGGGTGCAGGTGGTCGCCGGCCCGCCGGTGGACCTGTCCGACCTCTACGACCGGCCGATGGACTCCGCGACGCTGCGCGAGGCCACCAGCCGCGTCATGGACGCCATCACCGAGCTCCTGGCCGGGCTGCGCGGCGAGCCTGCCCCCGCGGCGCGCTTCGACCTGCGCAAGCACCCCGAGTACGCCGCGAGGCGCACCGTCTACCCGCCCGTGGAGCGCCCGTGACCGCGTCGGCCACCGAGCCCACCACGGACCCCACCACGGACCCTGCGGCGCAGCCGCTGGTCGCCGCCGTCCTCGGCTCCGGCTCGTGGGGCACCACGTTCGCCAAGGTGCTCGCCGACGCCGGGTGCGAGGTGCGCCTGTGGGGCCGCGACCCCGAGGCGGCGCGGGAGGTCACCGAGCGGCACCGCCACAGCCGGTACCTGCCCGACGTCGAGCTGCCCGCGCGCCTGACCGGCACCACGGACGCCGCGGCCGCCCTCGCCGGCGCGCGCGTCGTCGTCGTCGCCGTGCCGTCGCAGGTGGCCCGCGGCGTGCTCGACGGCGTGCGCGACCTCGTCGAGCCCGACGCCGTCGTGGTGTCGCTCATGAAGGGCGTCGAGCTCTCCACCGACCGCCGCATGAGCCAGGTGGTGGCCGAGACGCTCGGCGTGCCGGACGAGCGCGTCGCCGTCGTGTCCGGGCCCAACCTCGCCCGCGAGATCGCCCACGAGCAGCCCACCGCCACCGTCGTCGCGTCGACGTCCGAGGCGACGGCGCGGCTCGTGGCGTCCGCCTGCACGACGAGCTACTTCCGCCCGTACACCAACCCCGACGTCGTCGGCGTCGAGCTGTGCGGCGCGGTGAAGAACGTCATCGCCCTGGCCGTCGGGATGGCCCAGGGGCTCGGCTTCGGGTGGAACACCACCGCGAGCCTCATCACGCGCGGCCTGGTGGAGATCACCCGCCTGGGCCAGGCGCTGGGGGCGGAGCCCGAGACGTTCTCCGGCCTGGCCGGCATGGGCGACCTCGTGGCGACCTGCGCCTCGCCGCTGAGCCGCAACCACACCCTGGGGCGGCACCTGGGCCAGGGGCTGAGCCTGGAGCAGGCCGTGGCCGCCACGGGCGGCACCGCCGAGGGCGTGAAGTCCTCCCAGTCGGTGCTCGACCTCGCCTCGCGCCACGGCGTGGAGATGCCCATCACCGCGGGCGTGGTCGCCGTCGTCGAGGGCACGCTGCCCATCGCCGAGCTCGGCCCGACGCTCCTGGCGCGCCCGCAGAAGGCCGAGGGCGCCTGACCTCAGGCGGTCGCGGCGCGCAGCGCCCGGTCGAGGTCCGCCCAGAGGTCCTCGACGTCCTCGACGCCCACCGACATCCGCAGCAGGTCCTCGGGCACCGTGACCGACTCGGTCGCGAAGCGGCGGCGGCGCTCGAGCGTCGACTCCACGCCGCCCAGGCTGGTGGCCGGGACCCACAGGCGCAGCGCGGCGACGACGGCGTCGGCCGCCGCGGCGCCGCCGACGGGCCGCAGCCCGATGATCGCGCCGTAGCCGCCCATGAGGCGCGTGGCGCGGTCGTGGCCGGGGTCGGACGGCAGCGACGGGTGGCGCACCTCCGCGACGGCCGGGTGGTCGGCGAGGCGGCGGGCCAGCTCGGCGGCGTTGGCCTGGGCGCGCTCGACCCGCAGGTGCAGGGTGCGCAGGCCGCGCAGCGCCAGCCACACCTCCATCGGGCCGGCGATGGCGCCGTGCAGCGTGCGGTACCCGCGCAGCTCGGCCTCGATGGCCGGGTCGTTCGTGAGCAGGGCGCCCATGACGACGTCGGAGTGGCCGGCCAGGTACTTGGTCACCGAGTGCAGCACCACGTCGGCGCCGAGCTCCAGCGGCCGCTGCACCAGCGGGGTGGCGAAGGTGTTGTCGACGACGGTGCGCACGCCGCGCTCCTTGGCCGCGGCGATCAGCGCCGGCAGGTCGGCGACCTCGAGCATCGGGTTGGTGGGCGACTCCAGCAGCGCGACGTCGGCGCCGTCGAGCGCCGCCACCACCTGGTCGGTGTCGGCGATGTCGACGCGGCGCACCTCGACGGCGCGGTTGGCGGCCAGGTCGTCGGCGAACCCGAGGCTCACCTGGTAGGCGTGGCGGGGCACCACGAGCACGCCGCCGTGCGGCACGGCCGCCAGCGCGGCGGCGACGGCCGCCATGCCGGACCCCATGACGATCGCCGGGCGGGCGGCGCCCTCGAGGGCCGCGAGCGCCGCCTCGAAGTCCTGCCAGGTCTCGGTGCCCGAGCGCGTGTAGAGCAGCTCCTCGCCGGGCGCGCCCTGCGACACGTAGGTGGAGCTGAGCACGATCGGGGCGTTGACCGGGCCGCCCTGCACCCGCGGCGGCCGCCCGGCGGTGACGGCGATCGTGGCCGGGGCGAGGGACTCGAAGGACATCTCGGGCATGGCGGCAGGGTACGACGCCGCACCGGCGGGGCGTCTCGCCGGCTCAGGCCTCGAGCGGCCCCAGCAGCGACTGCGCGACCGTGGAGTGCGCCGACTCGTCGTCGGACGGGTGGAAGATCCCCGCGAGCACGTCCCGGTAGAGCCGGCCGAGCTCGGAGCGGTTGAAGTAGCTCGACCCGCCCGAGGCGCGGATCGCCTCGTCGACGACGTAGCGGGCGGTCTCGGTGGCGCGGACCTTGACGCCGGCCGTGGCGCGGAAGTACCCGGCGCCGCGGTCGACGCCCGCGTCGAGCTGCGCGGCCACCTGGTCGATCTGCGGCCAGATCCCGTCCTGGGCCAGGGCGGCCGAGGCGAGGCGCCGCCGGATGTCCGGGTCCTGCGCGTAGGCCTTGCCGGTCTTCATCGACGTGCGCCGGCCCACCGTCTCGACGGCGAGCTCGAGCGCCCGGTCGGCGATGCCGGCGTACACCGACGCCAGCAGCACCTCGAACGACGTGAAGATGCCCAGCACGTACGGGTCGAGCGACGGCCCCGGGGCGATCCGGCGCATCACCCGGTCGGCGGGCGCGTGGGCGCCGTCGAGCACCGTGGTGCGCGACTGGGAGGCGCGCATGCCGATCGTGTCCCAGTCGTCGAGGATCTCGAACCCGCCGCCGTCGCGGGTGACGAAGGCGTGCACGATCACCGGGTTGTCCGGGTCGGTGGCCGAGTCCAGCCCCATGACGCCCAGCCGGGTCCAGCCGGGGGAGTTGGAGGTGAAGATCTTGCGGCCGTGGAAGGTGTAGCCGCCCGCGCCGTCGGGCCGGGCCTCGGTGCGCGCGCCCAGCAGCACCAGGTCGTTGCCCGCCTCGGAGTAGCCGAAGCCGAACACCTCGCCGGCCGCCGCCTCCTCGAGCAGCCAGTCCATCGACGCGTCGCCGCGGTCGTGCAGGTAGCGGGCGACGCCGACCCACACGTGGTGCATGTTGACCGCCAGCGCCGTCGCCGGGGCCGCGCCCGCCAGGCGCGCCTGCTCGTGCGCCGTCTCGCGCAGCCCGAGCCCCGCGCCGCCCAGCTCGGCCGGCACCAGCGCGCCGAGGTACCCGGCCGCCCGCAGGTCGGCGAGGTCGTCGGCGAAGAACGCGTTCTCGCGGTCGTAGGCCGCCGCGCGGCCGCGGACCGTGGCGAGCAGGTCGTCGTCGAGGAGGGTGCGGGAGGGCAGCGTGGCGGTGCCCACGAACGGTTCGGCGGCCATGGGACCTTTCCTACCACCCGGACCCCGCTCGCGGACCCCGGGGCGCCGCGGCGGTCCGGTAGGGTCGGCGCGATGTCCGAGACCGCCCCGACGCCGCCCGCCGGCGCCGCCCCCGCGCCCGCCACCCCCACCGCCGACCCGACCGCCGCCGCGCCCGCCGCGCCTGCCGTCGACGCCCCGGCCGGCACCCGCAAGACCCGCGTCGCGCTGCTGTTCGGCGGCCGCTCCGGCGAGCACGCCGTCTCCGCGGCCACGGCCGCCGGCGTGCTGCGCGCCATCGACCGCGAGAAGTACGACGTCGTGCCGGTGGGCATCACGCGCGACGGTCGCTGGGTCGTGGCGGCCGACGAGCCGGAGCGCTGGGACATCACCGCCGGCCGGCTGCCCGAGGTCACGGCGGGCTCGGGCGGCGAGGTCGTGCTGTCGCTGACGTCGGGGGAGCGCACGCTGCGCGTGCTGGAGCCCGGCCGGGTGCCGGACGTGCTCGGCCAGGTCGACGTCGTCTTCCCGCTGCTGCACGGCCCGTTCGGCGAGGACGGCACGCTGCAGGGCCTGCTCGAGCTGGCCGACGTGCACTACGTCGGGGCCGGCGTGCTCGCCTCCGCCGTCGGCATGGACAAGCACTTCATGAAGCTGGTGCTCGCCGGCCAGGGCCTGCCCGTGGGCCCGTACACGGTGATCCGGCCGCAGGACTGGGACCACCGCCGCCCGGCGTGCCTCGGCGCCGTCGAGACCCTCGGCCTGCCCGTGTTCGTCAAGCCGGCCCGCGCCGGCTCGTCGCTCGGCATCACCCGCGTCGACGACCTGGCCGACCTGCCCGCCGCCGTCGAGGAGGCCCGCCGGCACGACCCCAAGGTGATCGTCGAGGCGGGCATCGAGGGCCGCGAGGTCGAGTGCGCCGTGCTCGGCGGCCGGGACGGGCAGCCGCCGCGGGCGTCGCTGCCCGGCGAGATCGTCGTCGACCACGCCACGCACGCGTTCTACGACTTCGAGGCCAAGTACCTCGACGAGGCGCACGTGGACCTGCGCTGCCCGGCGGACCTGCCCGAGCACGTCATCGCGGAGGTGCGCCGCCTCGCGGTGCGCACGTTCGAGGCGGTCGGCGCCGAGGGCCTGTCGCGGGTGGACGTGTTCGTCACGCCCGACGAGCAGGTGGTCGTCAACGAGATCAACACCATGCCGGGGTTCACGCCGTTCTCGATGTACCCGCGCATGTGGGCGGCGTCGGGCCTGGCCTACCCCGAGCTGGTCGACGAGCTCATCCAGCTCGCGCTGGAGCGCCCCACCGGCCTGCGCTGACCCGGCCTGCGCCGAGCCGTCCTGCGCCGACCCGTCGCCGGCTCGCCGGCGCCGCGTCGGCGGCGGCTGGCACGGTGGCGGCATGGACCAACGACTGAGCCTCGTGACCCTCGTCGTCGCGGACGTCGAGGCCGCCCGCCGCTTCTACGCCGACGGGCTCGGCTGGGAGCCCGCCTTCGTCGGCGCCGACGTGGCCATGTTCCGCGTGGGCGAGAAGGTGCTGCTGTCCCTGTGGGACGCCACCGCGGCCGCCGCCGAGATCGGCGAGGTCTCCGGGGCGGGCGCGGCGCCGCTCACGCTGGCGCACAACGTCGCCAGCCGCGAGGAGGTCGACGCCGTGCTGGCCCTCGCCCGGCGCGCCGGGTCGCCGCGCGTGGGGGAGGCCGTCGAGCGCGAGTGGGGCGGCTACTCCGGCTACTTCGCCGACCCCGACGGGTTCCGGTGGGAGGTCGCCCAGAACCCCGGCCCGCTCGGCGACTCGCTGCTGCCGTAGCCGCGGGTCACGAGCACTGCGGGTCACGAGCACTGCGCGGTGGCCTCGACCTTCGACACGGCCGGGGCCAGGTCGCCGATGAACGACGTCGAGTGGTCCTCGGTGACGGCCGGCGGCACCAGCACCTCGACGGCGGGCTCGCGGCCGTAGGTGACGAAGCGCCACGTGCCGTCCTCGCCGGCCTGGACGATCCAGTCCACGGTGCCCGTGGGCGACTCGACGTGCTGGCAGTCGGCCGACGGCCCCGGCGGGGTGACCCCGCAGCGCAGCGTCACGGCGGCGCCCGCGCTGCCCCACGCCGTGGTGGCCTGCGAGTCGGTGCTCAGCTGCGGCAGGTCGCCGCCCAGCTCGTCGGGCAGGGTCAGCATCACCTCGGCGCACTTCGGGTCGGCCGCGTCCTCCGCGGCGGGCACGCCGATCGTCGGCGCGCAGGCCGCCAGGGCGGCGACGGAGGCGAGGGCGAGCGCGGCGGGGACGGCCCGGGCGGGGCGGGGCCGAGCGGGGCGGGGCCGGGCGGTGACGGAGGCGGTGACGGAGGCGGTGACGGACGGGCGGCGGAGCACCCGACCACGGTACCCGCGCCGGCGCCGCCCTCCCGCCCCGGGTGGGCTGCCTCCCGGCGACGCCCCGTAGGGTCTCCCCGTGACGTCCCCCGACCCGCTGCGCGTGGCCGACCTCGACGAGTCCGCGCTGCTCGCGCGGATCTTCCCGCTGCTGCCCGCGGGCGCCGCCACGCTGCTCGGTCCCGGCGACGACGCCGCGGTCGTCGCGGCCCCGGACGGCCGGTTCGTCGTCTCCACGGACGTGCTCGTCGAGGACCGCCACTTCCGCCGCCGCTGGTCGACGGGGTACGACGTCGGCGCGCGGGCCGCGGCGCAGAACCTCGCCGACGTGGCCGCGATGGGCGCCCGGCCGACGGCGCTCGTCGTCTCGCTGGCCGTGCCCGGCGACCTCGCGGTCGCGTGGGTCGAGGGGCTCGCGCGCGGCCTCGCCGACGCGTGCGCGCCCGCGGGGGCTGCCGTCGTCGGCGGCGACCTGTCCGGCGCCGACGCCGTGGTGGTCGCGGTGACCGTGCACGGCGACCTCGGCGGGCGGGCGCCCGTGCGGCGCTCCGGCGCCCGGCCGGGCGACGTCGTCGCCCACGCCGGCGTGCGGGGCTTCTCGGCCGCCGGCCTCGCGCTGCTGGTCGCGGGCGTCGCGGCGCCCGCCGACGGCGCCCTGGGGGCCGACGGCCCGCTGGCCCCGTTCGTCGCCGGTTACCTGCGCCCGCGGCCGCCGCTGGGGTCCGGCCCGGCCGCGGCGGACGGCGGGGCGACGGCGATGCTCGACGTCTCGGACGGCCTGCTGCGCGACGCCGGGCGCGTCGCGGCGGCGAGCGGCGTCGTCGTCGACCTGGACGGCGATCTGCTCGCGCCGGACGTCGCCGCGCTCGCCCCGGCGGCCGCGGCCCTCGGTGCGGACGACGGCACGGCCCTCGGCTGGGTGCTCGGCGGCGGGGAGGACCACGGGCTGCTCGCGACCTTCCCGGCGGACGCGGCCCTGCCCGCGGGCTTCCGCGCCGTCGGGCACGTGCGGGCGGCCGACGGCGCGCGGCCCGGGGTCACCCTCGACGGGGCGACGCCCGACGTCGGCCCCGGCTGGGACCACTTCGGCGGCTGAGCCGCCGGGCGTCGACCGACCCCTCCGGCGTGTCAGGCGTCCCAGTCGTAGGCCGGCCGCAGCTCGACCGCGTCACCGGGCCCGGCGAAGCCGCGGGCGACCTCCTCGGCGCGGGCACGGGTGGCGACGTCGACGAGGAAGAACCCGGCGAGGTGCTCGTCCGCCTCGGCGTACGGGCCCTCCGTCGCGAGGACGCCCCGGTCGGACCAGCGCAGCACCGTCGAGGTCGCGGGGTCGGCGAGCGCCTCGGCCGCGACCAGCTCCCCGCGGGCGGACAGGTCGGCGAGGAAGGCGTCGAACGCGGCGGCGCTCTCCGCACGCTCGGCCGCGGGACGGGCGCGGCCCTCGGGCGTGAGGTCGATCGTGGGATGGCCCCAGGGCTTGGGGTGCGAGTGGACCAGGACGACGTACCGCATGGCGCTCCTCCTGACGGAAGGCGGTGCCGTCGGCACCGATGAGCCACAGGGTGGCCCGTGCCCGGCGCGCTGTCGACCCGTCGCCGTCCCCGGGCGCTCAGCCGCGGCGGTAGCGCACCTCGGTGACGGGGGTGCCGCCGAGCTCGTCGATGCGCTCGATCCCGTCGGCCTGGAAGCCGTGCCGCCGGTAGAAGTGCTGCGCGCGCTCGTTGTCGGCGAGCACCCACAGGGTCATCGGGGTGCGGGGCGGCAGGTCGGCCAGCACGGTGCGCATGAGCTCGCGCGCCACGCCGCGGCCCCAGGCGCCCGGCTCCAGGTACATGGCGTACAGCTCCTGCGTGCCGGCGTCGGCGTCCTCGTCGAGCGAGGGGCCGAAGCTGGCGAAGCCGACGGTGCGGTCCCCGGACTCGGCCACGAGCACGCGGGCCCCGCCCGGGCGCGAGCCGTCGCTCTCGGCGATCGCGGTCTGCCACCGCTTCGCGCGCACGGCCGGGTCGAGGCCCTCGAGGAAGGCCTCCGGCAGGATGCTGGAGTAGGCGCTGCGCCACGAGGTGACGTCCACCTGGGCGATGGCCTGGGCGTCAGACGTCTTGGCGGGCCGGATGGTCACGCCGTCGAGATCCACCGTCATGGGCTTAGCGTGCCACCTGCAGGGCTGCCGACCAAGCGGTATTGGTGAACCCTTCACGAACTCTTGGCAGTCGGGCGGTGCCGGGACGCGACGGAGCCCGCCGGGACGTGTCCCAGCGGGCTCCGTGAAGATCTGAGGCAGTGCTGCGGGCGGACCCGTCAGCGCAGCGGGCTCACGCCTGGCGCGTGACCTTGCCGGCCTTGAGGCACGAGGTGCACACGTTGACGCGCTTCGGGGTGCCCGCGACCACGGCACGCACGCGCTGGATGTTCGGGTTCCAGCGGCGCTTGGTGCGGATGTGGGAGTGCGAGATGCTGTGCCCGAAGCCCGGGCCCTTGCCGCAGACGTCGCAGTTGGCAGCCACGGTGTCTCCTGATGTGTCGTGCACGTCCGCTGCGGGGCAGCGTCGACGTGGTGGTGGAAAGGTCGGGGGCCCGATCGTGACCGGGCAACCACGACAGGATAGCCGACGCCCGGGACGGTCTCCAACGTGGGGCCGGTCACCCCGTCCGCGCCGCTACCGTGGACGTCAGCCCGGGCGAGATCCGCACGGGGACGAGGAGGCGCGCGTGACCGACGAGCTCCGTGGGGCCGTCGTGCGCGCCTGGGCCTCCCTCGCGGTCGGTGCCCTGGCGCGCGAGCGTACCGCCATCGACCGCGTCAACGTCTTCCCCGTGGCCGACGGCGACACCGGCACGAACCTGCACCTGACGCTGCGCGAGGGCGCCCGCGCGCTGGCCGGCGCGGACGCCGGCGCCGGCGGCCCCGCGCTGCTGCGCCGGCTGGCCCGGGGCGCGCTGCTCGGCGCGCGCGGGAACTCGGGCGTCATCCTCAGCGAGTGGCTGCGCGGCCTGGCCGCCGCGGCCACGCACGGCGACGCGCTCGCCGTGGGCCTCGACCGCGCCGCGCGGACCGCCCGCGCCGCCGTCGCGCACCCCGAGCCCGGCACGATCCTCACCGCCGCCGACGTCGCCGCCGCGGCGGCCCGGCACGCGGCGGCCGCCCCGGGCGCGGCGACCGACGACGTCCTGGCGGCGGCGGTGCGCGGGGCGCGCGAGGCGGCGTCCTCGAGCGTCGCCACCCTGGCGCCGCTGGCCCGCGCCGGCGTGCTCGACGCCGGCGCGTGCGGGCTGGTGCTGGTGCTCGACGCGCTGGCGGTCGCCCACCGGGCCGCCTCCGCCGCGCCCGCCGGCGCCGCGGTGTCGGTGGCGACCGCGATGATCCCTGTCGTGACCCCCACCACGGTCCGGGCGCCGGCTCCCGTGACGCTGGGCCTGGAGCTCGCCGGGCACGCGCCGGACCCCGGCGCCCCGGGCCTGCCCGGCGGCGCGCACGCGCCCGGCCACGAGCACGGACACGAGCACGGCCACGGGCACGAGCACGAGCACGGGCACGCCGACGCCGACGAGCTCGAGGTGATGTTCGTGCTGCGCCGCGCCGCGGGCGCGCGGGAGTTCGCCGAGGGGGAGGTGGCCCGGGCGCTGCGCGCGGACCTCGACCGGGTCGGCGGGTCGGTCGTGGTGGTCGGCGGGGCCGGCGAGGACGAGGACTCCGTCTGGCAGGCGCACGTGCACACCACGGACCTCGACGCGGCGCTGGCCGTGGCCCGCGAGTGGGCGCGCCACGGGCACGTCGACCCGGCCCACGTGCGGCACCTCGCGGTGCCCGAGGAGGGCTGGGGCGTGGTGGCCGTGACCGGCGCCCCGGCGCTCGCCGCCGAGCTCGCGCGCGGCGGCGCCGTCGTGCTGCTGCCCCAGGGCGGCCCCGTGACGCCCGACGACGTCGCCCTGGCGGCGCTCGGGACCGGCAGCCCCGTGCTCGTGCTGCCGGCCGGCGTGGACGCCGACGCGGTCCGCGCGGCCGTGGCGCGCCGGACGGACGGCGACGGCCCCGACGGTGCCGGTGCGGACGGCGACGGCCCCGACGGTGCCGGTGCGGCCGGCGTCGTGGTCGTGCCCGCGCCCACCGACGCCCACGTCGCCGTCGGCGTGGCGACGCTCGCCGGGGCGGCCGACCTGGCCGACCCGGCCGCGGTCGTGCGGCGCTCCCTGGCCGGGCTGCGGGTCGCGACCGCCGACGCCGCGGGCGCCGAGGACGCGCTCGCCCGCCTGCTGGGCGCGGGGCCGGCCGCGGTGGTCACGGTCCTGACGGACGCGGACCTGCCGGAGGCGGTCGCCGGGGCGCTGGCCGCGGCGGCGGAGGCGGCGACGGCGGGGGCGGAGGTCGTGGTGCTGCCCACCGGGCGGCCCGGCGGCGGCGTCACGATCGCGGTCGAGGGCGGCGTCGAGGGCGGGGTCGAGGACGGCGTCGGGAACGACGCAGGGCACGGCGAGGAGGAGGCGGGCGCGTGACGGGCCGGCTGGAGGAGAAGCTCACCCGGCTGCTGGGGACCCGCAGCGGCGCGGCGCTGGAGAAGATGGGCCTGGTCACCGCCGACGACCTGCTGCGCCACTATCCGCGCCGCTACGCCGAGCCGGGCCAGCTCACGGACATGGCGCAGCTCGCGCTCGGCGAGCACGTCTCGGTGCTCGCCCGCGTCGCCGAGGCGACGGTGCGGCCCATGCGCAACCGCGGCGGCGTGCTGCTGCAGGTGGTGGTCACGGACGGCCGGCAGCGGCTGGCGCTGACGTTCTTCGCCCGGCACGCCGGCGCGCTGCGCGGGCACGAGGCCAAGCTCGTGCCGGGCCGCACCGGCGTCTTCTCCGGCACCGTGAGCGCCTACCGCGGCGAGCGGCAGCTGACGCACCCGGACTACGTGCTGGTCGGCGGCGACGTCGAGGACGCCGACGCCGCGCTCGACGAGGCGAGCAAGCCGATGCCGATCTACCCCGCCACGGCCGCGGTGCCCACGTGGCGGCTGCAGCGGGCGGTGCGCACCGTGCTCGACCCGCTCACCGAGGACGACGTGCCGGACCCGGTCCCCGCCGAGGTCCGCGCGAGCGCCGGGCTGCCGAGCCGCCTGGAGGCCCTGCGCCGGGTGCACGCCCCGGCCACCGCGGCCGACTGGCGGGCCGGGCAGCACCGGCTGCGGTACGAGGAGGCCTTCGTGCTGCAGGCCGCGCTGGCGCAGCGGCGGGCCGCCGCCGCGCAGGAGGACGCCACCGCCCGGCCGCCGCGGCCCGCGGACGACCCGGGCATCCTGGCGCGGTTCGACGCGTCGCTGCCCTTCACGCTCACCGCGGGCCAGCGCGCCGTCGGCACCGACATCGCGGACGACCTGGCCCGCCCGCGGCCGATGCAGCGCCTGCTGCAGGGCG
This sequence comes from Puerhibacterium sp. TATVAM-FAB25, assembly GCF_046535855.1. Classification (NCBI taxonomy): domain Bacteria; kingdom Bacillati; phylum Actinomycetota; class Actinomycetes; order Micrococcales; family Promicromonosporaceae; genus Puerhibacterium; species Puerhibacterium sp. TATVAM-FAB25. Next base: position 29,793 of record NZ_JAXUAK010000016.1, on the reverse strand, counting down.
ACGTCGGCTCCGGCAAGACCGTCGTGGCGCTGCGCGCCATGCTGCAGGTGGTCGACGCGGGCGGCCAGGCCGCCCTGCTCGCGCCCACCGAGGTGCTCGCCGCCCAGCACGCCCGCACGCTGCGGGCGCTGCTCGGCCCGCTCGCCGAGGGCGGCCTGCTCGGCGGGGCCGAGGACGGCACGCGCGTCGCGCTCCTGACCGGCTCCCTGCCCGCCGCCGCCCGCAAGACGGCGCTGCTGCAGGCGGCGAGCGGCGAGGCCGGCATCGTCGTCGGCACGCACGCCCTGCTGTCGGAGCACGTGCAGTTCGCCGACCTCGGGCTGGTCGTGGTGGACGAGCAGCACCGCTTCGGCGTCGAGCAGCGCGACGCCCTGCGCGCCAAGGGGCGGGTCGCGCCGCACCTGCTGGTCATGACGGCCACCCCGATCCCGCGCACCGTCGCCATGACCGTGTTCGGCGACCTCGAGGTCTCGTCGCTGACCGAGGTGCCCGCCCAGCGCGCCGGCATCCGCACGCACGTGGTGCCCGCCGACAACCCGCGCTGGATGGAGCGCACCTGGCAGCGGGTGCGCGAGGAGGTCGACGCCGGGCACCGGGCGTACGTGGTCTGCGCGCGCATCCACCCGGACGAGGAGGACGACGCCACCGGCAAGGCCAAGGCGGCCGAGTTCGACGACGAGGTGCCGGAGTTCCTCGACGGCGACGCCGAGGAGCGTCCGCCGCTGCGGGCCGTGCTGGAGGTGGCCGACGCGCTGCGGGCGACGCCGGCGCTCGCGGGGCTGGAGGTCGGCGTGCTGCACGGCCAGATGCCGCCGGCGGAGAAGGACGCGGCCATGGCGGCGTTCGCCTCGGGCGCCAGCCAGGTGCTGGTCTCGACGACGGTGATCGAGGTGGGCGTCGACGTGCCCGAGGCCACCGCGATGGTGGTGTTCGACGCCGACCGCTTCGGCCTGTCCCAGCTGCACCAGCTGCGCGGCCGCGTGGGCCGCGGGTCGGCCCCGGGGCTGTGCCTGCTGGTGTCCACCGCGCAGCCCGGCACGCCGGCCGCCGCGCGCGTCGAGGCGCTCGCGGAGACCACCGACGGCTTCCGGCTCGCCCAGCTCGACCTCGAGCTGCGCAACGAGGGCGACGTGCTCGGCGCCGCGCAGTCCGGGCGCACCAGCTCGCTGCGCCTGCTGCGGGTGGTCAAGGACGCCGACCTCATCGAGGAGGCCCGCCGGGCGGCCGTCGCGCTCGTCGACGCCGACCCCGGCCTGTCCGGCCACCCGCTGCTCGCCGCGGCCATCGCCGCGCAGCTCGACCCGGAGAAGGAGGAGTTCCTCGAGCGGGCGTGACGCGCGGCGGTCCCGGCGGCCCACGGGGTCCCCGGAGCGACAGCCCGCCGTTTCGACAGCCCGACCGGCGCGAACCTAGGCTCGCGCGCATGACGCGGATCGTGGCCGGGACCGTCGGCGGGCGCACCCTGCGGGTGCCGGCGAAGGGCACCCGGCCCACGAGCGAGCGCGTGCGCGAGGCGATCTTCTCCCGCCTGGAGCACTACGGCGTCGTGGACGGCGGCCGGGTGCTCGACCTGTACTGCGGCTCCGGCGCCCTCGGCATCGAGGCGGCCAGCCGCGGCGCGGCCCGCGTGACGCTCGTCGACGCCCAGCGGCGCGCGGCCGACGTCGCACGGGCCAACGTCGCCGCCCTCGGCCTCGCCGGCGTCGTGCGCGTCGTCGCCGACGACGCCGTGCGCTACGCCGCGTCCCTCGCGAGCGCGCTCCCGGCCGGCGCGTCCCCGGCCGGCGCGGACGACGCCCCCGCCGCGCCCCCGCCCGCACCCGGGCCGGGCCTGCCGCTCGACCTCGTCTTCCTCGACCCGCCGTACGACCTGGCCGAGGAGGCGCTCGCGGCCGTGCTCGGCCACCTCGCCGCGCCGGGCGTGCTCGCCCCGGAGGCCGTCGTCGTCGTCGAGCGCTCCACCCGCAGCCCCGAGCCGGCGTGGCCCGCCGGGCTCGTGCCGCTGGCGCGCAAGGACTACGGCGAGACCGCCGTGCACTACGCCGAGCCAAATGCCCCCGCCGCCTGACGCCGCGGCATACCGTGACCGCGTGACCATCGCCGTGTGCCCCGGGTCCTTCGACCCGTTCACCCTCGGCCACCTCGACGTCGTGCGGCGCGCCCGCCGCCTGTTCGACGTCGTCGTGGTCGGGGTCGCCAGCAACGCCAGCAAGAACGCCCTGCTCACGCCGCCGCAGCGCGTCGAGGTCGCGCGCGCGGCCCTGGCCGCCGACGCGGGGACCGTCGACGTGCGCGTCGAGCTCGTGCCCGGCCTGCTGGTGGACTTCTGCCGCGAGCTGGGCGCCGTGGCGGTGGTCAAGGGCCTGCGCGGCGGGGCGGACTACGACCACGAGGTGCCCATGGCGCTGATGAACCGGCACCTGACCGGGCTGGAGACCGTCTTCGTCACGGGTGACCCCGCGTACGCCCACGTGGCGTCGTCCCTCGTCAAGGACGTCGCGCGGTTCGGCGGGGACGTCGCCGACCTGGTCCCGGCGGCCTCCGCCGCGGCCGTGGCGGCGGCGCTGAGGCAAGCACGAGAGCAGCAGGAGCAGCGATGAGCCAGAACAGGACCACCTCGGACCAGCCGGCGCAGGGCATGACGCCGACGGACGTGCTCGACGTGCTCGAGGAGCTCGCCGGGCTGATCGAGAACGCGCGGCCGCTGCTGATGTCCTCCGACGTGCGCGTGGACCGCGACCAGGCCCTCGGGCTCGTCGACGAGCTGCGCGGCGGCCTGCCCGGCGCCATCGAGCAGGCGGACACGATGCACGCCCAGGCCGCCGAGGAGCTCGAGGAGGCCCGCCGCTCGGCGGAGGAGACCATCGTGCAGGCGCGCCAGCGGGCGATGGAGCTGGTGCAGCACGAGCAGGTGGTCGCGCAGGCGAAGGCGCGCGCCGCCGAGATCGTCGCGGAGGCCGAGCAGCAGGCCGCCCGGCTGCGCGCCGACGCCGACGACTACTGCGACCGGCGGCTCGCCGACTTCGAGCGGGACCTCGAGGGGCTCGTCGGCCAGGTGCGGGCCGGGCGGGCGAAGCTCGCCGAGCGGCTCGAGCCCGAGCCGGTGGAGCGCCTGCGCCGCGACCGCGACGCCACCGACTGAGGTCGGGCGGCCGGGAGGCCGCCCGGTCGGCCGTGTGCCGGGTGGTCGGCGTCACGCCGGCGGCGCGTTGGCCGCTCCCGGCCGATGACCTAGACTGGTGCGCTGGCCCGCGTCCCGGAGAGATCCGTGACCGGCTGCCGACCCCCTTTGCCGAAACCCTCCTCGACCTGCCCGGAGACCGCCATGAGCACCGAACCCCGTTCGCCGCTCGTGCTCGACACGCACGAGCTGTCGCGGCGACCCGGCACGATGGCGGAGGTCGCTCGCGTCGTCAAGGCGCCCGCCGACCTCGGCACCGCCGTCATCGGCATCCCGGAGGGATCCGCCCTCACGGTCGGGGTGCGCCTGGAGTCGGTCATGGAGGGCGTCCTCGTGACCGGCGTCGTGCGGGGCACCGCGGCGGGGGAGTGCGTGCGCTGCCTCGAGCCGCTCAGCGAGGAGCTCACCGTCCGGGTGCAGGAGCTGTTCCTCTACCCGGAGCGCGCCCGCGCCGCCGAGGACATGGGCGACGACGAGGACGAGCAGTACGTCCTCGAGGAGGATCTGGCCGACCTCGAGCCCGCGGTTCGGGATTCGGTCGTCACTGCACTACCATTTCAACCGCTGTGTCGGCCGGACTGCCCTGGCCTGTGCTCCGAGTGCGGTGCACGGCTCGCGGACGACCCTGATCACCACCATGACGTCGTCGACCCCCGTTGGTCGGCGTTGCAAGCCATGCTCGAGCAGTCGAGCGTGACCGACGAGACGAAAGAGAGCTAGCCGTGGCTGTTCCCAAGCGCAAGATGTCGCGCAGCAACACCCGTGCGCGTCGCTCGCAGTGGAAGACCACCGCGGCGACCCTCACGACGTGCCCGAACTGCAAGGGACAGAAGCTGTCCCACGCTGCGTGCCCGACCTGCGGCACGTACAAGGGGCGTCAGTACGCCGAGGCGCTGCGCACCGAGCACGCGGGCTGACATGCCCGTGAACGGCACGGCTGCATCATCGATGCCGGCGCCGACCGCTCTTCTCGAGAAGCTCGGGGTCCACCTGGACCCCGAGCTTCTCGTCCTTGCGCTGACGCACCGGTCGTTCGCGCACGAGGCCGGCGGCATCCCCACCAACGAGCGCCTGGAGTTCCTGGGCGACACCGTGCTGGGGCTCGTGGTGACCGAGGCGCTCTACCGTCGCCACCCTGACCTGTCCGAGGGCGAGCTCGCGAAGATGCGCGCCGCGACGGTCTCGCAGCGCTCCCTCGCCGCCATCGCCCGCCGCCTCGAGCTGGGCCGGTACGTGCTGCTCGGCAAGGGCGAGACGCGTACGCGCGGCTTCGACAAGGACTCGATCCTGTCGGACACCGTCGAGGCGCTCATCGGCGCCACCTACCTCTCGCACGGCCTCGAGACCGCCCGCGAGCTGGTGCTGCGCCTCGTCGACACCACGCTCGACGCGGCCGCGGGGCTGGGCGCCGGCCTCGACTGGAAGACGTCGCTGCAGGAGGCCGCGGCCCTGCGCGGCCTCGGCGCGCCGGTCTACGAGGTGACCTTCGAGGGGCCCGAGCACGCCCGCGTGTTCCACGCGTCCGTGACGGCCGGCCCGGTGCTGGGCCTCGGCCAGGGCACCGCCAAGAAGCACGCCGAGCAGGCCGCCGCCGAGCAGGCGTACCGCGCGCTGCAGGCGCTGCCCGTCGAGCCCGCCGACGGGACGCCGCCCGCCCGTGCCTGAGCTGCCCGAGGTCGAGACCGTCCGCGACGGGCTCGCCCGCCTCGTCGTGGGCGCCCGGGTGCGCGACGTCGAGGTGCTGCGCGACTACAGCGTGCGCCGGCACGACGGCGGCCCGGCCGCGTTCGCCGACCAGCTGCGCGGCCGGCGCCTGGCCGCCGCCGCCCGGCGCGGCAAGTTCCTCTGGCTGCCGGTGGGGCAGGACGCCGCGCTCCTGGCGCACCTGGGCATGTCCGGGCAGCTGCTCGTGCGCGACGGCGCCGACCCGTGGGTGCACCCGCACCTGCGGGTGCGGATGCACCTCGAGGACGCGCCGTCGGGCGCCACGGCCCTCGACTTCGTCGACCAGCGCACGTTCGGCCACCTCGCCGTCGTCGACCTGGCGCCCACGCCCGACGGCGCGCCGGGCGGCCTGGGCACCGACCGGCCCGCCGTCCCCGAGCCCGTCGCCCACATCGCGCGCGACCTGCTCGACCCCGTCCTCGCGACGGGCACCCCCGGGCGCGAGGCGGTCGTGGCGGCGATCCGCCGCCGGCGCACCGGGGTCAAGCGCGCGCTGCTGGACCAGACGGTGGTCTCCGGCATCGGCAACATCTACGCCGACGAGGCGCTGTGGCGCGCGCGGCTGCACTTCGCCCGCGCCACGGACGCGATGCGGCCGGGCGACGTGCGCCGCGCGCTCGACGCCGCCGAGGAGGTCATGCGCGAGGCGCTGGTGCAGGGCGGCACGAGCTTCGACTCCCTGTACGTGAACGTCAACGGCGCGTCGGGCTACTTCTCCCGGTCGCTCGCCGTCTACGGCCGCGAGGGGGAGCCGTGCCCGCGCTGCGGCACGCCCGTGCGCCGCGACGCGTTCATGAACCGCTCGGCGTTCACCTGCCCGGTGTGCCAGCGCCGCCCGCGCGACGGCCGGTGGTGACGCGGCCGGTGGTGACGCGGCCGGTGGTGGCTGGCCGGTCCTGACGCGGCCGGGTCAGCGCTCGACGACGTTGCGCAGCCGCGCGGCGCCCCCGGCCTTCCATGCCCGTACCTGCTCGGTGAGGAACTGCTGGGCCTGCTGCGGGCGGCCGCCGGCCACGTGCGGCGTGATGATGACGTTCGGGGCGTCCCACAGCGGGGACTCGGCCGGCAGCGGCTCGGTCTCCGTGACGTCGAGCGCCGCCCCGGCCAGCCGGCCGTTCGCGAGGGCGTCGACGAGCGCGGCCTCGTCCACCGTGGCGCCGCGGCCCACGTTGACGAACCGTGCGTGCGGCGGCAGCAGCGCGAGCCGGTCGGCGTCGAGGGCGTGCTTGGTCTCCTCGGTCGCGGGCAGCACGGACACCAGCACGTCGGTGCTCCGCAGCAGCTCGGGCAGGCCGGGCTCGTCGACCACCGGGAAGCCGGCGCGCTCGCCGGCGGTGCCGGCCACGCCCGTGACCCGGGCGCCGAGCGCCGCCAGCAGCGGGGCGAGGCGCTGCCCGATCGAGCCGAAGCCCCAGATCGTCACCCGGGCGCCGTCGAGCGTGAAGGTGCGCCCCTGCTCGGCCGAGGCCTGCTCCTTGCCGAGCGCCCGGTCCCAGACGTGGTCGCGCTGGGCGGCCAGCGAGCGGTCGAGGCGGCGCACCGTGGCCAGCACGAGCGCCAGGGCGTGCTCGGCCACCGTCGAGTCGTGCAGCCCGCGCCCCGAGGAGACGACGACGTCCGGGGCGAAGCCGGCGCCCAGCGCGGCGTCCGGGCCCGCCGACAGGGTCTGCACCCAGCGCAGCCCCGTCAGCCGCCGCGCGGCGTCCTCGAGGACGCGCGGCGGCGTCGACCAGGTCACGAGCGCCTCGGCGTCGAGGTGCTCGTCGGGGATCGGCTCCCGCATGACGTAGGGGACCGCGACGTCCGCCGGGTCGTCGAGGTCGGGGACGATGTCGAACGGGACGTTGCCGGGGACGAGGATCTTCACGCGTCGCGACGTTACCGTGCGGCCTCCTGCGCCGCGGCCCAGGCGTAGGCCGGCACGTCGCGCAGCAGGTCGGCGTGCCGCCCGCGCGCGACGACGGTGGCGGGCGCGCCGCCGGCGGCGGCCGTCGCCCCGCCGGCCTCCGCACCCGGCCCGCCGAGCAGCAGCACCTCGTCCGCCCCCGCGGCGGCGGCGAGCCGGTGGGTCGCGACGACGACGGCGCCGCCCGTGGCCCGCGCGTGCCGGGCCAGGGCGTCGACGAGGGCGTCCGCGGTGGCGGCGTCGAGGTGCTCGGCCGGCTCGTCCACCAGCAGCACCTTCGCGCGCGCGAGCAGGCCGCGGGCCACCAGCAGGCGGCGGCGCTCGCCGCCGGACACCGTGGTGGCGTCGGCCCCCAGCAGCGTGTCGAGCCCGGCGGGCAGCGCCGCGAGCCAGCCGCCGAGCCCGACGGCGTCGAGCGCGGCGCGCGCCTCGGCGGGCGTGACGTCCCCGCGCGCGACGCGCAGGTTCTCCAGCACCGTGGTGTCGAACAGGTGGGCGTCCTCGGCGAGGAAGAGCGGGGCGTCCGCCCGCACGGCGCCGCCCGCCGCGGGCAGCAGGCCGGCGGCGGTCATCAGCAGCGTCGTCTTGCCGACGCCGGACGGCCCGGCGAGGGCGACGACGCCGCCGGGCCGCAGCGCGAGGTCGACGCCGGCCACGGCGGCCCGGGTGCCGCCGTCCGGCCCGGGCCAGCCGGCGGCGACGCCGTCGAGCTCCAGCAGCACGCCGGGCGCGGGCGGTGACGGCGCCCCGGGGGGCGTGCCGTCGGGCAGCTCGTCGGGCAGCAGGGCCACGAGCCGGCGCGCGGCCTCGCGCGAGCGGCGCAGCTGGATCGCCGCGGCGGGCAGCGCCGTGGCGGCCTCGAACGCCGCGAGCGGGGTCAGCACGATGACGGCGAGCTCGGTCGGCGCCAGCGTGCCGGCCGTCACCGCGGGGATGCCGAGCACCAGCGCGGCCACGACGGCCAGGGTCTGCGCCGCCGCGCCGATCGCCGCCGCCGTGCCCGCGGTGCGCGCGCCCTGGTCGCCGGCCTCGGTCAGCCGCGCGTCCGCCTCCCGCAGGGCGGCGAGCTCGGCGTCGAGCCGGCCGGCCACGCGCAGCTGGGCGCCCTCCTCGAGGATGCCCAGCGCCCGCGTGGTGACGTCCGCGCGGGCCTGCGCGCCGAGCACCTCCGTGGCGCGCGAGGCCCGGGCCGCGAGCCACGGCGCGAGCACCCCGGCCAGCAGCAGGCACACCAGCAGCGCCACGCCGGCCGCCGGCAGGAAGACCCCGACGAGCACCACGGAGCCGAGGCTCACGAGCAGGGCCACCCCGGCGGGCACCAGGCTGCGCACCACCACGTCGCCCACCGCGTCGACGTCGGCGCCGACGCGGGCCAGCAGGTCGCCGCGGCGCAGGCTCACCACGCCGGTCACCGGGCCGCGCGCCATCGCCTCGTACAGGCGCGCGCGCAGCGCCGCCATGCCGCGCAGCGCGACGTCGTGCGACGCCAGCCGCTCGAGGTAGCGGAAGACGCCGCGGCCGATGCCGAACGCCCGCACCGTCACCGTGGCGATCGACAGCGTGAGCACGGGCGGCATCTGCGAGGCGCGGGCGATGAGCCAGGCCGCGACGGCGGAGAGCCCGACGGCGCAGCCCAGCGCCACGGTGCCGAGCAGCACGGCGCGCACGACGCGGCCGCGGTCGACCTCGAGCAGGGGCGCGAGCCGGCGCAGCGGGTCACGGGCGGCGGCGCGGCGGGGTGCGGGCCGGGTCAGGGTGCGGGACACGGTGCGGGTCACGGTGCGGGTCACGGTGCTGGGCACGGGGCGGGTCACGCGGGGACCTCCTCGAGGGTGCGTGCCGCGACGTCGACCACCTGGTCCGCGAGGGCCAGGAGCGAGGCGCGGTGGGCCACGACGACGACCGTGGCGCCCGCGTCGCGCCACGCGCGCACGGCGTCGAGCACGACGCGCTCGCCGGCGGCGTCGAGATGGGCGGTGGGCTCGTCCAGGACGACGAGCGGGCGCCGCGCCGACGGCGCGAGCAGTGCGGCGGTGAGGGCCACGCGCTGGCGCTGGCCGACGGACAGCCCCACGCCGCCGAGGCCGACGGGCGTGTCCCAGCCCGCCGGGAGCGTGGCCACGACGGCGGCGAGCCCGGTGGCCGCCGCGGCGGCGTCCAGCGCCGCGGCGTCCGGCCGCGCCCCGTCACCGGCCGGGTCACCGGCCGTCCCGCCGGCGGCCTCACCCAGCACGGCGTCGCGCAGCGTGCCCGGCGGCAGCGCGGGGCGCTGCGGCACCCAGGCCACCTGCGCCCACCACGTGGCGGGGTCGACGTCGGCGAGGTCGACGACGCCGTCCGGCGTCTCGACGAGCACGCGGCCGGCGTCCGGGCGCAGCAGCCCGAGCAGCACGAGCGCCGTCGTCGACTTCCCGGCGCCGCTGGGACCGCGCAGGGCGACGACGCGGCCGCCGCCGGGGCGGGCGGTGCCCAGGGGCACCCGCGCGCGCAGGTCCGCGGGCGCGGCGACGGCGCGGTCCCCGGCCCGCACGGTGACGCCGTCGAGGACGAGCGTGGCGCCGGCCAGCGGGGGAGCGGGCACGCGCCGGGCGGCGGGCGCGGCGTCGGGCAGCGGCTCGGCGAGGATGGCGAAGGCGCGCTCGGCGGCGGCGAGCCCGTCGGTCGACGCGTGGAACTGCGCGCCCACCTGCCGCAGCGGCTGGTACACCTCCGGGGCGAGCATGATGACCGCGAGGCCCGCCTGGAGGGTCATGTGGCCCTCGACGAGCCGCAGGCCCACGCCGACGGCGACGACCGCCACCGACAGGGTCGTGAGCAGCTCGAGCACCATGCCGGAGAGGAAGGCGACCCGCAGGGTGCCCATGGTGGCCTTGCGCGAGGCGTCGCCGAGGGCGCGCACCCGCGCCCCGGGGCCGGTCTCGCGGCCGAACGCGCGCAGCGTGGGCAGCCCGGCCAGCAGGTCGAGCACCTGGGCGCCGAGGCGCTGGACCACCACGAGGCGGCGCTCGGAGGTGCCGGCGGTCATGACGCCGACGAGCCACATGAACAGCGGCACCAGAGGCAGCGTCACCAGGCAGATGGCGAACGACACCCAGTCCAGGCCCAGCACCACCACCAGCGCGGCGGGCGTGACGAGCGCCGTGAGCAGCAGGGACGGCAGGTAGCGCACGAGGTAGGGCTCGAGCGCGTCCAGCCCGCGGGTCACCAGCGTGGCGACCTCCGTGCGGCGCGCGCCGGTGGCCCAGCGCGGCCCGAGCGCGACGGCGTGGGCGAGCACCTGCTCCCGCAGCTCGGCCACGGTGCGGGCCGCCGCGCGCTGGGCCGCCCGCTCCTGCGCCCACGCGACGGCGGCGCGGCCGGCCGCGACGGCCACGAGCACGCCGAGCAGCCGGGCCGCGTCGTCGGCGTCCACCGACCGCTCGGCCACCGCCTGCGCGAGCAGGGCCGCCACCGCCAGCGCCTGGACCACCACCAGCACGGCGGAGGCGAGGCCGAGCACCGCCGTGAGGACGACGTACCGGCGCGCGGCGCGCGCGCGGCGCAGGAGCCGGGGGTCGAGGGGCTTCACGGTGCGGTGAGGTCGGTGGGGCGCACGGCCGCCCCGCCGTCGTGCCCGAACGCGGCGTCCCTCACCTTGCGCCAGGACAGGCCGGCGGGCGCGGGGATGTGCCGGGTGCTCAGGCGGCGCCGGAACACCCAGTACGTCCAGCCCTGGTACAGCAGCACGAGCGGGGTGAGGAACACCGCGACCCAGGTCATGATCGTCAGGGTGTACGGCGTCGAGGAGGCCTCGGCGACGGACAGCGACTCGCCGCCGGGCAGGCCGGGCATGACGTCCGGGTACATCGAGCCGAAGATCAGCACCACGGCGGCCACGATCGCGGTGGCCGACAGCGTGAACGCCCAGCCCTCGCGGCCCCGCGCGTTCGCGACGACGACGCCGAGCAGGGCGGCGGCCGCGACGGCCACGGCGGCCCACGTCCAGGTGACCGAGTAGGCGACCTGCGCCCACACGGCCCAGGCGCCGGCCACGGCCACGGCCGCCACGGCGAGCACGCCGGCGGCGCGGCGGGCGCGGTGGCGGATCGCGCCGTCGGTCTTGAGCGCCACGAACACCGCGCCGTGCAGGAGGAACAGCACGAGCGTCGTCAGGCCGCCGAGCAGCGCGAACGGGTTGAGCAGCGCCCAGAAGCCGCCCACGTACTGGTGGTCGGCGTCGAGCAGCACGCCGCGCACGAGGTTGCCGAACGCCACGCCCCACAGCACGGCCGGGACCCACGAGCCGACCTGGATGCCGACGTCGCAGCGGCGCGCCCAGGCGCGGTCGGCGATCTTGCCGCGGTACTCGAAGGCGACACCGCGCAGGATCAGCGCGACGAGGATGAGCAGCAGCGGCACGTAGAAACCCGAGAACATCGTGGCGTACCACTCGGGGAACGCCGCGAAGGTGGCGCCGCCGGCGGTGATGAGCCACACCTCGTTGCCGTCCCACACCGGGCCGATGGTGTTGACCAGCAGGCGGCGCTCGGTCTCGCGCTCCTCGCGCGAGCCGCGCGGCAGCACCGACATGAGCATGCCGACGCCGAAGTCGAAGCCCTCGAGCACGAGGTAGCCCGTCCACAGCAGGGCGATGAGGACGAACCAGAGCAGCTGCAGGTCCATGGCGATCTCCGTCGGCTCGGGCCGTCAGTAGGCGAAGGACAGGGGGCGGTCGGCGTCGGCGTCGGCACCCGGGCCGTCGGGGCCGCCGTCGGGGCCACCGTCGGGGCCGTCGTCGGGGCCGTCCCCGCGCCGGCCGCCGTCGCGGGCGGCGGCGCGCGCCTCGGGCGACTCGTCGCGGACCGTGCCGGGCACGCCCTCGACGGCGTAGCGGTGCATGAGGCGGACCCACACGACGCCGAGCGCGCCGTACAGGAGCGTGAAGACGACCATCGAGCCGAGGACGACGCCGGGGGACACCGCGGTGGACACGCCGCGCTCGGTGAGCAGGCGGATCTGGTCGATCCCGGTGGGGTTCGGCGCCACGACCCACGGCTGGCGGCCCACCTCGGTGAAGATCCAGCCGAAGGACGAGGCGAGGAACGGCATCGGGACGGCGAGGATGCCCAGGCGGGCGAGCCAGCGCTTGTCCGTGACGCGTCCGGAGCGGGTGTACCACCAGGCGGCCACCGCCAGCGCGGCCGAGAAGCCGGCCAGGCCGATCATGAGCCGGAAGGACCAGTAGGAGATCGCGAGCGGCGGCGTGTACTGCACGGGGTCGCCCGAGGCCGTCGTGTCGCCGTAGCGCTCGGTGTACTCCCGCTGCACGTCCTCGGTGCCCGGCAGGTAGGACTCCTCGCCGGAGAAGTGGCCGGTGCCGAGGTAGCTCGCCAGGCCCGGGACGGTGAGGAGGTGCCTGACGTCCTCGCACGAGTCGGGGTCGGACAGGTCGCCGATGGTGAGGATCGAGAACGCGGCGCCCTCCTCGCCCTCGCACAGCGCCTCGGCGGCCGACATCTTGCCCGGCTGCTGCTCGTACATCAGCTTGCCCTGCAGGTCGCCGCTGATCGCGACGCCGGCGCCGGAGACGAGCATGACGACGACGCCGAGCGTGACCGCCGGGCGGTAGGTGTCGCGGGCGAGCTCGACGAGCTCCGGCCGGCGGGTGCGCACGAGGCGGACCATCCACCACAGGGCGATCGCGCAGACGAACGTGCCGCCGACGAGGAACGCGGCCGAGATCGTGTGCGGGTACGCCGCCCACAGCGTGCTGTTGGTGAGGACCGCGCCGAACGACTCCATCTCCGCGCGGCCCGTCTCGGGGTTGAACCGCGTGCCGACGGGGTGCTGCATCCAGGAGTTGGCCGCCAGGATGAAGAACGCGGACAGGTTCGTGGCGAGGGCGAACAGCCAGATGGCGGCGAGGTGCACCTTCTTGCTGACGCGGTCCCAGCCGAAGATCCACAGGCCGAGGAACACCGACTCGACGAAGAAGGCGGCCAGGGCCTCCATGGCGAGCGGCGCGCCGAACACGTCGCCCACGAACCGCGAGTACTCGCTCCAGGCCATCCCGAACTGGAACTCCTGGACGATGCCCGTCACCACGCCCAGGGCGAAGTTGATGAGCAGCAGCTTGCCGAAGAACTTGGTGAGCCGCAGCCAGCGGTCCTTCTGCGTGACGACCCAGGCCGTCTGCATGCCCGCGACCAGCGGCGCCAGGCCGATGGTCAGGGGCACGAAGATGAAGTGGTAGACGGTGGTGATGGCGAACTGCCACCGGGCGAGCGCGAGGGTGTCCACGGGCGTCTCCTGAGGTGCGTGAGGGCGCCGCCGGCGGGCCGCACCACCCCGGTCGGAGCGGGGCGAGGAGGCTCGTCGAGCGCACCTCCAGACTGCTCGTGAAGACTTTCACAAGTCAACAGGATCCGATGTGACCTCCATCTCGTGAAGGCTTTCACAAGCCGCCGCGGCGCTCGGCGGCGCCGCTCGCGGACTTGCGCGCCACGCCGGTGCGGGCCGCCGGACGCGGAGCGCGCGGATGGTGCGATACTGGAGGGCAAGCCGCCGGGGCCCACACCTCCGGGCGGCCACGAGCCCGCAGCTCCCGCGTCCGCACGCGGTGCCGCGGTCGGGGTGCTTGAAGGGAGCCCCGGACCGCACGGCGTCCGCGAAGACCGCAGGAGCCGCCGGCCGCGACCGAGACTTCCGTCCGGCGCCAGCGCTCCGCAGCGCGGTCCGGACGACGACCGCCCGGCGGTCCGCAGGTGTGGGGCGGGCCGCAGGGCAGCAGGAGCACGCTTCGTGACCTCTGACAGCACGACCGGCCCCCAGAACGACTCCACCGGCGCCCCCGCGCGCCGCAGCCGCCGCCGCGTGGTCCGCCCCGCGGGCGGCCCGGTCGCCGAGCCGACGCCCGCGGCCCCGGAGGACCTCGGCATCACGCTCCCCGCCCGCGAGCCCGCCCCGGCGCAGCCGGCGGACGAGGCCCCCGCGGCGCCCGCGCGGCGCAGCCGCCGGGTCACGCGCCCGGCCTCGACGCCCGAGCCCGGCGCCGGGCTCTCGCTCGACGACATCGTCCTGCCCGAGCGCCCGACGCCGCCGGCGGCCGAGCCCAGGACGCAGGTGACGGCGGGCCGGTCGACCGGCCGCGGCGCCCGCCGCGCCGTGCGCTCGCTCGACGACATCGTCCTGCCGGGCGGGGACGCCGCCGAGCCCGCCACCGCGCCGGCCGAGCCCGCGCCGGCCGAGCCCGCGCCGGCCGAGGCCGCCCCGGAGCCGGCACCGGCGAAGGCGCCGCGCTCGCGCCGCCGCAAGGTCGACGTCGCGGTCGAGGTCGCGGCCGACGCCGCGACGCAGCCGGCCGTCGAGGAGCCCGCCGCGGCCGCCCCGGCGGAGGAGACCCCTGCCGCGGAGGCCGCCGAGCCGGCCCCGAAGAAGCGCGCCACCCGCTCCCGCCGTCGCAAGGCCGACGAGCCCACCCCCGAGCAGGCCGCCGAGGTGGCGGCGCAGGCCGAGGCCGCCGCGGCCCAGGACGCCCCCGCCGTGCTGGAGCAGCACCAGGAGAGCCCCTCCTCGCCGGCCGCCACGGCCCCCGGCTCGGCCACGCCGCGCCTGGCCACCACCGCGCTGCTCTTCCAGGCCCCGGACCTGTCCGCCGCCGCCCGCCGCCCGCGCCGGGCGCAGGCTCCCGCGGGCCCGCCGCGCTTCCACGACGTGGAGCAGGCGGCGCCGAGCGCGCCGGAGGCCCCGGCCGACGCGGCCGACGCGACCGCCGCGCCGGCGCAGCCCGCCGAGACCCCCGAGGCTGCCCCGGCCGCCGGCCGGCGCTCGCGCCGCGCGATCCGTGCCACCCGTGCCGCCGCCCCGGCGGAGGCTCCCGCGCCCGCCGAGGCCGCCCGGCCCGCCGCCGAGGCCGCAGCCGAGGCCACCGCCGCGCCGTCCGCCACTGCGCCCGGGCCCGTGCTGAGCGAGGACGAGGTCGCCGCGGCGGAGGAGGTCGCCGCGATCGAGGCCGAGCTGCTGGCCGACGGCGTCGAGCTCGTCGACCTGCGCCCGGAGGACCTCGTCGAGGACGACCGCGATGCCGATGCCGATGCCGAGGCCGACGCCGAGGCCGACGCCGACGCCGACGAGCGCCCCCGCCGGCGCCGTCGCCGCGGCGGCCGTGGCCGTCGTGGCGGTCGCCGCGGCGACGAGGCCGCCGACCGCGAGGGCGAGGAGCTCGAGGACGAGGCCGAGGACGCCGAGGAGGTGCCCGGCGAGGACGAGGAGGAGGCCGCCGAGCAGGTATCCGAGCAGGTCTCCGAGCAGGGCGCCGAGCCGGACGAGGCCGCGCCGGGCGAGCCGGAGGACGAGCAGGAGGGCGGCGCGTCCCGCCGTCGCCGCCGCCGCCGCCGGGGCTCGCGCGCCGAGCGCCTCGAGCGCGCCGAGACCACGACCCGCACGCGCGAGCGCGACGAGGTCACGGCGCTCAAGGGTTCGACCCGCCTCGAGGCCAAGCGCCAGCGCCGTCGCGAGGGCCGCGACGCCGGCCGCCGCCGGCAGATCATCACCGAGGCCGAGTTCCTCGCCCGCCGCGAGTCGGTCAAGCGCTCGATGATCGTGCGGGAGAAGGCCGGCCGCACGCAGATCGCGGTGCTCGAGGACGGTGTGCTCGTGGAGCACTACGTCTCCCAGCAGTCGCAGTCGTCGATGGTGGGCAACGTCTACCTCGGCCGCGTGCAGAACGTGCTGCCCTCCATGGAGGCCGCGTTCGTCGACGTCGGCAAGGGCCGCAACGCCGTGCTGTACGCCGGCGAGGTGAACTGGGACGCCGCGGGCCTCGAGGGCCAGCCGCGCCGCATCGAGCAGGCGCTGAAGTCGGGCGACACCGTGCTGGTGCAGGTCACCAAGGACCCGATCGGGCACAAGGGCGCGCGCCTCACGAGCCAGATCACCCTGGCCGGCCGCTACCTGGTGTTCGTGCCGGGCGGCGGGATGACGGGCATCAGCCGCAAGCTGCCCGACGTCGAGCGCGGCCGGCTCAAGAAGATCCTGCGCGAGATCGTGCCCGACGGTGCCGGCGTCATCGTGCGCACGGCCGCCGAGGGCGCCAGCGCCGAGGAGCTGCGCGCCGACGTCGAGCGCCTGCAGGCCCAGTGGTCCGCCATCAGCGCCAAGGCGGAGAAGGGCGCGTCGGCGCCCGCCCTGCTGCAGGGCGAGCCCGACCTGGCCATCCGCGTGGTCCGCGACATCTTCAACGACGACTTCACCTCGCTCGTCGTCCAGGGCGACGACGCGTGGCGCGAGGTCTCGTCGTACGTCGAGGAGCTCGCCCCGGACCTGCGCGAGCGGGTCACCAAGTGGACCGAGACCACCGACGCGTTCGCGACGCACCGCGTCGACGAGCAGCTCGCCAAGGGGATGGACCGCAAGGTGTGGCTGCCCTCGGGCGGCTCGCTGGTCATCGACCGCACCGAGGCGATGACGGTCATCGACGTCAACACCGGCAAGTTCACCGGCGAGGGCGGCACGCTCGAGGAGACCGTCACGCGCAACAACCTCGAGGCTGCCGAGGAGATCGTCCGCCAGCTGAGGCTGCGCGACATCGGCGGCATCATCGTCATCGACTTCATCGACATGGTGCTCGAGTCGAACCGCGACCTGGTGCTGCGCCGCCTGGTGGAGTGCCTGGGCCGCGACCGCACCAAGCACCAGGTGGCCGAGGTGACCTCGCTGGGCCTGGTGCAGATGACCCGCAAGCGCGTGGGCCAGGGCCTGGTCGAGGCGTTCTCGGAGACCTGCGAGCACTGCAAGGGCCGCGGCTTCGTCGTGCACACCGACCCGGTCGAGAAGGGCCAGCACAACCACGCCCACGAGGGCGGCGGCGAGGCCGAGGGCGCGAAGCGCTCGCGCCGCAAGCGCGGCACGGCCAAGGAGCCGGAGCCGGCGCACGCCGAGGTCCCCAAGCTCCCCGACGACAGGTCGGAGGCGCGCGAGGCCGTGAAGGCCAGGCTGGCCACGATCGCCGCGGCCGCGGCGCACGCGCACGAGCACAAGGACGAGGTCGCCGGGACGGTGGTCGAGGAGACGGTGCAGGAGGCCGTGCAGCAGACGGTCGTCGTGGCCGGTCGCGAGGAGGTCGTCGAGCCGGTCGCCGACGCCGAGCCGGTCGCCGACGTCGAGCCGGTCGCCGACGCCGAGCCCGCCGAGGACTGAGCCCGCCGAGGACTGAGCCCGCCGAGGACCGAGCCCGCCGCGAGCCCGTCCTGGCTCGCGACCCGACGCCCCGCCGCGCACCTGCGCGGCGGGGCGTCGCCCGTCGTGCGACCGGGTCCTCGAGCGGTCCTCGACCGGGGACCTCGACCGGGGTGCTTGACCGGTCCGCTTGACTGGGCGCATGACCGTGCCGCGGGAGGCGTCGCCCGGCCTGGGGGCCGGGCGCATCGAGGTGGTGGCCGGCCCCATGTTCGCCGGCAAGTCGGAGGAGCTGGTGCGGCGGGTGCACCGGGCGCGGCTCGCGGGCCGTGCCGTCGTCGTGGTCAGCCACGCGCTCGACACCCGCTCCGGCGCCGGGCGGGTCGCCTCGCACTCGGGGCTGGCGGTGGAGTCGCTGCCGGCGGCGTCCGCCGCGGACCTGCCGGACCTGGTGCCGCCGGGCACGGAGCTGGTGGCCGTCGACGAGGCGCAGTTCTTCGGCCCGGGGCTCGTCGAGGTGGCGACCGGGCTGGCGGACGCCGGCGTCGTCGTCGTGGTGGCCGGGCTGTCCGTGACGTTCGACGGGCGGCCGTTCGAGCCGATGCCGGCGCTCATGGCCGTGGCGGAGCGGGTCGACAAGCTCACCGCCGTCTGCGCGGTGTGCGGCCGCGACGCCGCGTACCACGTGCGGGTGCGCGCCGACGAGCCGCCGGGCACGGTCGCCGACGCCGCCGCGCCCGTGCCCGCGCACGTCGGCGGCACGGAGTCCTACCAGGCGCGCTGCCGGCTGCACCGCGGCGGGTAGCGCCCGCCGCGGGCGGCGGTCAGACGCCGCGCAGGCGGTGGTACGCGGGGCAGTCGAACGGGTCGCGCGCCGCGAGCCCGACCCGATTGAGGTAGCGCACGACGATCGCGTAGGACCGCACGAGGCTCGTCTCGGTGTAGGGCACCTGGTGGGTCGTGCAGTGCGCGCGGACCAGCTCGCGCGCTCGCGTCAGGTGCGGCCGGGGCATGCTGGGGAACAGGTGGTGCTCGACCTGGTGGTTGAGCCCGCCCATGAGCACGCTCATCAGCGCCCCGCCGCGGATGTTGCGCGAGGTGAGCACCTGCTTGGAGAAGAAGTCGATCCGGCTCTCGGCCGGGATGATCGCCATGCCCTTGTGGTTGGGCGCGAACGACGCCCCCATGTAGACGCCGAAGACGGCGAGCTGCACGCCCAGGAACGCCGCGGCGAGCCCGAGCGGCAGGGCCCAGCACACCACGCCGACGTACGCCGCCAGCCGCAGCGCGATGGTGACGACCTCCAGGGCCCGCGCGCCGCGGTCGGCCCGCGTGCCGCGCAGCAGCGAGCGGACGGAGGTGACGTGCAGGTTGAGCCCCTCGAGCGTCAGCAGCGGGAAGAACGCCCAGCCCTGCACCCGGGTGAGCGGCCGCAGCCAGCGGCGCTGGCCGCGGGCCCCGTCCTCGGTGAAGACGACGACGTCGTTGGCGATGTCGGGGTCCTTGCCCACCCGGTTGGGGTTGGCGTGGTGGCGCGAGTGCTTGGACATCCACCACGAGTAGCTGATGCCCACCACGACGTTGGCGAGGAAGCGCCCGAGCCGGTCGTTGGCCGGTCCGGAGGCCAGCACCTGGCGGTGCGCCGCCTCGTGGGCGAGGAAGGCGAACTGCGTCAGCACGATCCCCAGCGCGCCCGCGACGAGCAGCTGCAGCCACGAGTCGCCGAGGAGCACGAACCCGGCCGCGAGGCCGCCGAGCGCGGCGACAAGCACGGCGCCCGTCCACGCGTAGTAGCCGTACGCGCGGCGCAGGAGGCCGGCCTCCCGCACGCGCTGGGAGAGCGCGGTGTAGGAGCTGGTGCCGGGCGCCGTGCGGCGGCCGGCGGACGGTGCTGCCAGGGGCATGCTGCCTCGCAGTGGTCGGTTCGACTTCCCAGCCGCGAAGGTGAGCGGACGCCCGTGGATGACCCGAGCCTACGGGACCGTAGGTTCCGGCGCGCGCGGTGCCCGCGGAGCCTCGGGCGGGCACCGACGGGTCAGGCGTCGTCCTCGACGAGCGGCACGAACGAGTACGTGCCGTGCCCGCTGACCGCCACCTCGCCGTCGTCGTCCCTGGTCACCAGCACCATCACGTGGCGCACCGGGATGACCATCCGGCCGCCCGGCGCGACCTGCTCGACGAGCGCCGGCGGCAGCGACCCCGCGGCGGCGGAGACCAGCACGCGGTCCCACCCGCCGGGGCGGGGGGAGCCGAGCACTCCCGGCGCCGCCTCGGCCAGGCGGGCCCACGGCATGGCTGCCCGCGCCACGTTGGCCGCGCCCCACGCGGCGAGCTCCGGGCGCACCTCGAGGCCGAGCACCTCGCCGTCGGGCCCCACCAGGTGCGCGAGCAGGGCCGTGGTCCAGCCGGAGCCCGCCCCGACGTCGAGCACCCGGGCGCCGGGCGGCACCCGCAGGAGCCGCAGCATCGCCGCCACCGTGGACGGCTGGGAGCACGTCTGGCCCAGCCCGATGTCGAGCGGCCGGTCCTCGCGGGCGTGCTGCCGTCGCGCACGGGGCAGGAAGGCCCTGCGGTCGACGGCGCGCAGCGCCTCGGCCACGGGGTCGTCACCGGCGTCCCAGGCTCGCCCCACGAGCCCATCGTCCCGCTGAGTGGCGCGCCTCACAGGCCGGGCCGATCCTGGCCGTGCGGGCCGAGGCGCCGAGCGCGCCCCGCCGGCGCCCACCCGCCGCGACGGGGCGACGAGGTCGGGGGAGCGGTCGACGACGATCGGAGGACGACATGGCAGGCACGCACACGGTCGCACGGATCACCGAGATCAGCGCGCGGTCGGAGAAGAGCTTCGAGGACGCCATCCGGGTGGGCGTGGAGCGGGCGGCCTCGACGCTGCGCCACGTCCAGGGGGCGTGGGTCAAGGACCAGAAGGTGGAGATCGAGGAGGGCCGCATCGTCGCCTGGACGGTGATGCTCGCGATCACCTTCGTGCTCGAGGACTGACGGACCCGCGAGAGCGACCCGGGCCGCGAGGAGGACCGCGCACGGCGGGCGCCGCCGGCGTGCCGGCGGCCCCCGCCGTGCGGCGGCTCAGCCCACCGGGGCGGGAGCGCGGCCGTCGCCGGCACGCTCGGGCCGGTCCGCCGGCCGGGGCTTGGGCTCCGGGCTCCGGTCCCCGGGCCGGTCCCCGGGCTGGTCCTCGGGCTGGTACCAGTCCGTGAGCGCCGGGTCGTCGGTGTCCAGCCAGGCGCCCGCGCCCTCGTCGGGCTCCGTGGCCACGACCCCGACGACGAAGTCGTCGCCGTGCTCCTCGATGCCGGCGCGCACGCCCTGGTCGAGCGCCTCGCGCGCGTACCGGCGGCGCAGCGTCAGCGGGTCGCGGGCGAGGTCCTTGGCCCACGCGACCATGACGAGGATGACCACGACGGCGAACGGCAGCGCCGAGACGATCATCAGGCTCTGCAGGCCCGACAGGGCCACCTCGCCGCCGCCCACGAGGAGCACCCCGGCGATCGCGGCGAGCGCGACGCCCCACACCACCGTCGTCCAGCGGCGCGGCTCGGGGTTGCCCCGCTCCGAGAGGGACGCCATGACGATCGACGCGGAGTCGGCGCTGGTGACGAAGAAGATGACGATCGAGACCATCGCCAGCACGGAGGTCACCGCGCCGAACGGCAGCTCGCGCAGCACGGTGAAGAGCATGTCCTCGCCGGACTCGGCGGCGCTGATCGCGGCGCCGGTCTGCTCGAGCCACATGCTCGTGCCGCCCACGACGGTGAACCACACGAGGCACACGACGCTCGGCACGACGATGACGGTGACGACGAACTCGCGCAGGGTCCGGCCGCGGCTGATCTTCGCGATGAACATGCCCACGAACGGCGTCCAGGACACCCACCAGGCCCAGTAGTAGGTCGTCCAGGTGCTCATGAACCCCTGGGCGTCGGACGTGGTCGCCGCCGACTGTGCCATCAGCGTCGGCAGCTCGCCGAGGAACGTCATGAGGACGCCGGGCACGAGGTTGAGCAGCAGCACCGTGGGCCCGGCGACGAAGACGAAGACGCCGAGCAGCCCGGCCACGGCCATGTTCACGTTCGACAGGGCGCGGATGCCGCGCTTGAGGCCCGAGACCGCCGAGAAGATGAACGCGACGGCCAGCACGGCGATGATGCCGACGATCACCCCGTTGCCCAGCGGGCCGATCCCACCGACGATCTCGACGCCCCGGCCGATCTGCAGGGCCCCGATGCCGAGCGAGACCGCGGTGCCGAAGAGGGTGACGACGATCGCGAAGACGTCGACGACCTTGCCGAGCGCGCCCTCGGTGCGCCGCCCGAAGATCGGCTCCAGCAGGGCCGACATCAGCGGCGAGCGGCCCTTGCGGTAGGCGGCGTACGCGACGGCGCCGCCGACGAGGGCGTAGTAGCCCCACGCGACCGGTCCCCAGTGGAAGAGCGTCTGGGCCACGGCCACGTGCATCGCCTCGTTGCTGCCGGCCGCGGCGTCCTCGAACGCGGGCGGCAGGTCGAGGAAGTAGGTCATGGGCTCGAGCGGCCCGTAGAACAGCAGGCCGATGCCGATGCCCGCCGAGAACAGCATCGCGACCCAGGAGACGGTGGAGAACTCCGGCTTCTCGTCGTCCTGGCCGAGCCGCACGGCGCGGTAGCGGCCGAAGCCGAGCCACATCATGAACAGGAAGACCGCGACGGTGAGGATGCCGAAGAACCAGCCGAAGTCGGTGGTGACGAAGGCGAAGCCGGCGGAGGCGAAGGCGGAGAGGCTGCCCGGGGACGCGACGCCCCAGACCAGGACCGCCACGACGAGCGCGGCGGCGACGGCGAAGACGGCCTTGTCGATGCCGAAGGTCCGGTCCGTCTGCTCGACGCCGATCCCGGGCAGCAGGGCCGGGTGCGGGCTTCCCGTGGTGGCGGGGGAGGTGACCTCCCGCAGGATGCGCGCGGCGCGAGGCCGGTGCGAAGGTGGGGCGGCGGGGGTGCTGCGCGGGGGATGGCTGGGCTTGTCGTCGGCCGACGTGGTGCGTGAGGCGGGCGCCACAGGCGTGGTCCTCTCATCGAATGGTCAAGAGACGGCCAACGACTGTACCGAACCCGGGTGGATCGTGCCTGCGCACGGCCTGCGCACGGCCTGCGAGCGGTCCTCGGGCGCCCTCGGTGCGGCACCTCACGTTTGATCCGCTACGGGCCGTCGCGTAGGCTGTGACGTCGGCGCGCCATCGGCGTGCCTGTCCCGTGTGCCCACGGACGCACCGCACTCGACCGCCGCGGCGGGCCGAGTTGCCGACCAAGACGGT
The DNA here is from genome assembly GCF_046535855.1 of Puerhibacterium sp. TATVAM-FAB25. Classification (NCBI taxonomy): domain Bacteria; kingdom Bacillati; phylum Actinomycetota; class Actinomycetes; order Micrococcales; family Promicromonosporaceae; genus Puerhibacterium; species Puerhibacterium sp. TATVAM-FAB25. Next base: position 7,521 of record NZ_JAXUAK010000016.1, on the reverse strand, counting down.
GTATCCCGACGTGCGGCACGCCAAGACCAGGAGAGATGAGCAGCAACGTGGTTTACGCGATCGTCAAGGCCGGTGGCCGTCAGGAGAAGGTGTCCGTCGGGGACATCGTCGTCACGAACAAGATCGAGGCGAAGGCCGGCGACACGGTCGAGCTCGCCGCTCTCCTGTTGGTGGACGGGGAGAAGGTGACCACCGACGCCGCGCAGCTGGCCAAGGTCAAGGTCACCGCCGAGGTCGTGCGGGACGAGAAGGGCCCGAAGGTCACGATCCTCAAGTACAAGAACAAGACCGGCTACCGCAAGCGCCAGGGTCACCGCCAGAGCCTGACCCGCCTCAAGGTCACCGGCATCAAGTGACTTCCCGGCGCCGCGGGCCCGCCCGCACGGCGCTGGTGACAATCCCCGTTCTTCGGTACTGAAAGCAGGTCAGTCAGATGGCACACAAGAAGGGCGCGAGCTCCTCGCGCAACGGTCGCGACTCGAACGCCAAGTCCCTCGGCGTCAAGCGCTTCGGCGGTCAGGTCGTCAAGGCCGGCGAGATCATCGTCCGCCAGCGCGGCACCCACTTCCACCCGGGCGCCAACGTCGGCCGCGGTGGCGACGACACGCTGTTCGCGCTGGCCGCCGGCGCGGTCCAGTTCGCGACGCGTCGCGGCCGCAAGGTCGTCGACATCGTCGAGGCCTGAGCCTCACCCACACCACTCCAGCGGAGGGGCGCACCGGTGCGGTGCGCCCCTCCGCTGCGTCCTGAGAGGATCGTCCCATGGCCAGCTTCGTCGACCGAGTCGTCCTGCACGCTTCCGGCGGCGACGGCGGCCACGGTGTCGCCTCCATCCGTCGCGAGAAGTTCAAGCCCCTCGCGGGCCCCGACGGTGGCAACGGGGGAGACGGCGGCAGCGTGCGCCTCGTCGTCGACCCCCAGACCACCACGCTGCTCGAGTACCACCACTCGCCGCACCGCCACGCGGCCAACGGCACCCAGGGCATGGGTGACGACCGCGACGGCGCGAAGGGCGAGGACCTCGTCCTGCGCGTGCCCGACGGCACCGTGGTCAAGACCCCCGACGGCACCGTGCTCGCCGACCTCGTCGGCGAGGGCGCCGAGTACGTCGTCGCGCACGGCGGGCGCGGCGGGCTGGGCAACCGCGCGCTGTCCTCCCCGAAGCGCAAGGCCCCCGGCTTCGCGCTGCTCGGCGAGCCCGGCGAGACCGCCGACGTCGTGCTCGAGCTCAAGACCATCGCCGACGTCGCGCTGGTGGGCTTCCCCAGCGCCGGCAAGTCCTCGCTCATCGCCGCCGTCTCCGCGGCGCGCCCGAAGATCGCCGACTACCCGTTCACCACGCTGGTGCCCAACCTCGGGGTGGTCGAGGCCGGCGACACCCGGTTCACCGTCGCCGACGTGCCGGGCCTCATCCCCGGCGCGAGCGAGGGCAAGGGCCTCGGCCTGGAGTTCCTGCGCCACATCGAGCGCACCGCCGTCATCGTCCACGTGCTCGACTGCGCCACGCTCGAGCCGGGCCGCGACCCGCTGAGCGACCTCGACGTCATCGAGGCCGAGCTGGCGGCCTACGCCGGCGACCTGGAGATCGAGGGCGGCCGCGTGCCGCTCACGGAGCGCCCGCGCCTGGTCGTGCTGAACAAGATCGACGTGCCCGAGGCCCGCGAGCTGGCCGAGCTGGTGCGCCCCGAGCTCGAGGCCCGTGGCCTGCGGGTGTTCGAGATCTCCACGGCGAGCCACGAGGGCCTGCGCCCGCTGACCTTCGCCCTGGCCGAGATCGTCGCCCAGGCCCGCGCGGCCGCCCCGGCGCCCGCGCCGGCCCGCGTCGTGCTGCGCCCGCGCGCCGTCGACGAGGCGGGCTTCACGGTGACGCGCAGGACCGACGCGGACGGCGTCTACTTCGAGGTGCGCGGGTCCAAGCCGGAGCGCTGGGTGCGCCAGACGGACTTCAACAACGACGAGGCCGTCGGCTTCCTCGCCGACCGCCTGGCCAAGCTGGGCGTGGAGGACAAGCTGCTCCAGGCCGGGGCCGTGGCGGGCGACGAGGTGCGCATCGGCGACCCGCGCAACGCCGTCGTCTTCGACTGGGAGCCGACCCTCATGACGGGGCCGGAGCTGCTCGGCGCCCGCGGCACGGACCTGCGTCTCGAGGACCGCGCTCGCCCGACCCGCGCCGACCGGCGCCGGGAGTTCACCGAGCGCATGGACGCCAAGACGGAGGCCCGCCGCGAGCTGTGGACCGAGCGCGAGCAGGGCGTCTGGACCCGCCCCGACGACGAGTGACGGCCGTCTGACCGGCGGACACGTCCGCCCACCGGGGGCCACGGCGGGCGATGATGGGGCGGTGAACGTCCCCGTCGTCCGTGCCACCTCCCGCGACGCCACCTCCCGCGACGTGCTGCCCGCGGCCCGCCGCGTCGTCGTCAAGATCGGCTCGTCCTCGCTCACCGGCCCGGACGGCCGGCTCGACGTCGGCGCCCTGCGCGCCCTGGTGGACGTGCTCGCCGCGCGGCACGCCGCCGGGGCGCAGGTCGTCCTGGTGACCTCCGGCGCCATCTCGGCCGGGATCGGACCCCTGGGGCTCGCGACCCGCCCGCGCGACCTGGCCACGATGCAGGCGGCCGCGTCGGTGGGCCAGGGCATGCTCGTGGCCCGGTACACGGAGGCGTTCGCGGCGCACGGCATCGGCGTGGGGCAGATCCTGCTCACCGCCGAGGACACGGTGCGCCGGCTGCGCTACAAGAACGCCCAGCGCTCGCTGTCGCGCCTGCTGGCGCTCGGCGTCGTGCCCGTGGTCAACGAGAACGACGCCGTCACCACCGACGAGCTGAAGTTCGGCGACAACGACCGGCTCGCCGCGCTCGTGTCCCACCTCGTCAAGGCGGACGCGCTCGTGCTGCTCACCGACGTCGACGGCCTGCACGACGCGCCGCCGTCGCGCCCCGGCGCGCGCCGCATCCCGTACGTGGGCGACCTCGCCGAGGTGGCCGACGTGCCCGTGACCGCGCGGGGCAGCGTGCTCGGCACCGGCGGCATGGTCACCAAGCTCGAGTCGGTGCGGATCGCGACGGCGTCCGGCGTGCCGGTCGTGCTCACCCGCGCGGCGAACGCCGCCGCGGCGCTGGCCGGCGCGGACGTCGGCACGTTCTTCGCGGCCACCGGGCGGCGGGCGTCGGCGCGCCGGCTGTGGATCGCGCACGCGGCGCGGGTGCGGGGGCGGCTGCACGTCGACGACGGCGCGGCCCGCGCGGTGCTCGGCGGCCGCGCGTCGCTGCTGCCCGCGGGCGTCACGCGCGTCGACGGCGAGTTCGACGCCGGCGACCCGGTGGAGCTCGTGGCGCCCGACGGCGCCGTCGTGGCCCGCGGCCTCGTCGCCTTCGACTCCCACGAGCTGCCCGCGCTGCTGGGTCGGCAGACCGCCGAGCTGCGCGAGGCGCTGGGGGAGGGGTACGACCGCGAGATCGTGCACCGCGACGACCTGGTGCTGGAGCACCGCGCCCGCCAGCGGGCGCGCGCCGCCCGCTGAGCCCCCGTCAGGCGGCCGGGAGGTCCTCCTCCAGGCGGCGGCCGCGCAGCTCGGCGAGCATCGCCGAGCCGGCCATCGCCAGGACGAACGCCGCGGCGAACACGACGAACACGCCCACGGTGCCGATGCGGTCGTGCAGCGGCAGCACGACGAGCGGGGCGAGGATCGAGGCGAGGCGGCCGAACGCGGTGGCGCTGCCCGAGCCGGTCGCGCGCAGGGCGGTGGGGTAGCTCTCCGGCGTCACCGCGTACAGGGCGCCCCACGCGCCGAGGTTGAAGAACGACAGCGCGATACCGGCCACGAGGATCGCCGGCACGGAGCCCGCCAGGCCGAAGCCGACCGCCGAGACCGCCGAGCCCGCCAGGAACGTCACCAGGACGGCGCGCCGGCCCCAGGCCTCGATGAGCCAGGCCGCCACCGCGTAGCCCGGCAGCTGGGCGAGCGTGAAGACCAGCGTGAACGTGAACGACCGCACCAGGCCGAACCCGTCGGCCACCAGCAGCGTCGGCATCCACGTGAACGCGCCGTAGTAGGCGAAGTTCACGCCGAACCAGGTGAGCCACAGCGCGACCGTGCGGCGGCGCAGGGCGGCGGTGAACAGCTCGCGCACGGGCACGCGGCGCGCGGGCGCACCGGCGCGGACCAGGTCGGTCGGGATGCCGGCGTCATCGGGCACCGGCACCCCGGCCGACTCCTCGAAGCGGCGCACGGCGGCCTCGGCCTCGGCGTGCCGGCCCTGGCGCTCGAGGAACCGCACCGACTCGGGCAGCCCGACCCGCACGACGATCGCGTACAGCGCCGGCGCGAGCCCGATGAGGAACGCCCAGCGCCAGCCGTCGTCGGACCCGGCGACGACGAACGTCCCGATGAGCGCGGCGGCGATCCAGCCCACGGCCCAGAAGGACTCGAGCACCACGATCACGCGGCCGCGGATGCGCGCCGGGGCGTACTCGCTCACGAGCGTCGAGGCGACGGGCAGCTCGGCGCCGAGGCCCAGCCCGACGACGAAGCGCAGCACGAGCAGGACGGCGACGCCACCGGCGAGGGCGGAGGCGCCGGTCGCGAGCCCGTACACCAGCAGGGTCAGCGCGAACACCTGCCGGCGGCCCACCTTGTCGGCGAGCAGCCCGCCGAGCGCCGCGCCCACGGCCATGCCGGCGAAGCCGATCGAGCCGAGCAGCGACAGCTCCCCGGTGGTCAGCTGCCACTGCACCGCCAGGGCGGCCAGCACGTAGGACACGATGCCGACGTCCATCGCGTCGAGCGCCCAGCCCACCCCGGCGCCCGTGAGCAGCCGGCGGTGCGCCCGGGTGAAGGGCAGCCGGTCGAGCCGCGCGGTGCGGCTGAGGTCGGGGGTGGTCGCTGTCGACATCGGTTCTCCCGTCGGTGACCACGGCCGTCGTGGTCGGCGGAATGCTAGGGGGTCGCGCGCGGGCCTGGCGAGCCGCCGCCGTCGCGCCCGTGGACGGCCCTGCCGCGGCGCCCGCCGCCGAAGTACCCTCGGGGCATGACCTCGACCCTCAGCGACCGGACGGCCGGGACCGACGTCGAGCAGGCCGTCCGTGACGTCGCGCGCCGCGCCAAGGTGGCCTCGCGCGCCCTGGCGACCGCCACGCGGGCGACCAAGGACGCGGCCCTGCACGCCGTCGCGGACGCCCTCGTGGCCGCGGCCGACGACGTCGTCGCGGCCAACGCCGACGACCTGGCGCGCGGGCGCGAGAACGGCCTGACGCCGGGCCTGCTCGACCGGCTCGCGCTCACCCCGGAGCGCGTGGTCGCCGTCGCCGACGCCCTGCGTGAGCTCGCGGGCCTGCCCGACCCGGTCGGCGAGGTGCTCCGCGGCCAGACGCTGCCGAACGGCCTGCGCCTGCGGCAGCTGCGGGTGCCCATGGGCGTGGTCGGCATGATCTACGAGGCGCGGCCCAACGTCACGGTCGACGCCGCGGGGCTCGCCCTGAAGTCGGGCAACGCCGTGATCCTGCGCGGCGGCAGCGCCGCGGCGTCGTCGAACACCGTCATCACCGACGTGATGCGCCGCGCGCTCGAGGCGCAGGGCCTGCCCGCGGACCTCGTGCAGTCGATCGACCGGTACGGCCGCCCCGGCGGCGTCGCGCTCATGCACGCCCGCGGCCTGGTGGACGTGCTCATCCCGCGCGGCGGCGCCGACCTGATCCGCACCGTCGTGCGGGAGTCCACCGTCCCGGTGATCGAGACCGGCGTCGGGAACGTGCACGTCTACGTGGACGCGACCGCGGACGTCGCCACCGCCGTCGAGATCGTGATGAACGCCAAGACCCAGCGCGTCGGCGTGTGCAACGCCGCCGAGACGCTGCTGGTGCACCGCGACGCGGCTCACGGCTTCCTGCCCGCGGCGCTCACGGCCCTCGCCGGTGCCGGCGTGGTGCTGCACGGCGACGACCGAACGGCGGCGCTCGCGCCCGAGGGCGTCGCGGTGGTCCCCGCCACGGACGAGGACTGGGCCACCGAGTACCTCGCGCTGGAGCTCGCGGTGCGCGTGGTCGACTCCCTCGACGAGGCGATCGAGCACGTCCGCACCTGGTCCTCGGGCCACACCGAGGCGATCGTCACGCGCGACCTCGCCGCCTCCGAGCGGTTCGTCGCCGAGCTCGACTCGGCCGCGATCATGGTCAACGCCTCGACCCGGTTCACCGACGGCGGCCAGCTCGGCCTCGGCGCGGAGATCGGCATCTCGACGCAGAAGCTGCACGCGCGCGGCCCCATGGGCCTGGCCGAGCTGACGACCACCAAGTGGGTCGTGCACGGCGACGGGCACGTGCGCCCCTGACCGCCCGCCGCGCGGCGCCGCGACCCCGGCCGACGCCGGGCGGAGCCGCGCGCGCCGTCGTGAGAGACTGATCGCCGAAGTCCACGCACCTTCAGGAGGAGCATCGTGCTGCAGACCGCCGTCCAGGCCGCCCAGGAGACCGCCGAGCACGCCGCCGGGATCTCGCCCGTGCTGCTAGGGGTCCTCGCCTTCGGCGGCCTGCTGTTCGCCCTGGCGGTGACCTACGCGTTCCGCAACATCTGGAACCGCCACTGAGCACCGGCTCCGGAACCGTCTGCCTGCCCGTGAGCACCGACGCGCCCGGACGTGACCGCCGTCGCCCCCGCATCGGGGTGATGGGCGGCACGTTCGACCCGATCCACCACGGACACCTCGTGGCCGCCTCGGAGGTGGCCGCGCACTTCGGCCTCGACGAGGTCGTGTTCGTGCCGACCGGGAAGCCGGGCTTCAAGCAGCACCAGAAGGTCTCGCCGGCCGAGGACCGCTACCTCATGACGGTGATCGCGACGGCGTCCAACCCGCGGTTCACGGTCAGCCGGGTCGACATCGACCGTCCCGGCCTGACGTACACCGTCGACACGCTGCGCGACCTGCGCGCCGAGCGGCCGGACGCCGACCTGTTCTTCATCACGGGTGCCGACGCCGTCGAGCAGATCCTGGCGTGGAAGGACGCGGGCGAGCTGTGGGACATGGCGCACTTCGTCGCCGTCACGCGGCCCGACCACGCCCTGACGATCGACGGGATTCCTGAGGGCGCCGTCACCACCCTCGAGGTGCCGGCCATGGCGATCTCGTCCACCGACTGCCGTCGGCGGGCCGAGGCCGGCCAGCCGGTCTGGTACCTCGTGCCCGACGGCGTGGTGCAGTACATCGCCAAGCACGGTCTGTATCGAGGTTCCGAGGATGAGTGAGAACCAGGCCCAGCCGTCCCGGCCGCTGACCCGCCGGGAGCTCCGCGCGCGCGAGGAGTCCGCGCAGCCCCAGGCCGGCGCCCCGGCGTTCCCGCCGGCGTCCGGCGCGACGCCGCCGCCGACCCGCCGCTCGCTGCACCAGCCGCCCGCGGGCACCGGTGGTGCGGCGCAGGCGCCCGTGGTGCGCCCGCCCGCCACGACGGGCGGGACGCGCGGCATCGACGCGACGACCGGGCGCCTGACTCCCGTGCAGCGCACCGGCGTCGGCGCGGTGCCGGTGC
>NZ_JAXUAK010000015.1:0-81547 GCF_046535855.1 Puerhibacterium sp. TATVAM-FAB25 | reverse complement strand
AGGTCCCGGCCGCCGCGCGGCCGGGACCCGGCCCGCGGGTCAGTCGCGGGTGCCGAACTCCCAGTGCCAGGCCTCGGGCTTGCGCCCGTCCGCCTGGGCCCACTCGGGGTTGCGCCAGCCGAAGCGGCCGGCGTTCTCGACCATCCACGCGTGCTGGGCGCTCGAGCGCTCCTGGATACCGCCGCCCAGGTCGACCGCCACGCCCCAGCCGTGGTTGGAGTAGCCCGGCTTGGCGGCCCAGAACCCGCGGGCGGCCTTGGTGGCGACCTGCGCCTCGAACGAGCGGTAGGTGTCGTTGATCGTCAGGTGCGTCCCGAACCGGGCGCGGTAGGCCTCGTCGAGGCGCTCGAGCGCCTCGGTGGCGTCGCAGCGCAGCCGCTCGCCCGACGCGAACGACAGGTCGCACAGCGCCTCGACGGGCACGTAGCCGTTCCTCGCCCCGGCGGCCAGGCGCGCGGCCTTTTCGGCGCGGCTCTTGTCCACCTTGGTCTTGGCGGCCTGCTGGTCGGCCGCCTCCGGCCGGTCCACCGCCTTCGGCTTCGGCTTCGGCTTGGGGACCGGGCGCGGCGTGACGTCGACGGCCGCCGCCGCGGTGGTCTTCTGCAGCAGCGACTCGAGCGCCTTGGTGGTCTTCGCGAGCTCGGCCGCGGTCTTGGCGCCGAGGGCGCGGGGCTCGGCCGCGCGGGCGGGGGCCGCCGGGGCTGCTGCCGCGGCGTTCGCCGTGGTGCCCTTCGACAGGGTCTTCGACAGCGCCTTCGGCAGGCTCTTCGCGAGGCTCGTGGTGCCGCCCGGCGCGGCCTGCGCCGGCGTGAGGGTCGGGCCGGCGAGGTCCGCCAGCGCGGGCACCGCGGCGACGGTCGCGGACGCGGCGAGGTGGCCGCCCGTGGCGGTGCCGCCGCCGCGGGTCTGCGGGGCGCTCGCCGCGGCCGTGGTGGCGGCGCGCTCCCCGGCCCGGGACGCCACCGCGCCGCGCTGCTCGACGGCGGCGTCGGCCGGCGACGTGGCGGCGGGGGCGGCGCTGGTGCTGCCGTCCACGAGCTTGCGCAGCTGCGCCGTGGCCTTCGCGATCTGCGAGCGCTGCGCGCGGCTGGCGGCGGACTCGCGGACGACGAAGTCGGCGCGGCCGAGCACCTGCCCGGCCTTGGCGAGGGCCTCGGGCGTGGCCTGGGGCACCGGGGCGGTGGGCGTGGCAGGCGTCGTGGCGCTCGCCGCCGGTGCGGCGTCCTGCGCCGGCGCGGCGGCGGCGGTGGTGAGGTTCGCCGTGACGAGGGTGGCGGCCAGCGCGACGGTGGCCAGGGTGGCGCCGCCGGAGCGGCGCAGGCGTGCTCGCCGGGCGTCCCGCTCTCGGCGCAGGGAAGATCGGGTGGGGTTCGTGACAGTCAAGCGCTCGGTTCCTCGAAGGTCCGGTGCGGCGAGCGGATCGCTCGTCTTGGTCGGTCGTCCATGTAAGGCGGCGGCCGGAGGCGTACCAAATATGGTTCCGGTCTGCAACCCGGCCAGACCCGGACAATCCCGGACGACCCGGGGTGCCCAGGCGCGCCCGAGGTGAGTGACCTCACCGCCGGCGGCCCCGCCCGTGGCGCCGCGCGCCGCCGCCCCGCGGTCCGGTGCGCCGGCCCCGCGCGAGCCGCGCCGGCGACCCGCGTGCCCGGCATCCGGGACGCGGCGTCCCGCGGCGGCCGTCGGGACGCGCGGCGGACGCACCGGCGGCGTTCACTGGCTCGCTATGACGACCCCTCGCCCCCGACCGGACGGCACCGGCCCCGTGGACGGCACCGCCCCTGCGGACGGCAGGGCGGACCGCGCCCCGGCCGGGCCCGCCGCCCCCGTGACGGTGTCCGTCCACCGCGTCGTGAGCCCCGACCGCGTGCCCGAGGTCACCGCCTGGGTCCAGGCCGGCGTGCGGCTGGCGAACCGGTGGGACGGCTTCCTCGGTTCCGGCTGGATCCGCGCCGCCGAGGGCTCGAGCGACTGGTACATGCTCTACCGCTTCGCCGACGCCGCGCGGCTCGAGGCATGGGAGCGCTCGGCCGAGCGCGCGCAGTGGCTGGCGCAGGGCGCGGGGCTCGTGCAGGAGCGGCGCGTCGAGCGCCGCACCGGCATCGAGGGCTGGTTCGACGCGCCGCTGCGCACCGACGAGCCCGCGGGCGCCCCGCTGCTGCCCGCCCCGCCGCGGTGGAAGCAGGCCACCGCCATCTGGCTCGGCTTCTTCCCCGTCAACCTCGCGTTCACGCTGCTGCTCGGCTGGGCCGCGCCGTCCTCGGCGCAGTGGCCCGTGCTGGTGCGGGTGCTCGTGTCCACCCTGGTGCTGACGCCGATCATGGCGTGCTGGGTGCTGCCGTGGGTCACCGCCCGCCTGCGGCCCTGGCTGCACGCGCCCCGGCGGGCGCGCGCCGCCGCGGGGTGACCTCGGCGGGCGCCTCGGCGGGCACCTCGGCGGGCACCTCGGCGGGCGCCGGCCACGCCGGGCGTTCGCCAGGAGAGAGACGCCCAGCGAGCACCCAGGGGGACGTTCCTAGGGTGGAGCCATGCCCGCCGACATGCCCTCCGACGCCGAGCTCGAGGCGACCGCGAGCCTGGGCGTGACCTTCGCCTGGGCCCTGGGCGGGGTCGCCGCCGCGTTCGTGCTCGCCACCGTCCTGTCCGTGACCGTGCGCCGCATCGGCCGGCGCAGCCCGCTGGCGCGGGAGATGTCCCTGCGCATGCGCCGTCCCACCCGCGTCCTGCTCATGGTCGTGGCCGTGGCGCTCGCGGTGCGCTACAGCGCCGACCCCGACGAGCCGTGGCTCCCGGTCCTGCAGCACCTGCTGCTCATCGCCGGCATCGTCGCGTTCACGTGGCTCGTGGGGGCGTTCGCGTTCGTGGTCGAGGACCGGGTGCTGGCCCGCGTCCCGCTCGACGTGGCCGACAACCGGCACGCGCGGCGCCTGCGCACCCAGGTCACCATCGTGCGGCGGCTGACCGTGGCCGTCCTGGTGGTGTGCGGCGCGGCCGCGGTGCTGCTCACCTTCCCCGAGGCGCGGGCCGCCGGCGCCAGCCTCTTCGCCTCCGCCGGCCTGCTGTCGATCGTGGCCGGCCTCGCCGCCCAGACCTCGCTGGCCAACGTCTTCGCCGGGATGCAGATCGCGTTCACCGACGCCATCCGGGTCGACGACGTCGTCGTCCTCGAGGGCGAGTGGGGGCGCATCGAGGAGATCACCCTGACGTACGTGGTGGTGCACGTCTGGGACGACCGGCGGCTGATCCTGCCCTCGACCTACTTCACGACCACGCCGTTCCAGAACTGGACGCGCCGCTCCGCCGAGCTGCTCGGCACCGTGGAGCTCGACCTCGACTTCCAGGTGTCGTTCCGGGCGATGCGCGCCGAGCTCGACCGGCTGCTGGCGCGCACCGAGCTGTGGGACGAGCGCGTGGGCATCCTCCAGGTCACGGACGCCGTCGGCGGCACGGTGCGGGTGCGCGTGCTGGTGAGCGCGGTGGACGCGCCGACCCTGTTCGACCTGCGCTGCTTCGTCCGCGAGGGCCTCGTCGAGTGGCTGCAGGCGGAGGCGCCCCAGGCCCTGCCGCGCACCCGCCTCGAGGGCGTCCCGCGCGACGGAGGCTTCCTCGCCGAGCCGGCGTTGCCGCCGCTGGAGGCCGGCGAGGCGGTCGGGGAGGCGGCCCCCGCGCCGGTCGCCGCCGACGGCGGCGCGCCCGTCGGGGCGGGGAACGGCGGGTCGCCGGACCGCGAGGTCCGCCCCGCCGCGGCCGAGGCGCCCGGTGCCGCCGCAGGGCCGGGCCGGGAGCCCCTGGAGCGGGCCGAGGAACGGCCGCACGAGCGGGAGGGCGAGCCGCGCACGGAGCGGCGGCGCACCCCGGCGCGGCGCTCGGTGCGGGTGCGCGTGGCCCCGGACGGCGGCTCGTCGCCGGCGGCGCCCGAGGACCCGACCGTGCTCGTCGCGCCGCCGGGCTCGCGGCGTCGTGCCCACGGCACAGAGCCCGAGGCGGCGCCCGAGGCGGCGCCCGAGGCGGCGCACGAGACGGCGCACGCGGCGGCCGCGGCGCTGGCCGCGGGCGAGACCGTGGTGCTCGGGGCCGTGCGGGCGCCGGACGCCCCCGAGCCGGACGGGGGCGGCGCCGAGCGCTCGGCCCTGTTCACCGGCAGCCTCGCGGCCGTGGAGCGGTCGCGGCACTTCAGCGGCCCGTCGGAGGAGGTGGTCCGCGAGCGCGAGCTGCGCGCGGAGCGGGACCCCACGGTCGAGGCCGCGCCCGCGTCCCACGACGGGGCGGGCGGGGCGGGGCGCCCGGCGGGCGCCACGGCCGTCGGGCCCGACGACGCCGGGCGCGAGCCCTGAGCGGGCCCGCGCCCGGCGGGTGGTGCTGAGCGGCCCCGCGGCGGTCGGCGACCGCCGCGGGGGGGCTCACGCGCGCTCGGTAGCCACGGCGTCGGCCACGAACGCCGCCGGCGCGTCGAGCGCGGCGGTGACCTCGGGCTCCTCGAGCGTGGCGGCCGGCAGGGCCACCGGCTCCCGCTCGGTGGCGCCGACCAGCAGCTCCACCATCGCGGCGCCCTCGGCGTGCGGCAGCGCCAGGCCGAGCGCGGCGGCGAGCGTGGGGGCCTCGTCGATCATCCGGCGGCGGCCGGCGTCGGCGCCCGGCACGAACGCCGGCCCGGCGGCGAGGAACACCGGCTGCGCCCCGTGCCGCGGGTGGTGGCCGTGGTTGCCGAGGTAGCCGCGGAAGTCGTCGTCGCCCTTGCGGACGACCACGCGGCGGTCCAGCGCGCCGCCGACGATCACGCCCGGCTCGGACTCGACCACGTAGGCGAACGGCCCGCCCAGGCCGGTCTCCGCCCGCGCCTCGGCCTCGGTCCACACCCGCTCGACCCGGTACTCCGGTGTCGCCTCGACCTCCCGCAGCAGCTCCTCGACGGCGGCGCGGCGCTCGGGCGTGATGTCGTCGGCGAGGAAGACCTGCCCGGACAGCCCGGCGCTGTGGCAGTAGGCCTCCCAGCCGAGCAGGCGGTGCTCGTCGTCGGTGCGCAGGAAGCCCCGCTCGCGCAGCAGCACGTTGAGGTTGGTGTGCTGCTCGGTGTCGAGGTGGCCGTGGTCGGACACGATGACGACGTTGGTGCGCTCGTGGTCGCCCGTGGCGTCGAGCGCGGCGAGCGCCCGGCCGATCCGCTCGTCGGTGGCCCGCAGCGCCTCGCGCACGTGCTCGCCGGTGGCGCCGTGCAGGTGGCGCGCCGAGTCGACGTCGACGAGGTGCCAGAACAGCACGTCGGGGCGGTCCTCGAGCAGGGTGTCGACGACGACGGCGGTGGACATGTCGTCGTGACGGCGCTTGGGGTGCCACACGGTCTTGTCGCGGTGGCGCTGCCACAGCTCGTGCCCGCGTGGCGAGCAGAACCGCTCCATGGCGGCCTCCAGGCCGCCGAAGTGGTCCTCGTTGGCGATCTCGGGCACCACGACGTCGAACGGCGCCCCGGCGGTGACGGGCCACTGCACGGTCGCGACCGTGAGGCCCGCGGCCTTCGCGGCGTCCATGAGCGTCGGGGCCTGGAGGCGGTCGTACTCCCAGAACCAGTCGGGGTGGGTGATGCCCGGCTGCATGAGGACGTTGTTGAAGATGCCCGAGACGGCCGGCGTGCACCCGGTGACCTGGGCGGTGTGGTTCGGGTAGGTGAGGGTCGGGAAGACCGCCTCGATCTCGGCGACGGCGGCGCGCCCGAGCAGGCGGCCGAACACCGGCAGCGTCCGGGCGTAGGCGATGTCGTCGGCGCCCGACATGGCGTCGACGGAGATGACGATCAGCTTCTGGTTCACGGGGAGCTCCTCGGCGGGGTGCGGCGGGGCGTGCGGCGGGAGGTGCGGGAAAGGGGACGGCCCGGCCGCCCCGAGCGGGGCGACCGGGCCGGCGAGGTCAGGAGCCGAGGACCTTCGCGATGCTCTCGGCGTTCTGCTGGAAGATGCCCTCGAGCTTGCCCTGGAGGTGGGACACCACGGTGGGCACGTCCGCGCCGTCGCCGTAGACCTGCGCCATCGCGGCGTTGATCTCGGTGAGCGACGCCTGGTACCAGCCGATCGGGTCGGCGGTCTGGGCGTTGGCGACCTGCTTCAGCGCCGTGCCGAAGTTCGGGTCGGCCGCGACCAGGTCCTTGACCGTCTGGGTCTCCTGGGCCGCGGTGACGATCGGCAGGTAGCCGGTGTCCTTGTGCCACGTGGCCGAGTTCTCCGGCTGCGCGAGGAACTTGAACAGCTCGGCGCAGGCGTCCTGGCGCTCCTGCGACTCCGCCTTGACGATGCTCAGGCCGGAGCCGCCGGTGGGGACCTTGGGGCCGGGGGTGTCGTGGCCGAGCATGAAGGCCGTGCCGATCTCGAACTCGGCCGCCTCCGTGGCCCCGCGCAGCGACGCCGTCGAGCCGTGCGTCGCGGCGGCGACGCCCGTCTGGAAGTCGGTCATCGCGGCCTTGGCCATGTAGCCGTAGCCGTCGCGGTGGATGAAGTCCTTCTTCCACTGCAGCCACTCGGCGGCCGGGCCGGCGTCGGCCGTCACCTCCGTGTCGGTGGACCACCGGCCGTCCCACGCCCAGATGTGCGACTGGCCGAACCAGCCGTCCTCGGCGCCGAACGCCATCGGCTTGAGCGACTGGCCGCCGGCGTCGAGGGCCAGCAGCGCCGGCGCCATCTCGGCGAACTCGGTCCACGTGGTGGGGCCGGTCTCCGGCAGGCCCGCCTCGCGGAAGCGCTCCCTGTTGAAGTAGAACAGCGGCGTCGAGCGGGCGAACGGCACGACGAACGCCTCGCCGGCGGCGGTCCCCTCGCCGACGTAGTTCTGCATGTACACGTCGAGCGACCACTGGTCGTCGAAGTAGCGGTCCAGCGGGGCCAGGGAGTCGGCCTGCCAGAACTGCAGCCACTGGCGCTCCGGGAAGCAGACGATGTCCGGCACCTGGCGGGCCTGGAGGGCCGCCGTGTACTTCTGGTTCAGGTCGGCGTACGAGCCCTGCGACTCCGCGGCGGCGTAGATCTCGTCCTGGGACTCGTTGAAGGCGTTGAACTGCGCCTGCACGGCCTCGAAGTTCACGCCCGTGAACGGCGCCCAGAACAGGATCGCGGTGCGGCCGGCGTACTGCGACGGCACCTTGACCGGCGCCTGCGAGAAGCCGGAGCGCAGGTTGCTGCTGCCGCCGCTGCTCGCGCCGCCGCCCGCGGCGGGCGACCCGCCGGCGCACGCGGCGAGCGTCGCCGCCGCGCCGCCCGCGCCCAGCAGCGCGAGCAGGGTGCGGCGGTCGAGGACGAGCTGGGAGAGGTTGCTGGACACAGAGGTCTCCTCGGAGTGGGTGTGCAGACCCGGCAGGGGGCCGGGGCGAGGGGGACGGCCCGCAGGCCGGGGGAGCCGGCCGAGGACGCGGCCGGAGGGGGAGCCGGCCGTCGTGGCGGCCGGCCGGGGGCGTCAGCCCTTGAGCGCACCGGCGGCGATGCCGCCCATGATCCGCTTCTGGGCGAGGAAGAAGACGACGAGCATCGGCAGGCCGACCATGACCGTGCCGGCCAGGATCGAGCCCCAGTTGGTGTAGCCCTCCTGGCTGCGCAGGAACATCAGGCCGATCGGCAGCGTGCGCATGTCCGCGGTGCTGGTGACGATGAGCGGCCAGACGAAGTCGTTCCACTTGCCGATGAGCACGATGAGCGTGCCGGTGAGGATCATCGGCTTGCACAGCGGCACGACCAGCGTGAGCATCCGGCGCAGGTGGCCCGCGCCGTCGACCAGCGCGGCGTCGACGAGCTCGCCGGGGACCTGGCGCATCTGCTGGTAGACCAGGAACATCGCGAAGGCGCTGCCCATCCCGGGCAGGATCAGGCCGGCGTAGGTGTTGAGCCAGCCCAGCTCGCCCACGGTGATGTAGTTGACCAGCAGCGTCACGTGGCCCGGCAGCATGAGCGAGCCCAGCACCAGCACGAAGACGGCCTTCTTGAACCGGAACCGCACGAACGCGAACGCGTAGGCGGACAGGACCGCGCAGCCCATCTCGAGGACGGTGCCGACGCCCGTGGTGATGATCGAGTTCACGAAGAACCGGTCGAACGGGGCGGCGTTCCAGGCCTCGGCGAAGTTGGACCACTCGAGGCCGGTGGGCAGCCAGCGCAGCGGCCAGGCGTAGATGTCCTGCTCGGGCTTCACCGACGAGCTGAACAGCCAGTACACCGGGACGACGAACAGCAGCAGCACGCCCGCCAGGAGCACGTACTGGACGATCGTCAGCGGCAGCGGGCGGCGCGTCACGGCGGAACCGGGGCCGGAGGTGGTGGTGCTGCGCCGGCGGCGGCCGCCGCCGCGGGGGCCCGCGGGAGTGGTGGGCGCGGCGTCGGCCGGCGCGGTGGGGGTCTCGACGGCGGCGCTCACGAGTAGTGCACCTTCCTCTCGGCGAAGCGGGTCTGCAGGACGGTGACCACCATGAGGATCACGAACAGGACCGTGGCCGCGGCGGCGGAGGAGCCGATGTCGAACCGCAGGAAGGCCTGGTCGTAGACCATCCAGGTGAGGGTCGTGGAGGAGACCCCGGGCCCGCCGGAGGTCAGGATCGCGATGATGTCGAAGGCCTGGGCGCTGGTGATGATGCCGGTCAGCAGCAGGAAGTAGGTGACCGGGCTGAGCAGCGGCAGCGTCATGCTGCGGAACAGCTTCCAGCCGTGCGCGCCGTCGAGCGACGCTGCCTCGAAGAGGTCCTTCGGCAGGTCGAGGATCGCGGTGTAGTAGATGATCGCGACGAAGCCCAGGCGCTGCCAGGCGTACGCGACGGTGATGGCCCACAGCGACCAGTCCGACGTGGTGGTCCACTGCGGCGAGTCGGCGCCGAAGGCGTTGAACGCCAGGCGGCTCAGGCCGTAGGTGGGGTCGAACATGAACAGCCAGACGATGCCGACGGCGGCGCCCGGCAGCATGTGCGGGGCGAACGTCATGGTCCGGGTCAGGCCGGCGAACCGCAGCCTCCGCGACAGCAGGTAGCCGATGCCCAGCCCGCCGACCAGGGTGCCGCCGACCGTGACCGCGGTGAAGATCCCCGTGTTGGCGAGCACGGTGCCGAACTCCGGGTCCCGGAACAGGTCCACGTAGTTCTGCAGGCCCACGAACACGGGGGACGGGGAGATGAAGTCCCAGTCCATGAGGCTCAGGACGAAGTTGTAGATCGTCGGCCAGTACGAGAACACCAGGATCGCGGCGAGGTTCGGCGCGACCAGCGCGGCGAACAGCAGGCCCTCGCGCAGGCCGCGCCGGCGGCGGACGCGGCGGCGCTCGGCCGACGGGGCCGGGGCGGGAGACGACGCGGGACGGGAGGTGGCCGGGGTGCCGCCCGGGGCCTGCGGCCCGCCGACGTCGGGCCGCGAAGGGGCGGCCGGTTCAGCAACGGTGTGGGTCACGGGCCACATTCGATGGGCCCGCGGTTGCGAGCAGCCGACCGTCAGGCGAATGTGCGCCGAAGCAACGAAGAAAGGTCCGGGAAGGTCCGGCGACCTCGGCGCGAACGGAAGATGACCGCCAGGGGGCGGCCCCGTGCGCGTCGCCCCGGGTCACCCGCGGGCGAGACGTGGGCAGCGCTCGTGGACCTGGTCAGCCCTCGTGCCGCCCGTCCAGGGCGCGCAGCACCTCGGTCTCCTCGGCCGCCGTCAGCCCGGTGACCGTGGCGGCGGGCGTGGCGCGCAGCCACGCCAGCGTGTCGCGGGCGGTCTCGGCGACCGGCCGCGGCCGCAGCCCCGCCGCGAGGGACGCGGCGACGTCGTGGGCGGCCATCCCGCCGAGCTCCGGGCGGGGCAGCCACAGCGGCAGCGACCGCTCCCCGGACCACGGCACCACCCCGGCGGCCTCGAGGGCCCCCCGCGGCACCCACCGCCAGGCCGGCGCCGCGCCGCACCCCGCGGCGACCTCGGCCAGCAGGTCGCCGAGCGGAACCGGCGGCGCGACCGCGTCGAGCACGCCGTCGGCCCGCGCCTCCGCGAGGTCGACGAGCCACGTCGCGAGGTCGCGCACGTCGACCACCTGGACGAGGTCGGCGGGGTCCCCGGGCGCCAGCACGGGGGCGCCCGGCTGCCCGGCCGCCCGCGCCAGCCGCGCGACCCAGTAGGTGAACCGGCCCGTCGGGTCGCCCGGGCCCACGATGAGGCCCGGGCGCACCACCGTGCTGCCGGCGGCGCCGGCCCGCACGAGCTCCTCGCAGGCCACCTTCGCGCCGCCGTAGGTGGCGGGGTCCAGGCCGTCGGCGTCCTCGGGGATCGCGGCGCGCAGCGGCAGCGTGCCGGGGCGGCCGCCGGGCGTCGACTCGTCGGCGTAGACGTTGATCGTCGAGACGAAGACCCAGTGCGCGTGCGGCACGGCGGCCACCGCGGTGCGCACGTGCGAGGGGCGCCGGGCGACGTCGACGACGGCGTCGAACGGCTCGGCGGCGAGCGCGGCCGGCAGGCCCGCGTCGCGGTCGGCGACGACGTGCCGCACCCCGGGCGGGACCGTGCCCGAGACGCCGCGGCTCACGGCCACGACGTCGTGGCCGCGGGCGAGCGCCTCGGCCGCGACGGCCTTCGAGAGGAACACGGTCCCGCCGAGCACCAGGAGCCTCATGCGGCCACCCTGGCCGCTCGCTGCCCTGGCGGCGAGGGGTGTCGCTCAGGGCAGAAGCCCGGCCCCCGCGGCACGCGCGGCACGGCCCTCGAGCCAGCCCGCGAGCCGGTCCGGGCGGTCGGTGATGACGGCGTCGACGCCGGCGGCGAGCAGGCCGTCCCACTGCTGCGCGTCGTTCGCGGTCCACGTCATGACCCGCAGGCCGGCGTCGTGCAGCCGCCCCACGAGCGCCGGGTCCGTCAGCACCATCCCGACGTACGGGTTGCACGCGACCACCGCGAGCTCGGCGGCCACCTCGAGCAGGCGGTCCCACGCCTGGTGCACGAGCCAGCCGCGCGGCAGGTGCGGGGCGACGTCGCGCAGCGCGGCGACGGTCACGGGGTGGAAGGACTGCACGACGACGCGGTCGGCCAGGCCGGCCGCGTCGACCGCGTCGGTGACCCGGCGGGCGTCGTCCGTGGCCCACGAGCCCTTGAGCTCCAGCAGCAGGTCGGTGCCGGGCCGGGCGGCCAGCAGGTCGAGCACCTCGGTGAACGTCGGGACGCGCTGGCCGGCGTACGCGGGGGAGAACGTCACCCCGGCGTCGAGCGCCCGCAGGGCCGCCAGCGGCATCGCGCCGACCGCGCCCGAGCCGTCCGTCGTGGCGTCGACGGTGTCGTCGTGGATGACGACCACCTCGCCGTCCGCGGAGAGCTGGACGTCGATCTCCACCGCGTGGGCCTGCGCCCGCCATGCCGACTCGAGGGCGGCGAGCGTGTTCTGCGGGGCGACGGAGGAGTTGCCGCGGTGGGCGACGACGACGGGGGAGGGGGCGGCGCCTGAGGGCGACGGGGACGGCAGCAGCGTGGTCACGCCGCCACGCTAGGGGCCGGCGAGCACGGTGCGAGCGCCCACCCCGTGGCGCGGGCGGAAGTTCGCCGAGCCTTCACGCGCGCGTCGACCCCGCGCCACCGGACGCCAACGGACGATGGCCCCGGGCCACCGTCGGCGGCCGTTGCCCGGAGCGTGGAACGCCCTGACGTGCAGCGATGTCGAGAATTGAGGACTTTCGCAGAACCGTTGCGAACTTTCACCCTGCGGTCGTCCCGATTCAACCTTGTGGCCCCGCTCACGCCGCACGTCTACTGGTCGCACCACGTTGCAGAGCAGGCGCCAGGGGGGCGCAGGCCGGCTCGAGAAAACGCCGCACGGAGCGGCGTCACATCCGGTCCACCCGTCACAGGGGCACCCATGAGCTCTCGCCGCAACCCCCCGCCGCCGCCCGGCACGCCGCACCCGCACGGCCGCTGTCGAGCACGTCGGTCCCTCGCCGCCCCGCGCAGACGCCCGGCGAGCTGAGCCGCCCCAGCGAACCCACCATCCTCGGCCGACGGCCGCCCGCGCAGCGCGGAGCCACCGCTCCTGGCGCGCCGGCCGCGTCGTCGCCGCCCCGTCCAGAGGAACCTCCATGGTCGTCGAGAAGGACTTCGTGCGCCCAAAAACGGGTGCACCCACGCTCACCCGGGCGCGAGTGCGGTCGCTGTCCGCCCGCGTCTGGGAGCGGGCGGTGCGACGCCGCGTCGCGCTGACGGACGCGGGCGCCGTCGCCATCACGCTCACCGTCGCCTACGTGCTGCGGTTCGAGCAGATCGGCCTCGGCGGCGCCGAGACCGTGCACGTGCGCGACCAGTACGTGCTGGTCTCCGTCGTCATGTTCCTCACCTGGCTCGCGGCGCTGCGCTTCGGCGAGGCCCACGACCCGAAGCTCATGGGCACCGACCCGCACGAGTACATCCGCGTCACCAACGTGACGCTCGCCTACTTCGGCGCCGTCGCCGTGGTCGCCTACCTGCTGCGGTACGACCTGGCGCGCGGGTACGTCGCGATCGCCATGCCGCTGGGCCTGGTGCTGCTCAACCTCGGGCGGCTGGTGCACCGGCGCCTGCTCGAGTCGGAGCGGCGGGCCGGCCGGCACATCACGCGGGCCCTCGTGGTCGGCGGCCGGGACAGCGTCACCCAGCTGGTGGACGAGCTGAGCCGCGACCCCCGGGTCGTCCTCGAGACCATCGCCGCCTGCGTGCCGGGCGGGGCGATCGAGCCGTTCGAGGACGTGCGCGGCGTGCCCGTGGTCGGCGACGTCCCGGACGCCGCACAGCGGGCGCGCCACCTGGGCGCCGACGCCGTGATCGTCACGAGCTGCGACATGGTCACGCCGCGCTCGGTCAAGCGCCTCGCGTGGGACCTGGAGTCGGTCGGCGCCGACCTCATCCTGGCGCCCGCGCTGACGGACGTGGCCGGGCCGCGCGTGCGGACGCGGCCCGTGGCGGGCCTGCCGCTGATGCACGTGGAGGCGCCCGGCTACACCGGCCCGCAGCTGGTGGTGAAGCGCACGTTCGACCTGGTGGGTGCCGTGGCCCTCCTGCTCGTCCTGGCGGTGCCGCTGGCCGTGATCGCCCTGGCCGTGCTGCTGACGAGCCCCGGGCCGGTCTTCTTCGCGCAGGAGCGCATCGGCCTCGGCGGCCGCCCCTTCACGATGTACAAGTTCCGGTCGATGGTGCCGGACGCCGAGGCGCGGCTGGAGAGCATCCGCATCCTCGACGAGGGCAACGGCCTGCTGTTCAAGATGAAGGACGACCCGCGGGTCACCCGGATCGGCAAGTTCCTGCGCCGCTACTCCCTCGACGAGCTGCCGCAGCTGTTCAACGTGGTCACCGGCGCGATGAGCCTGGTGGGCCCGCGCCCGCAGCTGCCCCGCGAGGTCGCGCTGCACGACGGCGAGATCGGCCGGCGCCTGCTGGTGCGGCCCGGGCTCACCGGGCTGTGGCAGGTCAAGGGCCGCTCGGACCTCTCCCTCGAGGAGAGCAAGCGGCTGGACCTCTACTACGTCGAGAACTGGAGCCCGGTCGCCGACATGGGGATCCTCCTCAAGACCTTCCGAGCGGTGGTGAGCCGTCGTGGCGCTTACTGACCTCGCCCGCACGGGCACCGCGCGCACCGCCGGCGCCCGGTCGGCCGCCGAGCCCGACGCCGTCCGCGGCGGAGGGGTGCTGGTGCACGAGTGGATCGAGCGCACCGGCGGCGCCGAGCGCGTGCTCGACCACCTCGTCGAGGAGTTCCCCGAGGCGCCGGTCATGTGCCTGTGGGACGACGCGCCGGGACGCTACCCGGGCACCACGGTCCGCGAGTCGGTGCTGGCGCGCACCCCGCTGCGGCGGCACAAGGCGCTGACCGCCCCGCTCATGCCGTCGGTGTGGCACCGGCCGTGGCCGGGCGTCGAGGACCCCGAGTGGGTGCTCGCGACCAGTCACTCCTTCGGCCACCACTTCTGCACCGGCCCGGCCGCGCGCGGCGCGCGCACCCTCGCGTACGTCCACACCCCGGCCCGCTTCCTGTGGGCGCCGGAGAGCGACCCGCGCGGCCGGCACCCTGTCGTCGGGCTGGCCGCCCCCGCGCTGCGCCGCGTCGACCGTCGCCGTGCGCGGCGGCTCGACGACGTCGCGGCGAACAGCCGCTTCGTCCGGGCCCGCATCGCGCTCAGCTGGGGCCGCGACGCGCGCGTCATCCACCCGCCGGTCGACGTGGCCGCCCTGACGCGGGTCGCGGACTGGGCGGACGAGGTCGCCGGCGACGAGCGCGCCGTCCTCGACTCCCTGCCGGCGGCCTTCGTGCTCGGGGCCTCCCGCCTGGTGGCCTACAAGCGCCTCGACCTGGTCATCCGGGCGGGCGAGGCGGTGGGCCTGCCCGTGGTGCTGGTCGGCGAGGGGCCGCAGGCGGGCCGGCTCGCGGAGCTGGCCGCCGCGGCGTCCGTGCCGGTGCGGTTCGTCGGCGCGGTCTCGGACGCGCTGCTGCGGGCGCTCATGCAGCGGGCGCTGGCCTACGTGTTCCCGCCGGTCGAGGACTTCGGGATCCTGCCCGTCGAGGCCATGGCGCTCGGGGCGCCCACGGTGGTCAACGCCGAGGGCGGCGCCCGCGAGAGCGTCGAGCGGCTCGGCCTCGGCGTCGTCGCCGAGAGCCTCGACGACGCCGGCCTGCGCCGTGCGGTCGAGGCCGCCGCCGCCCTGCCGCGCGCTGACGTCAGCGCGCTGGCGGAGCGCACCTTCGGTGTCCGTCGGTTCCGTCGCGAGGTGCGCGACTGGGTCGACGGGGGATGACTCCGGTCGCCTTCGGGCGTCCGGTGCGCCACGCCGGTCGGGCTGCCATACCCCCCTGGGCAGCCCGACCGGCGTCGGTGTTTCCTGTGCCGGTGTCTCCAGCGGGTGCCGACGGTGCCGGCGTCAGGCGTGCGGCACGACGACGGCGCGGCCGCTGAGCTCGCCGGCCTCGAGGCGGCGGTAGGCGTCGAGCGCGTCGTCCATGGCGAACCGCTCGACCTGCGGGGTGATCTGGCCGGCCCGGTACATGGCCACGACCTCGTAGAGCTCCTCGATGGTGCCCCAGTAGGTGTTGGTCAGCTCGGCCTCGTACGGGTTGCCGAAGAAGGACCAGTCCACGGTGCCGTTGGCCACGCCGACCACGGTGATGCGGCCCTGGCGCGCGACGACCTGCTGCGCGGTGCGGATCGTGGGCGCGGCACCGACGAAGTCGAACACGGCGTCGACGCCCCGGCCGCCGGTGAGCTCGCGGATCGCCTCGACCTGGCCCTCGCCGCCCGGCACGGTGACGGCGCCGTTCGCCGCCGCGCGCTCCATGGCGTCGGCCTTCATGTCGGTGGCGATGACGGTGGCACCGGTGAGCGCGGTGAGGATCTGCACGGCGACCTGCCCGAGGCCGCCGAGGCCGATGACCAGGGCGGTGCGCCCGCCGCCCGCGAGCTTCGGCAGGGCGAGCTTGATGGCGTGGTACGGCGTGAGGCCGGCGTCGCTGAGCGGCGCGGCGGCCACCGGGTCGGCGTCGCCGAGCGGCACGAGGTTGCGGGCCGGCACGGTCACGTACTCCGCCATGCCGCCGTCGCGGCCGATGCCGGTGGCCAGGTAGTCCATCGACGCGACGTTGTGGCAGTAGGTGTCCTGGCCGCGGGAGCAGGCGGGGCAGTGGCCGCAGCCGATGGGGCCGTACACGAGGTAGGCGGCGCCCTTCTCGAACCCGGTCACGCCGACGCCGACCTCCTCGACCCAGCCCGAGACCTCGTGGCCCAGCACGAAGGCCGGCGGGATGGCGCCGGGGGTGTCCGGGGTGAACTCCTTGTAGATGCTGACGTCGGAGTGGCAGGCGCCCGAGCCGGCGACCTTCAGCAGCACCTCGCCGGGGCCCGGTGTCGGGCGCGCGACCTCGGTCAGCGAGGGGAACGTCTGGAAGTGCTCGAAGACGACGGCGCGCATCGCGGCGGCGGTGGTTGCGGTGCCCTCCGGGGCGGTGGTGGTCACGTCCTGGCCTTTCGACGGAACGGCGGACGGACCGGGCGGCCCGCCCTCCCGGTCAGTCTTCGCCCCGGTACGGGGCTCTCGGCGCCAGGACAGGTGGTGGGGGTGATGTTTGTGAGCCGATTCACGACCGTCCGGTCGGGGTGCCGCCCGGTCGGGTGAGGAATCGGGTGAGCCGGGGGGTGAAAACCCCGCCCGGCCCCGGCGCCGGGCGGTCGGCCCTGCCCTCCGGCGCGATGCTGCGGTGATGGAGGAGCGGCTCCACCGGTACGTGCGCCTGGTGCTCGAGGTCGAGGTCGAGGTGGTCGACCCTGCGGCGCTGCGCGCGGCCGTGCTCAAGTGCTCCTCGGACGACGAGCTCTGGGCCGTGATCGAACGGGCGGTGTCGGAGCGCCCGCTGCGGGACCGCAACGAGCACGACGCCGCCACCGCGGCCACCGACGCCCTGTGGGAGTCGCGGGCGTGGCCGATCTTCGTGCAGCGCCTGCGGGCTGCCGGGCTGTCGGCCGTCGCCTACAGCAGCTTCATCCCGCGGATCCGCAAGGACGACGACCCGGACACGCTGCGCGCGATCCCGGAGCTGCCGGCGCGGCGCAACGACGGATCGGTGCCGCGCGCGGCGGAGCGGTCGGCGTCGGTGGAGGAGGACGGGCTGTCCTGACGCGTCCCGAGCGGTCCGCTCGGTGCCGTCGACCGGTCAGCCGCCGGAGCCCGTGGGGTCGACCGGCGCCCGGTCACCCGCCGGCAGGTCACCCCGCTCGACCGGCCGGGACGCCTCCGGGACGTCGGCGAAGAGTTCGCCGAGCTCGCCCGCGGTAGGCACGCGCACGGCGCCCGCCGCCGCCCGCATGGTCGCCGCGTCGACGTCCGTGCCCTCCAGGCGCACCGTGGCCTGGCCCAGGGTGGCGGTGCACGCGTAGGCCGACCGTCCGACGTCGGGGAGCGTCTCGCAGGGCTCGTCCGCGCCCCCTCGGTCGGTCGTCAGGAGCACCGTGGCGACGCCGGCGTCACCGCTGCGGACGTACGCCGCAGACATCCCGTCGGTGCCCGAGACGCCCACCGACTGCGGTGCCAGCTCGAAGCCCTCGAGGTCGAGCACGTACACGAGCTCGGGTGCCACGCCGGCCGGAGCGGCCCGGGCCGCGATCGCCGCCGGGTCGGCCCGCTCGGCGGGGCGGGCACAGCCGGCGACCGCGACGCCGACGGCCAGCCCGGCCGTGACGGCTGCCAGGGCGGCGCTCGTGAGGCGGTGCCGGTCGGGAGCCATGGCGGCACGCTATCGGACCGTGACGGCGGTCACGTCGAGCACCGACGACGAGGACGGGTCGTGCCGGTCGGGTGGGCCCCGTGGGGATCGAACCCACAACCCGCGGATTAAAAGTCCGCTGCTCTGCCGATTGAGCTAGAGGCCCGGGGGCGGCGCACTTCAGTCGGGAGAACCCAGGGGACCAGGGGAAGGGAAACCCTGCCTCGACGCCCAGCGCTGACCGCTCGGGACAGCCTACGCGGGCGTGTGGACTGTCGGCGGGCATCAGGCGCCCGCGGAGTCGGGTGCGGTGTGCCGGGTGTGTACCTGCGGGTACCGCCACTGTCGAGGGGCGAGCCGCCCGTGACGACGCTACCGGCCTTCATCGCCCACACGGTTGGATCGGCAGCGGGATGCTCACGGTCCGCTCGACGAGCGTCCCGCGGCCCCCAGTTCGATCATGAATCCGTCAAGGGCCGCCCAGCCCACCGACCCCTTCGCCGAGGACGGCCACACCATGTCGCTGCACAGCACCCAGAAGTCCATCGCCGGGCGCATCCGGCCCACCGCGGCCCATCTGTGGGCGGCCTGACCGATCGCCCGCGTGCCGTGGTCTGAGCGACGACGGGCCGCCCGACCGTCGCCGGCCGCACCGCCCCGACACCGGCCGCATCTGCGACGGATCGCGCGCCACCGATCCATGGACCCGACGGAGGATCCACTCTTGACGACCGACGCGCCCCCGTGGGCCGGCTCATACGCACCCGGGGTGCCGCTGCACCTGGACTACCCCGACCGCTCGCTGGTCGACCAGCTCGGGTCGACCGTGGAGCGGTACGGGGACGCCGTGGCGCTGGACTTCCTGGGCCGCACCACGACCTACGCCGCCCTCGCCGAGCAGGTCGAGCGGGTCGCGGAGGGTCTGCGCCGGCTCGACGTCGGTCCCGGTGACCCGGTCGCGCTGCTGATGCCGACGTGCCCGCAGCACGTGGTCGCGTTCTTCGCCGTGCTGCGTCTCGGGGCGGTCGTGGTCGAGCACAACCCGCTCTACACGACCGAGGAGCTGCGGGCGCCCTTCCGCGACCACGGAGCGCGGGTGGCCGTGGTGTGGGACAAGGTCGTGCCGGTCGTCGAGGCACTCCAGCAGGACTGCCCGCTGGAGCACGTCGTCGCGGTCGACCTGACCGCGGCGCTGCCGCTGGCGAAGCGGCTCGCGCTGCGGCTGCCGGTCCCACGGGCCCGCGCGGCCCGCGCCGAGCTCACCGCGTCCGCGCCGGGCGCCGTGGCGTACGGGGAGCTGCTCGCGGCCCCACCGGTCGCGCCCGATCACCCGCGCCCGGCGCCCGACGACGTCGCGCTCGTGCTCTACACCTCCGGGACGACCGGTGTCCCCAAGGGTGCGCAGCTGCGGCACCGCAACCTGGTGGCCAACTGCGTCCAG
Source organism: Puerhibacterium sp. TATVAM-FAB25 (assembly GCF_046535855.1). NCBI lineage: Bacteria > Bacillati > Actinomycetota > Actinomycetes > Micrococcales > Promicromonosporaceae > Puerhibacterium > Puerhibacterium sp. TATVAM-FAB25. Next base: position 62,928 of record NZ_JAXUAK010000015.1, on the reverse strand, counting down.
GGCCAGGCCTGGGTGCCGGGGCTGCGCGAGGGCGAGGAGACGTTCCTGGTCGCGCTGCCGCTCTTCCACGCCTATGGCGCCACCGCGTCGATGCTGTTGGGGGTGGCGCTCGGCGCGCGCCTGGTCCTGCTGCCCCGGCCTGACGTGAACCTCGTTCTCGACGCGGTGCGCCGCCGGACGCCGACCTTCGTGCCCGCGGTGCCGCCGATCTACCGCCGCGTCCTCGAGGAGGCCGAGCGCCGCGGGGTGCCGCTGCGCGGCATCCGCTACGCGCTCTCGGGCGCGATGCCGCTCCCCGCGGAACTGGTCGAGAAGTGGGAGGCTGCCACAGGGGGTCTGCTCGTCGAGGGCTACGGCCTCACCGAGACCTCGCCGGTCATCGTCGGCAACCCGATGTCATCCGCCCGGCGACCCGGCGCGATCGGCGTGCCGTTCCCCGACGTCGAGGTCCGCGTTGCAGACCGCGACGACCTGGACCACGACGTGCCGCTCGGTGAGCCCGGCGAGCTGCTGGTGCGCGGACCGCAGGTCTTCGACGGCTACCGCGGCCGGCCGGAGGAGACGGCGGCGGCGTTCCACGACGGCTGGTTCCGCACGGGCGACGTGGTCACCATGAGCGACGACGGCTTCCTCACGGTTGTCGACCGGGTCAAGGAGCTGGTGATCACCGGCGGCTTCAACGTCTACCCCAGCGAGGTCGAGGCCGCCCTGCGCAGCCACCCCGACGTCGCTGACGCCGCGGTGGTCGGGCTGGCCGACGGTTCGGGGAGCGAGCAGGTGGTCGCCGCGGTCGTCGCCGCGCCCGGGCGCACGCCCGACCTGGCGGTGCTGGACGCGCACGCGCGCGCAGCGCTCACGCCGTACAAGGTGCCGCGCCGCTACGTCTTGGTCGACGAGCTGCCGACGAACCCGATGGGCAAGGTGCTGCGCCGCGAGGTGGCGGCACGGCTGGGCTCCGCGAGCTAGACACCTGCGCCGGCCCCAGGTCCGGCGCGGCGGGCCGCCACGACGCGCCCGGGCGCGCGACACGCTGGGGAGAGGGCGGCAGGCCGATCGCTGGGGAGCTCGCGGAGCTGACACCGACGGCGGCACTCACCGCGTCGAGGCCCATTCCGGTCGTCGCAGGGATGCGTTCCATGACGGGGCGGGAGGCGTCCTGCAACCCGAGTGATCGTTCCTGGAGGTCAGGCACCAAAGTTGCAGGTCCGAGCCAAATTGTGCTTCCCCCAGAGGCCCGGGGGCTCGCTCGACTCGTCCCAGCGCCGACCTTCCGGGCCTGGCGCGTGGAGCGTCCGGGTGCCGGGTGCCGACGCGGCGAACGGCCCGGGCACGACCGTGCCCCGGGGGACGCCGAAGATGTCTGCGCTCAGGTCCAGGTCGGACCCGTCGGGGTTGGTGTAGCCCGTCTCGGCCTGGTAGCTCAGCCCGAGGCGCGCGGTCGTCACCGGGGCGACGGCGTCGAGGGCGCCCGTGTCGGAGATGTCGACGCGCACGGTGCCGCGCTCGGCGTCGACCACCTCGACGCGCACCGGTGACGTGCCGACGACCTGGGCCGTGGCCTCCGCGCGGAACGGCTCGGCGCCGTCGGCGTAGAGGTTGCCCTCGACCCAGACCGGGAGGCGCGGCCCGGCCAGCGCGCTGCCGTCCTCGTGCGGGTACTCCTGCGGCGTCGGGCAGGCGTCGTACTGCGAGGTGCCCACCGGGGTGGGGACGAAGGTGGCCTGGCCGGGCACGCCGTCCATGTCGATCGCGCCTGACCAGAAGCTCGCCAGCGCCGGTTCCGCCGGGGCCTGCGGGTCGGCGCGGTCGTGGCGCGCACCGTCGCCGACGAAGACGTTGTTGTAGAAGTGGTCGTCGCCGCCGAGGATGTTCGAGACGCCGTAGACGGCCGTGGAGTGCGGCAGGTGGTACGGGGTGTACCGCTGGTGCTCGGTGCAGCTCGCGATGCGGCCCGCGACGTAGTTGTGCACGTAGGCGCCCCCGGTGGACATGTCCTTGACCGCCCACGGCGACAGGAACAGGTTCGAGTCCACGAGGTAGGGGCCGTGGCAGACCTCGACCATGAGGTCCTCGGCGGTGGAGGCGTAGAAGACGTTGCGCCGCACCAGGGTGCCCTGGGCCTGCCAGTCGAGCCACAGGGCGCGGTGCGTGTGATGGATGGTGTTGCCGCTGATCACGGTGTCGATGGCGGCATGCAGCTTGATCCCGGCCACCTCGGCGCCGTGCCACTGCCGCTTCACGTGGATGCGCGAGATGTGGTTGTCGGCGATGGTCGAGAACGCCGCCCCCAGGTGCCCGACGATGCCGGCCTGCTCGCAGTCCCGGATCGTGTTGCGGCGCACCGTGTGGGAGCCGACGTGGTCCCGGCTCCACGGGTGCGGCTCGCCGGCGCCGGGCCCGCGCAGGGCGAGCGCCCGCTGGATCACCTCACGCTCGCGCTGCGTGCCGCCCTTGGCGCCCTTCGGCCCCGCGGCTGCCTCGTTCTGCCCGGTGCTGGCCTCCTTGCCCAGCGAGACGCCGACGTTCTTCGAGTCGGTGATCGTGTTGTCCTCGATCACCCAGCCCTTCGACCAGTGCGGGCCGACGAGGCCCTCCTGCAGCGCGGTGGGCGGGGCCCACTGCGTGGCGGCCTTCGTCAGGGTGAAGCCGCGCACCGTGATGTGGTCGATGCCCGTGGCCGCGGGCCAGAAGACGAACGTGCGCACGTTGATCTCGATCTCGTGCTCGGCCGGGTCGGCGCCCCCGAAGTTGGCCCAGATCGTCGTGACGTCGTCGCCCACCTCGCAGTACCAGGTCAGCAGGGAGCCGGCCGGGTCGAACGAGTCCCTGGTGAACTGCGGGCGCTCCACGCCGTCCAGCGTCAGCGACTCGTACATCGACGTGCAGTCGAGGTACACCTCGCCGGTGTGCCAGGTGTTGACCCGGTCGAAGAACCAGTCGCCGCCGATGCGCTCGGCGTACGGGTTGCGCGACCCGAACAGGGTGTTCGGCACGGACGTCACCCACACCTGGCCCGCGGAGCCGGGGTGGGGACGCCAGTCGGTGATCACCTCGGCGCCCGAGATCGTGACCGGTTCGTACCGGCCGTCCGCGCCGCGCGCGGCCTGGTAGGTGATCGGCGCAGCGGCCGTGCCGCCGCGCGGCGGGTTCACCCACTCGCGGTACACGCCCTCGTGCACGACGACGGTGTCCCCTGGCCGTGCCAGCGCCGCGGCCGCGCCGATGGTGAGCAGGGGCGCCTCGGCGCTCCCGACGGCGGTGTCGGACCCGGACTTCGCGACGTGCAGCTCCACGCCCGCAACCGTAGCCGCGGGCTCCCCGTGCGGAGGGACCCACGCGGCGGCCGTGTCCGCCCGGCCGCTCCGCGGTCCGCCGGTGACCCCTTCCACGGCCGATGCCCTCACGATCGGCGGAGCGCGGCCGATAGGAGGGCACCAGGAGCCGAGCCAGGGGGCCCAGTGCTCGGCGACGTCAGACGGTGGTCCAGGAGGACGACGTGACTCACGTCCACGACGTCGCGCGCCAGCACGACCTCGCGCTGGTGGCGGTCGCGGCACTGCTGTGCCTGGCGGGAGCCTGGGCCACGTCCCGGTTCTTCCGCCGGATGACCGAGGACGGCGCCACGCAGCGCTACGGCTGGCTGTTCCTGACCGCCCTGGCGAGCGGCGTGACCATCTGGGCCACCCACTTCGTGGCGATGCTCGGGTTCGACGTCGGCGTGCCCGTCGCGCTCGAGACACCGCTCACCGCCGCGTCGCTGCTCGTCGCGGTGGCCGGCAGCGCGGTGGGCTTCCTGACCGGCGCGACGGGGCACAGGTCGTCCGTCCGGCCCGTCCTCGGCGGGGTGGTCGTCGGCCTCGCGGTCTCCGCCATGCACTACGTCGGGATGGCGGCCTACCGCGTGGACGGCGTCGTCTCGTGGGACACGCCGCGCGTCGTGCTCTCCGTCGTGCTCTCCGTGCTGCTGTCCACGGCAGCCCTGCTCGTCGCCCGACGCGCCCGCCGGCACGGCTGGGACGCCATGGCGGCGTTGCTCGCGCTGGCGGTGCTGGCGCTGCACCTCACCGGGATGAGCGCGATGCACGTCACGCCCGCGGGGGCCGAGGGCGAGCTCCCGGCGCCGGGCTCCCGGTACGTCCTCGCCATCGCCGTCGCAGCGGTCGCGTTCGTCATCATCGGTGCCGGGACGGCGGGCTACCTGATCGACGCCCGCAGCCGGGCGGCGTCGGTGGAGCGCTTCCGGCGGCTGGCCATGCAGGACGTCCTGACCGGGCTGCCCAACCGGGCCAGCTTCAACGAGCGGCTCGAGGCGGAGATCGGACGGGCGTGGGAGCGGCGCGGCCGGCTCGCGCTCGTGGTGCTGGACGTCGACAACTTCAAGGAGATCAACGACCAGCGCGGGCACGGCGTGGGCGACGAGGTGCTGCGCGCGCTCGGGGGCCGGTTCGCTGCGCTGGCGGACCACGTCGACGGCGCGTTCGTCGCGCGGGTGGGCGGTGACGAGTTCGTCGCCACCGTCCGGGTGGGCGGGGAGGGGGACCTCGGCTCCTTCCTCGCCGAGCTGGCGCGGACGCAGTCCGCACCGGTCCGCGTCGGCGCCGACGTCGTCCCGCTGCGGGTGAGCACCGGCGTCGCCGTCTTCCCCACGGACGCCCCGGACGCCGAGAACCTCGTCAACAACGCGGACCTGGCGATGTACCGCGCGAAGCGTGACCCGGTGCAGGACGTCTGCTTCTACGACGCCGCGGTGGACGAGCGCACCCGGCAGCGGCGCAGCCTCGCGACGGACCTGCGCGGCGCGGTCGACCGTGGGGAGCTCTTCCTCCACTACCAGCCGCAGACCGCCGTCGGGACGGGCGAGGTCGACGGGTACGAGGCGCTGGTCCGCTGGCGGCACCCGCAGCTGGGGCCGGTCTCCCCGGGCGAGTTCATCCCGCTGGCCGAGGAGAACGGCCTGATCGTGCCGATCGGTGCGTGGGTGCTGCGGACGGCGTGCGCCGAGGCGGCCACCTGGGACCCGCCGCTGCGGGTGGCGGTGAACGTCTCGGCCGTCCAGCTCGCGCACACCGACCTGGTGGAGACGGTCCGCCAGGCGCTGGAGGAGTCCGGGCTGCCCCCGGAGCGGCTGGAGCTCGAGGTGACGGAGACGGCCGTCTTCACGGACCGGGAGCGTGCGCGCCGGGCGCTCGAGGACCTCCGGGCCATGGGCGTCGGCCTCGCGCTGGACGACTTCGGCGTCGGCTACTCCTCGCTCGACGTGCTGCGGTCCTTCCCGTTCGGCCGGATCAAGATCGACCGCTCCTTCTTCTCGGGCGAGGCCACCGTGGCGCAGACGGTCGAGCTCATCCATGCCGTCCTCTCGCTGGGCAGGACGTTCGGGATGTCCGTGCTGGCGGAGGGCATCGAGACCGTCGACCAGCTGGCGCTCCTGCACGACGTGGGCTGCGAGGGCGCGCAGGGCTACCTGCTCGGGCGGCCCGCCCCGCTGGAGGAGCTCGTGCGCTCGGGCCGCCTGCGCCTCGCCGCCTGACGGGGCGGCGCTACGCCAGGCTCAGGCGGTACCACCGCGGTGCGGTGCGGTCCATCGGCCAGCCCAGGCCCGCCGTGCTCGCGGGCTCGTCGGCGTCGACGGACCAGCCCGGGAACGCCGCCTCGACGTCCGCGCGAGACGCACCCCCGATCATCGAGCGCAGGCGGGTGGGACCGAACGCCAGCATCAGCAGCGCCGCGCCGGGGTTCGCGAGCGCGGTCACGCCCCGACCCTCGGCGGCACGCTGCCGTGCGTCGAACCCCTGGAAGCAGCCGACGTCGAGGAACAGGTCGAACGTGCCCAGGTCGGCCGTCTCCAGACGGGTGACGTCGCCCACCACGAACGTGACGCCCGCGCCTGCTCGTCGTCGCGCCTCGTCCACCGCCTGCGGCACGAGGTCGACGCCGACGGCGTCCCAACCGCGTCGGGCCAGCTCCGGGGTGTACTGCCCCCGGCCGCAGCCGAGGTCCAGCGCCCGGCCGAGCGGGGGTGCGCGGCCGGCCACCTCCCGGTCGAAGAGGGCGTCGACGCTCGGGGCCGCGGCGGTGCGATAGCCCTCCCAGGGGCGCAGGCCCGCCCGGTAGAGGGCGCGGTACGCCAGCCCGTTCAGGAGCGTGCGAGTCGTCATGGCAGTCTTCGCCTCCTGGGCGCCCGGCGCGCCGCCGTCCGCGGCGACGCGCCTCTCCACGTCCCAGGCGACGCCCTGGGGCCGCCTGGCGGACCACCCGTTCCGGGTCATGCGCGCGCGACGACGCGGCCGCACGATGACGGTGGGCGCCGCGGCTGCCGCGGCGGTGGTCGCGGAGGGAGCAGTCGTGGCCCTTCCCTGGCGGGTGCGCATCCTCGGTGCTGCGATCGATCGCGCGGTGGGGCCGTACGCACGGATGTCGGACGCCAAGCTGCGGATGCTCCGCGCGCACCCGGGCCCGCGGTGGGTCGGAGAGCTCCTCAACGGCCGACCCGCACCGACGGTGAGCATCGCGGAGCTCGCGGTGCCCGGACCGGCCGGGCAGGTGCCGGCCCTGTGGTACCGGCCCCACGGGTGGCGGACGACCGACCGGCGGCCGGTCGTCGTCGACCTGCCCGGCGGAGGCTTCGTGTTCGGCGACCGCACCATGACGACGTGGCTCGGCAGCCGGCTCGCCGCGCGGCTCGGTGCCGTCGTCGTGGCGCCCAGCTACCGACAGGCTCCGGAGCACCCCGTACCGGCCGCGGGCGAGGACTGCTACGCCGTCACTGCGTGGGCCGCGGAACATGCCGCCGACCTCGGCGCCGACGCGGGGCGTCTGGCGGTGGTGGGAGAGAGCGCCGGGGCGACGTTGGCCGCCGTGGTCACCCTGATGGCGCGGGCGCGCGGGGCGCCGCGGATCCGCGCCCAGGCACTGCTCCAGGGCGCTTTCGACCTTCGACCCGACGCCCCGGCGATGACCGCGCGCCAGGGCTGGCCGTTCGGGCGGTCCGCCGACGTCCCGGACCAGGTGGCCGCCTATCTCGGCGGTCACGGTCACCCGGAGGACCCGCTCGTCTCGCCGCTGCTGGCGCCCGACCACGCCGGGCTCCCGCCCGCCTTCGTCCTCACCGCCGACCACGACTACGTCCAGGAGGACGGACGCCGCTACGCCCGGGCGCTGCACGCCGCCGGCGTGCCCGTCGAGCACGCGCACTACGCCGACAGCCCGCACGGGATCTTCTCGTTCCCGGGGTGGTGCGCGGCGTCGGGCCCGGCGCTCGACCGGCCGACGGCGTTCCTCGAGCGCGCGCTCGCGCCTCGCCCGGCGCCGCCGGACCGACCCCGGGCGACGGCTCAGGGCCGCGGGTCCCGGCGTGACCAGGGCTTCTCGTCGCGCCGCGCCCCCAGGCCGGCCGCGCACCGGCGGCAGACGCCGGTGACCCGGTCGGCGTAGCCGCCCGTCGCCGGCTGCACGTCCGCCCAGGTGACGTGCGGGAAGCGTCGCAGCCCCTCGCGTGCCAGCGGGAGGCCGCAGACGGTCTGGTTGGTGCCCGGCAGCCAGGCGTGCACGTCGCCGGCCGGCGCGCGCACGTTGTCGTCGGGGTCCGTCCACTCTCCGGTGGCGGCGACCGAGGCGTTCTTGAGCCGTGGCGGCACGTCGTCCCCTTCCGCGAGTCCGGCGGCCCCGTCCGGGGCCCTCGCTGCCCAGGATCGCCCAGCGCACCGACGCCGGCATGCGGGCGCCCGCCGCCGCTCCGCGGAGACCTCGAGCGGCGCAGCGGCGCACCGTATCCCCGCGGCGGCGCACCTGTCCTGCGCAGTCTCGTCATGCGGGAGGTTTCGCCGAATCCGCGTCTCAGCCTTGCGTCGCTCCAGTCCCGTTGCTTCGGTGGAACGTGCCCGCAAGAACCGATGAGAAGGAGCTCAGCGTGCTCACCGTCACCGACAACGCCCGCTCGGTCGTCCAGGACCTGGCCCAGCAGGCCGGCGTGCCCGCCGAGGGCGGCCTCCGCATCGCGCAGTCCGCCGGCCAGCCCGGCAACTTCGAGCTCGCGCTCGTGCCGTCCCCGCAGCCTGAGGACCAGGTGGTCGACGAGGCCGGCAGCACCCACGTCTTCGTCGAGAAGGAGGCCGCCACGGCGCTGGACTCCCTGACGCTCGACACCGACCCGGGCGCCTCCGGCCCCGGGTTCGTGCTCACGCCGCAGGACTGAGCTCCCGCGGCCCCCGTGGGACCGACGTCCCGCGCCAGGCACGCCCGACGGCGGGTCGCCCCTTCGGGGGCGGCCCGCCGTCGTCGTGCTGGCGCGACCGCGACCGCGGCCGCCGCGCCCGCGGCGCGGCGTCAGGCCGCCGGCCCCACGATCCACCACGCGCCGAGCACCAGCGCGCCCACGGTGACCAGCAGGAACATCGCCACCCAGAACAGCCCGGGCAGCCGGGTCAGCCGCGCGAGCTGGTCGGCGTCGGACTGGCGCGCCTGGCCGCGCGCCCGCTGGGACTGCAGCTCCAGCACCGGCCGCACGGACCCCAGCAGCAGGAACCAGGTCACCGCGTACGCCACCGTCGACTGCGCGTCCGGCTCCAGCCACCATGACACCGCCACGAGCGCGACGCCGGCGAGCAGCACCGACCACAGCCCGAACAGGTTGCGGATCTTCAGCAGCAGCACCGCCAGCAGCGCCACCAGGAGCCACAGCAGCCCGACGGCGTAGCCGGCGCGCAGCAGCCACGCGGCGCCGAGGCCCACGAGCCCCGGGCCCACGTACCCGGCGAACGACGTCACGACCATGCCGACGCCGCGCGGCCGGCCGGCGGAGATGGTCAGCCCGGAGGTGTCCGAGTGCAGCCGGATGCCGTCGAGCCGCCGCCCGGTCAGGGTGGCGGCCAGGGCGTGGGCGCCCTCGTGCGCGATCGTGACCACGTGCCGCGCGGTGCGCCAGACCGGCGTCACCAGCACGACGGCGAGCGCGGCCAGCCCGGCGGCGAGCACCACGGCCTGCGGCGGCGCCGCGACCGGCGTCGTCGCTGCCGTCCAGATCTGCTGCACCACGTCGCCGGCGGCGGCGAGGAACCCGGAGAACGAGGCGGGGGAGTCGTCCACGGCGGCCATGCAACCACAGCCGCCTGGGGCTGGGCGGCAGGCCGCGGGGAGGTCCGGTGCAGGGGCCGCGCGGCCGCGGCAGGGCCTCCGGCGGACCGCTGCGGGGTCGCCGGGGGCAACGGCATGAGACACTGGGTGCTTCCTGGCCGCGCGGCGATCCGCCGCGCGCCGCGCGTCGTGGTGAACCTCCTTCGCGACGCACCACCACCGCCGCGGCAGCCGCGCGCTCGACGGAGCCCGTCGACGAGGCGTGCGCCGCGCCCTGCCCGAGAGACTTCTTTTGACCTCCTTCGCCGATCTCGGCCTGCCCGCGCCCGTCGTCACCTCGCTGACCGACCGCGGCATCACCACCCCGTTCCCCATCCAGGCGGCCTCGCTGCCCGACTCCCTGGCCGGAAAGGACGTGCTCGGCCGCGGCCGCACCGGCTCCGGCAAGACGCTCGCGTTCGCGCTGCCCGTCGTCGCCCGCCTCGCCGCCGGCGGCGCGCGCCGCAGCGCCCCGCGCCGCCCGCGCGCCCTCGTCCTGGCCCCCACCCGCGAGCTCGCCTCGCAGATCGACGCCACGACGGCGCCGCTGGCCCAGGCCCTCGGTCTGCGCACCACCACGGTGTTCGGCGGCGTCTCGCAGAACAAGCAGGTCGCGGCGCTCGACGCCGGCGTCGACGTGCTCATCGCGTGCCCGGGCCGCCTCGAGGACCTGCTGAACCAGAAGCTGCTGAGCCTCGACGACGTCGAGATCACGGTGCTCGACGAGGCCGACCACATGGCCGACCTGGGCTTCCTGCCCGGCGTCAAGCGGATCATGGACCGCACCCCGGCCCGCGGGCAGCGCCTGCTGTTCAGCGCCACGCTGGACAACGGCGTCGACGTGCTGGTCAAGCGGTACCTGCACGCCCCCGTGACGCACTCGGTCGACGAGGCCGCCGCCCCGCCGCCGAAGATGACCCACCACATCCTCGCCGTGGCCGACGCCGCGGTGAAGCGCGACGTGGTGCACCAGCTCGCCTCCGGCACCGGCCGCCGCGTGCTGTTCACCCGCACCAAGCACCAGGCCAAGAAGCTCGCCAAGCAGCTCACCGCGGCCGGCGTGCCCGCCGTGGACCTGCACGGCAACCTCGGCCAGGGCGCGCGCGAGCGCAACCTCGCCGCGTTCTCCTCCGGCGAGGTCCGCGTGCTGGTCGCCACGGACATCGCCGCGCGCGGCATCCACGTCGACGACGTGGAGCTCGTCGTGCACGTCGACCCGCCGGCGGAGCACAAGGCCTACCTGCACCGCTCCGGGCGCACCGCTCGCGCCGGCTCCGGCGGCGACGTCGTCACCGTGATGCTCCCCGAGCAGCGCGGCGACGTGAAGGACCTGACCCGCAAGGCCCGCATCGACGCCCGCCCGCGCGACGTGGTGGCCGGCGACCCGGTCGTGACGGCCCTGGTGGGCGAGGTCGCCGCGTACGTCCCGCCGGCCCCGCCGGCGCCGGCGCCCCAGCAGGGCGGCCGGTCCCCGCAGGGCGGCCGCTCGCGCGGCCGCGGCGGCCGCCAGGGCGCGCCGGCCGCGGGCGGCGCCCGCCCCGCCGGCACGGTGACCCCGGCGGCCGCGCACCCCGGCACGCACGGGCCCGCCGCCTCGTCGGCGCACCCCGGCGGCGCGCCCGCGACGGCGGACGGCGGCTCCACGGGGGCGCGGCGTCGTCGCCGCGGCGGCCGCGGCCGCGGCGGTGCCGGCACCGGCGGCGGGAACACCGGCGGCCGCGGCACGGTTGCCCGCGGTGGAGGTGTGTCGCGATGACCGAGCAGACCAAGTACGACGTGACCAAGACCGACGACCAGTGGCGGGTCGAGCTGAACCCCATGGAGTTCGCCGTCCTGCGGCAGGCGGCCACGGAGCGACCGTTCACCGGTGAGCTCCTCGGCGAGCACCGCACCGGCGTCTACCGGTGTCGGGCCTGCGGCAACGAGCTGTTCCGCTCCGACACCAAGTTCGACGCCCACTGCGGGTGGCCGAGCTTCTACAGCCCGCTCGCGGGCGACCGGGTCGAGCTGCTGGAGGACCGCAGCCACGGCATGGTGCGCACCGAGGTGCGCTGCGCGCGGTGCGGGTCGCACCTGGGGCACGTGTTCGACGACGCCCCGCAGACCCCGACGGGCGACCGCTACTGCATGAACTCGGTCAGCCTGTCCTTCGAGCCGGTCGAGGACTGAGACAGGACTGAGCCGTCCGCCCGGCCCGCTCCCGCAGGCCGGGCGGACGAGGACGCCGACGCCGCAGGGCCGGTGCACGCGAGTCGCGTGCACCGGCCCTGCGTCGTTCGCGGGAGCCCGGCGGCGGGCGTCACTGGTTGGCGTCGCGCCAGCGCACCCAGTCCTCGGAGTAGCGGCGCAGCAGCGTGGCGAGCTGTGCGACCTCGCCCTCGTCCCACGCGCCCAGCGACTGCCGCATCGCCTCGACGCGGCTGTCCCGCGCCCGGGCGAAGCGCTGCTCGCCGTCGGCGGTCAGGGTGATGCGCTGGCCGCGGGTGTCGTCCGGGTCCACCTCGCGGTGGATGAGCCCGAGCGCCTCGAGCCGCGACAGCTGCCGCGACACCGTCGCGCGGCCCACGCCGAAGTGCGCCGCGAGGTCCGAGCCGCGGGTGCCCGGGTTCATGTGGATGTGCGCCAGCAGCGGGTAGGCGCTGGCGTCGAGCTCCGGGTGCACGCGCCGCGCCGTCTGCGTGCCCGTGGACTGCGCGCGACGCACGATGAGGCGGATCTCGCGCTCCAGCGCCCCGAACGGGTCCGTCGCGGGGTCGGGCGGCGTCTGGTGCGACTCGGAGGTCATGCGCCCATCATGGCGCCTCACCGGTTCGTTCGGGACCGGAAATCGCCCCTGCGGAGCGGAAATCGCCCACCCCGGGTGGCGGCTCGCCCGGGGACGACGGCGGCGCGGCACCCCGGGAGGGTGCCGCGCCGTCGTGGGGCCGTGGGCCGGGCGGGCGCGGTGCCGCGGTCAGCCGCGCGGCGCGGCGTCCCGGCCGCCGGCGCGCGCGCCGTCGTCGCCCGCCACCGCGGCGGCGGTGAGCTCCTCGCCGACCGTGTCGGCGCCGGCCGCGATCGCGGTCTTCGACCGCTCCTCGGCCGCCTGCTCCTCGAGCAGCTGCTCGACCCCGGAGCGGGTGCCCAGCGGGATCTCCTTGAGGAAGATCACGCAGACCAGGGCGACGACCGCCATCGGCACGGCGATCAGGAAGATCTCGCCGATGCCGTGGGCGTAGGCGTCCTGGATGATCGTGCGCACGGGCGCCGGGACCTGCGACAGGTCCGGCACGGCGGCGGAGCCGCCCATCACGTCGGCGGGCACGCCGAGCCGGGCGAGGCCGGACGCGATGTCCTCCTTGACCGTGTTGGCGAGCACCGCCCCCAGGGCCGAGACGCCCACCGCACCGCCGAGGGAGCGGAAGAACGCGACGGCCGACGTGCCGGACCCCATCTCGCTGACGTGCAAGGTGTTCTGCGTGGCCAGGACGAGGTTCTGCATGAGGGCGCCGACGGACAGGCCGAGGCCGAACAGGTAGACCGAGATGAGCACGAAGCTGGTGTGCGCGTCGATGGTCGACATGCCCACGAGCGCGGCGATGAAGACCACCGCGCCGCCGACCATGATCGCCTTGTACCGGCCGGTCCGCGAGATGATCCGGCCGAACACGATGCCGGCCAGCATGGTGCCGACGACCATGGGGATCGTCAGCAGGCCCGACTCGGTGGGCGTCTTGCCGCGGGCCAGCTGCAGGTACTGCGACAGGAACACCGCGGTGCCGAACATGGCGACGCCGACGGCGATCGAGCCGATGACGGCCAGCACGAAGGTGCGGTTGGCGAAGAGGTGCAGCGGGATGATCGGCTCGGCGACCACGCGCTCGACGAGCACGGCCACGACGAGCGAGGCGACGGCGCCGCCGACCATCGCGGCGGTCTGCCACGAGCCCCAGGCGAACTGGTCGCCGGCGAACGTGACCCACAGCAGCAGGAGCGCCACGCCGAGAGAGATGAACACCGCGCCCCAGTAGTCGATCCGCACGGTCCGGTGCGGCCGAGGGGGCAGGTGCAGGGTCTTCTGCAGCACGACGATCGCGGCGATCGCGAACGGCACGCCCACGAAGAAGTTCCAGCGCCAGCCGAGCGGGCTGTCGGTGATGACGCCGCCGAGCAGCGGGCCGCCCACCTGGGAGATCGCCATGAACCCGCCGATGAGGCCCATGTACCGGCCGCGCTCGCGCGGCGAGACGATGTCCGCGACCAGCACGGTCGCCAGCGCCATGAGGCCGCCGGCGCCGACGCCCTGCACCGCGCGGAACCCGATCAGCATGCTCATGTTCTGGGACAGGCCCGCGGCGGCGGCCGAGAGCACGGTGATCACGAGGGCCAGCTGGACCAGCATCTTGCGGTTGAACAGGTCCGCGAACTTGCCCCACAGCGGCGTGCTGACGGTCTGCGTCAGCAGCGTGGCAGTGACGACCCAGGTGTAGGCGTGCTGCGAGCCGCCCAGGTCGCTGACGATGCGGGGCATCGAGGTGGAGGTGATGGTCGCCGCCAGCAGGGCGACGAACATGCCCAGGATGATCCCCGAGAGCGCCTCGAGGACCTGGCGGTGCGTCATCGCCGGGGTGTTCCCCGGCGACGGCGCCGCGGGGGCCGTGGTTCGGTCAGACATTCGTGCTCTCTTCTTTGGCGTTCTCGTAGCTCGTGATGGCAGCCGCGACCCTGCGGATGTGGAAAGCCGCTTCGGCGACGTCCTGGTCGGTCCAGTCGACGAAGACCTTGGCGAAGACCTGGGAGAACTCGTCCTTGACCTGGTCGACGAGCGCGCGCCCGGCGTCGGTCAGCTCGAGCAGCCGCACGCGCCGGTCCGCCTCGTCGACGGTGCGCCGCACGTACCCGCCGTCCACCAGCTGGCCGACCTGCCGGCTCGCCACCGACACGTCGACGCGCAGCCGGGCGGCGACGTCGGTGATCTGCACCGGCCCGCACAGCGCCAGCATGCGGATCACCCCGATGCCCGCGCGGGGCCAGCCCAGGCGGTGGGTCAGCCGGGCGGCGGCCTCCCGCTGGGCGCGTCCGAGCTCCTCCAGGGCGGTGAGGATGTCGCCGTGGCTGCCGGTGTCGGCGGGGGTGTCGGCGGGGGTGTCGGCGGGGGTGTCGACGGCGGTGCCGGAGCCGGGGGCGGCGGGCTCGGAGAGGGATGCGCTCGTGAGCATCACGGTCCTCCTTGGTTGCTGCACACAACTATATTTCTGGTGCTTGCAGCAAGCAAGTAGTTCGGGTGTGACGTGCGCGACGGCCCGCACCCCCGGCAGCACGACGACGGCGCGCGCCCCGGGTGGGGACGCGCGCCGTCGTCGTGCCGCCGCTGGGGGCGCGGCCGGCGGGTGGCTCAGGCCGCGGCCGTGCGGGCCTCCTCGCCCATGTCCTCGAGCTCCTTGCCCTTGGTCTCCTGCACCTTGCCCAGCACGAAGAAGAAGGACAGCGCCGCGAAGATCGCGTACATGAAGTAGGGGATCGAGGCGCCGAACGCGTCGAGCATCGGCGGGAACGTCATCGTGATCGCGAAGTTGGCGATCCACTGCATCGCCGCGGCGACGCCGAGCGCCGCGGCGCGGATGCGGTTGGGGAACATCTCGCCGAGCAGGACCCAGACCAGCGGGCCCCAGGTGGCGCCGAAGAACACCACGAACAGGTTGGCGGCGACGAGCGCCACGACGCCCCAGGCGCCCGGCAGCGTGATGTTCTCGCCAGAGCCGGTCGACTGCGTGAACGCGATCGCCATGAGGGCGAGCGTCACCGTCATGCCGGCCGAGCCGATGAGCAGCATCGGGCGGCGGCCGACCTTGTCGACCAGCGCGATGGCGATGAACGTCACGACGACGTTGGTGACCGACGTGATCGTCGAGACGGTGAACGCCTGCGACTCGTCGAAGCCGACCGCCTGCCACAGCGTCGTCGAGTAGTAGAAGATCACGTTGATGCCGACGAACTGCTGGAACACCGACAGCAGGATGCCGACCCACACGATCGGCTTGAGGCCCAGCGCGCTGCCGCGCAGCGTGCCGAGCTCGGCGTTCTGCTCGTCCGCGGCGATGGAGCGGTGGATCTGGCCGAGGCGGTCGTCGACGTCCTCGTCCGGGCCGAGCACGGACGCCAGGACGGCGCGGGCCTCGGCGTCGCGGCCCTTGGCCGCGAGGTAGCGCGGCGACTCCGGCATGCGCAGCGCCAGGATGCCGTAGACGGCGGCCGGCACGACGCAGACCAGGAACATCCAGCGCCAGGCCTCCCAGCCGAGCCACAGCTCCTCGGCGGCGCCGCCGGCGGAGGTCGCCAGGACCTGGTCGGAGAGGAGGGCGGCGAAGATGCCGACGGTGATCGCGAGCTGCTGCAGCGAGCCCAGCCGGCCGCGCATCGCGGCCGGGGCGATCTCGGCGATGTAGGCCGGGGCGATGACCGAGGCGATGCCGATGCCGACGCCGGCCATGAAGCGCCAGATCGCCAGGTCCCAGGCGCTGAAGGCGATCGCCGACAGGACCGACGAGACGAAGAACAGCACGGCGCCGAGCACCATGACGCGGGTGCGGCCCTGGCGGTCGGCGAGGCGGCCACCGGCCCAGGCGCCGAGGGCGCAGCCGAGCAGGGCGACCGCCACGACGAAGCCGGTCACGGCCGCGCTGAGCGAGAACTGCCCCTCGATGGCGTCGACGGCACCGTTGATGACCGACGAGTCGAAGCCGAAGAGGAACCCGCCGACGGCGGCGGCGAACGCGAGCCCCAGCGCCTTGCGGTGCGCGGAGCTCGCGGTGGTTCCTGTCGGACTGGGTCTGGTGCTGGGCGCGTCGCTCACGCGGGGCTCCTCGGGTCGGGTGCGGGTCAGGGAGATCAGCGGAACTCCGCGGTGCGCCGGCCGGTGCTCGTGGCAGGCGGGCGCCGTCGAGTCCGGCCTCGATGCTACGACTGGTCCGGACCACCGGCGCGCCAGGGGTGCCGGGCGGGCGGTCGCCCCGGGGCGCCGGACGGGCGGTCGCCCGGGGTGGTGGCGGGCCCCGGCCGCGGTGCCAGACTGGCACGGTGAGCGACCGCGACCCCCGCCCCCGCTTCCGCCGGCCCGCCATGCTCGACCCCCGCGAGGCCGAGGCGCTGCCGGGCTCCGTCGACCCCGCGCTGCGCGACGAGGTGGCGCACACCACCGCCCGCGCCGTCGTGCACCGCGCCCGCGCGGCGGAGGACCCCGAGGTCGTCGCCCGGCTGGTGCAGCTCGTGGAGCGCGAAGGGCTCGACGTCGTCGCCTCCCTGTGGGCCGACGCCGCGCCCGTCTCGCTGCCCGGCGCCCTGTGGCGGCTGTACGTGCTGCGCGAGTGGGTGCGGCGCGACGCGCACACCATCGGCCTGCGCTACCGGCTCGGCGTCGACGCCGCCCCGGTGCACGAGGCGGTCGCGGGCGTGCCGCGCCCGCCCGCCCCCGAGGACCTGCGCGCCCTGGCCGACCAGGTGCTGTCCGGCGTCTACGCCGGCGACCTCGCCGTCGCGCTGGAGCGCGCCGCCTCGTTCTGCCGCATCCTCGCCACCGGCGCCGCGTTCGACGCCGACGCCCGCGAGGTCGCCGACCCGGCCGGGGCCACCCAGATGACCCGCGGCGCCGCCGACCTGCAGCGCACCGCGCAGGAGCTCGAGCAGGCGGCGGGCCTGTGGCGCGCCGACCGGCTCGACTGAGCCCGGACCGAGCCGGACCGAGCCCGGACCCGGACCGAGCCCGGACCCGGACCGAGCCCGGGCCGGGCCGGGCGCGCCTCAGCCGGCGCGGCGGCGTCGCGCAGGCCACACCGCCCCGGGAATGCGCGCCGCGCGAGGTCGGTTAGTCTGGTTCGTGCGACGCCGGGCTGCGGTAGCCCCGGGCTCCATCTTCAGCCGCTACGAGCGGCCACGCGCCGAGAGGCGCTCCCGGTCCGGCGTCGCACACCACTCCTTCCCCGGACCACCGGGACCCTCGGCGTCGTCCCCACGACGCCCCGGCGCTGTCGCCGCTGGCCGCGGCGCCGCAACCGTCGACCGGACGACACACCGCGCGTTGGTCGGCACCGCTCGCGTCGCCCTACGCTGTGAGGGATCTGTCCTCTCGACCAGGAGAACGACGTGCGCCTGCGCCTGACACCGCGCGACACCACCTACTTCGACCTCTTCGCCGCGCTCGCGCAGCACAACGTCACCGGCGCCGGCCTCCTGGCCGAGCTGCTCGGCGCCGACCGGGCGGGCCGCAAGGCCATCGCGAAGCGGTTCGTCGACGCGGAGCACCTGGCGGACGACGCCGCGCACGCCATCATGAAGCGGCTCAACCAGACGTTCGTCACCCCGTTCGACCGGGACGACATCTACGGCCTCGCCTCCGCGCTGGACGACTGCATGGACGCGATGGAGGAGGCTGCCGACCTCATCGTGCTGTACAAGGTCGAGGCCCTGCCGGCGCGCGTGTCCGAGGTCGTGCAGGTGCTGCAGCGCAGCGCCGAGCTCACCGCCGAGGCGATGCCGCGGCTGCGCTCGATGGAGCAGCTCTCCGAGTACTGGGTCGAGATCAACCGGCTCGAGAACCAGGGCGACAAGCTGCACCGCAAGCTCGTGGCGGAGCTCTTCGACGACCTGGCCGGCGACCCGGTCACGCTCATCAAGCTCAAGGAGATCGTCGACGTCCTCGAGGACGCCTGCGACGCCTTCGAGCAGGTGGCCAACATGGTCGAGACGATCGCGCTCAAGGAGTCCTGAGGCGTGGAAGCAGCCCTCGTCGTCCTCGTGGTGGCCCTGGCCCTCGGGTTCGACTACACCAACGGCTTCCACGACGCGGCGAACGCCATCGCCACGTCGGTCTCGACGCGGGCGCTGACCCCGCGCGTGGCGCTGCTCATGGCCGCCGTCATGAACTTCGTCGGCGCCCTGCTCGGCACCGAGGTGGCCGAGACGATCGCGCACTCGATCATCGACCTCGACAGCCAGACCAGCCACACCGTGCTGGTGGTGGTGCTGTGCGCGCTCGTCGGCGCGATCGTGTGGAACCTCATCACCTGGTGGTTCGGGCTGCCGTCGTCGTCCACGCACTCGCTCATCGGCGGGCTCGTGGGCGCCGGGCTCGCCGGCGGGCTGCTGGTCTACTGGGGCAACGTGTACGACAAGGTCGTGCTGCCCATGGTGATCTCGCCGCTGGTCGGCTTCGGCCTGGCGTTCCTTGCCATGGTGGCGGTGCTGTGGATCTGGCGGAACGCCGCCCCGTCCCGCACCACCCGCCGGTTCCGGCACGCGCAGACCGTCTCGGCCGCCGCGATGGCGCTGGGCCACGGCCTGCAGGACGCCCAGAAGACGATGGGCGTCATCTACATGGCGCTGCTCACCGTCGGGTGGGCCGACCGCGACGCCGGCATCCCGCTGTGGGTCAAGCTCGCCGCCGCGGCCGCCATCTCGCTCGGCACCTACTCGGGCGGCTGGCGCATCATGCGCACGCTCGGCCGGCGCATCATCGAGCTCGACCCGGCGCGCGGCTTCGTGGCCGAGTCGGTCGCCGCGACCGTGCTGTACGTCAACGCGTTCGCGCTGCACGCCCCCGTGTCGACGACGCACACGATCACCTCGGCGATCATGGGCGTCGGCGCCACCCGCCGGCTGTCGGCCGTGCGCTGGGGCGTGGCCAAGAACATCGCGTTCGCCTGGATCCTCACCATCCCGGCCGCGGCGCTCGTGGCGGCGCTGGCCACGTGGGCGCTGACCCCCCTCCTGGGCTGAGGCGTCGCTCCTGCCTGCACCGCTCGCCCTTCCAGGGTGTCAGCGCCGGTGTCAGTACGAGCGCAGGCCATGGCGTGCGCTCGTGCTGACAGGTGCGGCCGCAGCCGCGGCGCCGGGTCGCAGGTAGTGCTCGAGCACCGCCCGCACGCGCTCCGGTTCCACCCGCAGCGCTGCCGCGGGGATGCGCAGGCGCACCGTGCGGTCGTCCGGCAGCAGCTCCGCGTCGCGCATCAGGTCGGCGTACCAGCGCGCGGCCTCCATGTGCCCGACGCCGTCGACCTCCACGACGAGCCGCCGCCCGTCCGGGAGCTGCCACACCGCGTCGAGGTAGCGCCACCGGCCACGAGAGTCCCGACGGCGTTCCTGCTGCAGCGGCGGCGGCAGCCGCGCCTCGCGACACAGGCGCACCAGGTCGATCTCGCTCAGGGCGTCGGCCCCGCCGGCGATGTCGGCGAGGCTGCGCCGCATGAGCGTGCGGAAGCGCACCTTGCCCACGCGGTCGAGCTGCTCGGCGAGCCGGTCTGGTGTCGTGAGCCCTTGCTGCACGGTGGCGGCGAGCAGCCCGACGGCGGTCCGGCCCGACGGCTGCCACGCCGCGGCGTCGACGGCGCACCGTTCCACGCGAAACACCGGCAGGCCGTCGCGCCGCACCATGTCCTCGGCGGCGAACCGCCGCGACTCGTGGACCACGACGCCGACCGGCCGGAAGGGCTTCGCCCCGCGCGGCACGACGACGTGCTGCCCCGGCCGGTCCCAGCCGGTCAGCCCGTGGCGCGCCAGGCCGGTCCACGACCCCACGGCCACGTCGCCTGGTGCCCCGAGGACGGCGAGCCACAGGCGGCCGTCGGCGTCCAGAGGACCGGTGTGCACGATGACGAGGTCCTGGCAGACCAGCCGCCAGCGCCCCGCGGCGACGTGCTCCGCCACGTGCCCGCGCCGGTACCCGAGCGCGCGGAGCTGTTCGCGGTTCACCACGCCGTGCTGCCGTAGCGCGAGGGCGGCGAGGGCCGTGTCCTGGAGAGCCTGCCGCGATCCCGTCATGGCACCCGAGCGTGCGTGCTCGGCGGGCTGCTGGGCTCCGGTCGGCAGCCCGCCTGTGGACGACGCCACGGAGGACCGCCTTGTGGGAGCGGTCCGGCGGACTCGCTCCCCAGGTTGTCAGTACCAGCGCAGGCCATGCCGTGCGCTGGTACTGACAGGCGGGTTGGCGGGGCAGGATGACGGGAGTCAGGTGAGCGGCGGGGTCACGTGCTCCGCCGCCACCACCCGCGGGCCCTTGGCCGTCAGCGCCACGTGAGCCACCAGCATCTCGCCCGGCTCCAGGTACGGGTCCTTGCCGGGCAGCGCGTCGGCCACCGAGCGGCGCGAGTGCTGGCCCAGCACGTCGAGCACCGTGGACAGCACCGGGCGGTGCGTGCACAGCACCGACGACCGCGGCGTCTCCAGCAGCTGGCGCACCGCCGCGGCCACCCGTGCGGGGGAGCGCTCGTGCTCCACCTCGGCCAGGTGCTCGCTGTACTCCGGGCGCACGCCGGCGGCCCGCACGTACGGCTCCACGGTGGCGGCGCACCGCTCCCAGCGCGAGCTGAGCACCGTCGTCACGCCGTAGGCGGCCAGCACCGGCACCACCGCCGCGGCGTGCGCGTACCCGAGCGGCGTGAGCGGCCGGTCCGGCTCCTCGCCGTGCCAGGCGTCGCGCGGCGTCGCCCGCCCGTGGCGCACGATGACGACGGCGTGGGTGTCCAGGCGCCCGTGCTCGAACTCGTTGACCAGCGCCGCGAGCGGCTTGCGGTCGGCGCGGCGCGTGAGGATCCGCGGCGCGTCCGCGGCGTCGACCCACTCGACCTTGTCGATCTCGTCGGGGCTCGCCGGGGCCAGCGGCGGGCGCGCCGCGAGCGGCGCGCGGTCGCCCGGCACCCTCGCCTCGCGCGCCGCCCAGTACCGCACGGTCTTCCACCGGCCCTCGGGCAGCTTGTACCGCAGGCCCGGCAGGGACGGGCCGATGATCACGGGGCCGCCGGTCTCCTCGGCCACCTCGCGCACGGCCGCGGCCTGCTCCGGCTCGGCGGCCTCGAGCTTGCCCTTGGGCCACGACCAGTCGTCGTACCGCGGGCGGTGCACCACCTGCACCTGCAGCCGGCCGTCCGCGACGCGCCACACGAGCCCGCCCGCGGTGCGCACCGCGGGCGTCCGGGCCGCGGCGCTCACGAGGCGGGCCCGGCAGCCCGCCGACGGCGGCCCGCGCCGCCGCAGAGCACGCACCCGCGCGGGGTGGCGCCCCCGCGGCCGGCCGGCACCTCCCGCCGCCCCCCGGGCGTCACCGGTCGCGCCCCGGGCGTCACCGGTCGCGCTCCGGGCGACGGCGGTGGCGGCGCACGAGCTCGGCCTGCAGGTCGGTCAGCGGCCGGCCGTCGTCGTCGTACGCGTGCCGCACCCACGACCCGTCGGCGTGCAGGTGCCAGCTGGCCGTCTCGTCCGCCATGGAGCGGTCGACCAGGCCGACGAGCTCCTCGATCTGCCCGGGGTCGGTGATGCGCACGAGCGCCTCGACGCGGCGGTCGAGGTTGCGGTGCATGAGGTCGGCCGAGCCGATGAACACCTCGGGGCCGCTCTCGGGGCCCTCGCCGAGCGCCGGGCCGGCGGCGTTGGCGAACGCGAAGATCCGCGAGTGCTCGAGGAACCGCCCCAGGAGCGAGCGCACCCGGATGTTCTCGCTGAGCCCCGGCACGCCCGGGCGCACCGCGCAGATGCCGCGCACCACCAGGTCGACCTGCACGCCGGCCTGCGACGCGCGGTACAGCGCGTCGATGGTGGCCTCGTCGACGGCGGAGTTGACCTTCATCTTGATCCACGCCTCGTGGCCGGCGCGGGCCGCGTCGGCCTCCCGGTCGATGCGCTCGACGAGGCCGGCGCGCACGGACCGCGGCGCCACGAGCAGGCGGTGGAACCGCGACTGCGGCGCGTAGCCGGACAGCTGGTTGAACAGCCGCGTGAGGTCCTGGCCGACGTCGGAGTCGCACGTCAGCAGGCCGTGGTCGGTGTACAGGCGCGCGGTCTTGGGGTGGTAGTTGCCGGTGCCGACGTGGCAGTAGCGGCGCAGCCCGTCGCGCTCCTGGCGCACCACGAGCGAGAGCTTGGCGTGCGTCTTGAGCCCGACGATGCCGTAGACCACGTGGACGCCGGCCTCCTCGAGCTTGCGGGCCCAGGAGATGTTGGCCTGCTCGTCGAACCTCGCCTTGATCTCCACCAGGGCCAGCACCTGCTTGCCGGCCTCCGCGGCGTCGATGAGCGCGTCGACGATCGGCGAGTCGCCCGAGGTGCGGTACAGCGTCTGCTTGATGGCCAGCACGCGGGGGTCGGCGGCCGCCTGCTCGAGGAACGTCTGCACCGAGGTGGAGAACGAGTCGTAGGGGTGGTGCAGCAGCACGTCGCGCCGGCGGATGGCGGCGAAGACGTCGGTGGGCTTAGCCGACTCCACCTCGGCGAGCTGGCGGTGCGTCGTCGGCACGAACGAGGAGTAGTGCAGGTTCGACCGCTCGATGTCGGCGATGATGTTCAGGCCCGTGAGGTCGAGCGGCGCGGGCAGCTCGTAGACCTCGTCGTCCTCGACGCCCAGCTCGCGCACGAGCAGGTCGCGGATGCGCGGGCTGATCGTCTCCGCCAGCTCGAGGCGCACCGGCGGGCCGAACCGGCGGCGCAGCAGCTCCTTCTCCATCGCCTGCAGCAGGTTCTCGGCGTCGTCCTCCTCGACCTCCACGTCCTCGTTGCGGGTGACGCGGAAGGTGTGGGACTCCACGACCTCCATGCCCGGGAAGAGGTGGTCGAGGTGCTGGGCGATGACCTCCTCGAGCGGCACGAACGACGTCGGGGTGGTGCGGCGCGAGCTGCCCGACGCCGTCGGGTCGCTCGGGCGGCCGCGCTCGTCGACGGCGATGAACCGCGGCAGCAGCGGCGGCACCTTGACGCGGGCGAAGTGCTCCTTGTCGGTCAGCGGGTTGCGCACCACGACCGCGAGGTTGAGCGACAGGCCGGAGATGTAGGGGAACGGGTGCGCCGGGTCCACCGCCAGGGGCGTCAGCACCGGGAAGATCTGCTTGCGGAAGAACTTGTGCAGGCGCTCCTGCTCGCGCTGCTCCAGGTCCTGCCAGTGCACGATCGTGATGCCCTCGGCGGCCAGGGCCGGCTGCACGTCGTTCGCGAAGACCTCGGCGTGCCGGGACATGAGCTCATGCGCGCCCTTGCTGATGCCGGCGAGCACCTCGAGGGGCGACAGGCCCGACGCCGCGGTGACCGCGATGCCCGTGGCGATGCGCCGCTTGAGGCCGGCGACGCGGACCATGAAGAACTCGTCGAGGTTCGAGGCGAAGATGGCCAGGAACCGCACCCGCTCCAGCAGCGGCAGGTGGGGGTCCTCCGCGAGCTCGAGGACGCGCTCGTTGAACGCCAGCCAGCTCAGCTCGCGGTCGGCGAACCGGTCCTCGGGCAGCGGCTCGGGGCTCACCGGCGAGGGCTTGGCGTGCTCCAGCAGGCCGTCGTCCGGCTCCTCGGCGATGTGCTCGGCGATGTGCGCCGCCAGCTGCGGGTCCAGCGGGGTCCGGCGCGCCGCCTTCTCCTCCTCCGTCGACGGCGCGAACCGGCCGCTCGCGTCGCGCTGGCGGGGCGTTCGCGGGCTCGTGGCGCTCATGGTGCCCATCGTGGCACCGAATGGTGAACCGCGGGTGACGGGACGGCGGTGAACCCGCTGCTGGCGCGTCCGCAGCCCGGTCCGAGCAGGGTCGCGGGACGCCCGGGCCGGGGCTCTGGCGCGAGGCTCAGGACCGGCCGTACTGCACGTCGACGGCGGCGCGCTCGAACCCGACGCGGGCGTACGTGGCGAGCGCGGGGGTGTTGTCGCCGTCGACGTAGAGCACGCCGCGCGAGCAGCCGACGCGCGCGAGGTGGGCAAGCCCGACGGCGGTGAGCACCCCGCCCAGGCCGCGGCCCTGGTGGTCGGGGTCCACGCCCACCGCGTAGACCTCGCCGTCGCGGGCGCCGGCCCCCTGGTCCGGCTCCACCTTGGTCCACACGTACCCGGCGGGGCTGCCGTCGGGCGCCGTCACCAGGAAGAGCCCGGCGGCGTCGAACCACGGCTCGGCCTGGCGCTGGCGCAGGTCGGCCACCGTGAGGCGGCCCTGCTCGGGGTGCGCCGCGAACGCGCGGGCGTTGAGCGCCACCCACGCCTCGTCGTCGTCCCCCGGCCGGATCGTGCGGACCTCGTACCCGGCGGGCAGCCGGCCGAGAGCGGCGGCCATGGCGTCGGGGGCGGCGCCCGGGGTGGCGTCGGCCGGGGCGTCGACAGTGGGGAGCGGCGTGGCGAGCAGCAGGAGCTCGCGCACGACGGCGTAGCCGGCGGCCGCGGCGAGGGCGCGGGCCGCGGGGAGGTCGCCGTGCGCCCACACCCGCAGGTCCTTGCCGCGCTGGCCGGGCGTGCCGGAGAACATGGGCAGGCGGGCGTCGCGCTCCGCGGTGCGCAGCAGCAGGCGTCCCACCCCGCCGCGCCGGTGCTCCGGGGCGACCACGAGCTCGGCGCTGGCGACGTCGCCGGAGCGGTCGTCCTGCAGGTAGCCCACCACCTCGCCGGAGCGCGAGCGCGCCACCGCATGGGTCAGCCACGGCTCGTCGGCGCCGAGGCGCAGCAGCGGCTGCTCCGACAGCGGCGCGACGCCGTCGACCTCCTCGGCGCGGGCCGCGAGGGCGCGGACGGCGTCCTGGACGGCGGGGGCGAGCGGGCCGATCTCGAGCGGGGGAGGGGTGCGCACCGGCCCATTGTCGCGGACGGCGCCGTGGGGCATCAGTCGTCCGCGGACCTGTTGGTCGACAGCCCGGCCGCGATGAGCTCCATCACCGACGAGTCGGCCAGCGTGGTGGCGTCCCCGACGGTGCGGTTCTCGGCCACGTCGCGCAGCAGGCGGCGCATGATCTTGCCGGAGCGCGTCTTGGGCAGCTCGGGCACCACGAGGATGCGCTTCGGCTTGGCGATCGGGCCGATCTCCTTGGCCACGTGGGCGCGCAGCTCCTGCTGCACCTCGTGGGCGCCGTCGGGCGTGCCGGCCCGCTCGGCGTGCTCGCCGCGCAGGATGACGAACGCGACCACGGCCTGGCCCGTGGTGTCGTCCGCGGCGCCCACGACGGCGGCCTCGGCCACGATGTCGTGCGACACCAGCGCCGACTCGATCTCGGTCGTGGACAGGCGGTGGCCCGAGACGTTCATGACGTCGTCGACCCGCCCGAGCAGCCAGATGTCGCCGTCCTCGTCCTTCTTCGCGCCGTCGCCGGCGAAGTACAGGCCGGGGAAGCGCGACCAGTACGTGTCCTTGAAGCGCTGCAGGTCGCCCCAGATGCCGCGCAGCATGGACGGCCACGGCTCGGTGAGCACCAGGTAGCCGCCTCCGCCGTCCGGCACCGGGCGCGCCTCGTCGTCGACGACGTCGGCCGCGACGCCTGGCAGCGGCACCTGCGCCGAGCCGGGCTTGGCCGCGGTGACGCCGGGCAGCGGGCTGATCATGATGGCGCCGGTCTCGGTCTGCCACCAGGTGTCCACGATCGGCGTGCGGTCGCCGCCGATCACCCGGCGGTACCACATCCAGGCCTCGGGGTTGATCGGCTCGCCGACCGACCCGAGCACCCGCAGGGACGACAGGTCGAACCCCGCGGGGACGTCCTCGCCCCACTTCATGCACGTACGGATGGCGGTCGGCGCGGTGTACAGGATCGAGACCTTGTACTTCTCCACCAGCTCCCACCACCGGCCGCGGTGCGGGGTGTCCGGCGTGCCCTCGTAGAGCACCTGCGTGGCGCCGTTGACCAGCGGGCCGTAGACGACGTACGAGTGGCCGGTCACCCAGCCGATGTCCGCGGTGCACCAGTACACGTCGGTCTCCGGCTTGAGGTCGAAGACGTTCTTGTGCGTGTAGGCCGTCTGGGTCAGGTAGCCGCCGGTGGTGTGCAGGATGCCCTTCGGCTTCCCCGTGGTGCCGGAGGTGTAGAGGATGTACAGCGGGTGCTCGGCCCCGACCCACACCGGCTCGTGGAAGGTGTCGGCCGCCTCGACGGCCTCGTGCCACCACACGTCGCGGCCCTCGGTCCACGCCACGTCCTGGCCCGTGCGGCGCACCACCAGCACGTGCCGCACCGAGCTCGCGCCCGCGCCGGACAGCGCCTCGTCCACGGCGGGCTTGAGCGCGCTCGGGGCGCCGCGGCGGTAGCCGCCGTCGGCGGTGATGACGAGCGTGGCCTCGGCGTCGGCGATGCGGCTGCGCAGCGCGTCGGCGGAGAAGCCGCCGAAGACGACCGAGTGCGGCGCGCCCAGGCGCGCGCAGGCGAGCATCGCGACGACCGACTCGACCAGCATCGGCATGTAGATGACCACGCGGTCGCCCTTGCCGACGCCCAGCGCGGCGAGCGCGTTGGCGGCCCGCACGACCTCGCGCTGCAGGTCGGCGTACGTGACGGTGCGGGTGTCGCCGGGCTCGCCCTCGAAGTGCAGGGCCACCCGGTCGCCGTGGCCGGCCTCGACGTGCCGGTCGACGGCGTTGTAGGCCGCGTTGAGGGTGCCGTCGGCGAACCACCGCGCCACCGGGGCCTCGGACCAGTCCAGCGTCTGCGTGAACGGCGTCTTCCAGGTCACCAGCTCGCGGGCCTGCTGCGCCCAGAACTCCAGCCGGTCGGCGCGGGCCTCGTCGTACAGCGACGCCTGGGCGTTGGCCTGCGCGGCGAACTCGGGGCTCGGCGGGAACGCGCGCGTCTCGTGCAGGAGGTTCTCGAGGCTGGGGCCGCGGTCGGCGGCCGTGCCGCCCGACGTCGTCGTGGGCTGGGTGTCCGTCATCGGGTTGACCTCCGTGCGCGTCGTCGCGTGTGCAGTGCGGGCGGGGCCGCGAGCCCGCGGGCCCCGCTGCGGGCGAGTGTAGACCGCAGGCGTGACCGCGCTCACGCCGGTGCGTCACACGGTCGCCACGGGCGACAGGTGGTGACCGACGAGACGGTCGCCTCGGGAATCGGTGCGGCGGTCGCGGCTGTTGAGGACGACCGTGAGCCTCCTCTTCGAGCCCCTGCGGCTGCGTGACCTGACCGTGAAGAACCGTGTCTGGCTGGCCCCGATGTGCCAGTACTCGTCCACCGACGGGATGCCGGACGACTGGACGCTGGTCCACCTCGGCGCCCGCGCCCAGGGCGGGTTCGGCCTGATCCTCACCGAGGCCACCGCCGTCGTGCCCGAGGGCCGGATCACCCCGCAGGACGCGGGGCTGTGGAACGACGCCCAGCGCGACGCGTGGGCGCGGGTCGTCGACTTCGTGCACGCCCAGGGCGCCGCGATCGGCGTGCAGCTCGCGCACGCCGGCCGCAAGGCCTCCACCTACCGCCCGTGGGCCGAGTCCCAGGGCACCGTGCCGGCCGCCGAGGGGGGCTGGGACACCCTCGCGCCGTCCGCCGACGCCTTCCCCGGCTACGCGGCGCCGCAGGAGATGACCGCCGAGCAGGTGGCCGCCGTCCCCGGGCAGTTCGCCGACGCCGCCCGGCGCGCCCACGAGGCCGGCTTCGACGTCGTCGAGGTGCACGCCGCGCACGGCTACCTGCTGCACCAGTTCCTCTCCCCGCTGTCCAACCGCCGCACCGACGCCTACGGCGGCTCGCCGGAGGACCGCGCCCGGCTGCTGGTCGAGACCGTCGACGCGGTGCGCGCCGTCTGGCCCGAGGGCAAGCCGGTGATCGTGCGCGTCTCGGCCACCGACTGGCGCGAGGACGGCCTGCAGGTCGACGACGTCGCCGCCGTCGCCAAGGAGCTCGCCGGGCACGGCGTGGACCTCGTCGACGTGTCCACCGGCGGCGTCGCGCCGGCCGAGATCACCGTGGGCCCGGGCTACCAGGTGCCGCACGCGCGCCGCGTGCGCGAGGTGACGGGCATGCCGACCGGTGCGGTCGGCCTCATCACCTCGGCCGCCCAGGCCGAGCAGGTGCTGGTCGACGGCGCCGCCGACGTCGTGCTGCTGGGCCGCGAGGCGCTGCGCGACCCGCACTGGCCGCTGCGCGCCGCGCACGACCTCGGCGTCAGGGCCGGCACGTCGCACCGGCCGGCACCGGAGGGGCAGGGCATCGCCTGGGCCCCGCAGTACGAGCGCGGCGCCTGGCGCTGAGCGGGCGTTGAGCAGCGCGCCGAGGCGAGCGCTGTCGCGGCGCCGGCACGGGCGTTGACACGATCGCGGCACCCGGGGGATCACGGTCGGTCGTCCGGGTGCCGCTCTCGCCGTCGGGCACGGGGAACAGGCGCATCGTCCGCTCATCGTGACGGGGAACGCCCCGTGCGATGTGTCCTCGACGTGGACTTTCTTTGCGTGGGTCCCGTGCCCGGCCGTTCTGTGCTTCCACTCCCATGGAACGCCTGCCGTGGGGCGCGCGCAAGGGCTGCGGCGGGGCGGCTCGACGGCGGCTCAGCGGCGGCGCAGCAGGCGCCACGCGGCCCAGCCCACCGCGCCCGCGGCGAGCGCGCCCGCCGCGGCGAGCACCGGCGTCGGCGGGCGCATCGCGACCCGCAGGGCGACCGGCCGCGTGAAGGTCAGCACGCCCCAGCCGTGCTCGGCGGCGAGCCGGCGCATGGTCCGGTCCGGGTTCACGGCGTACGCGTGCCCGACGGCGCGCAGCATCGGCGCGTCGGTCACCGAGTCGGTGTACGCGTAGCTCTGCGCGAGGTCGTACCCCCGCTCGGCGGCGAGCCGGCGCATCGCCTCGGCCTTGTTCTCGCCGTAGGCGTAGAAGTCGATCCGTCCGGTGTAGCGGCCGTCCTCGACGCTCATGCGGGTGGCGACGACGTGGTCGGCGCCCAGCACGGTGGCGATGGGCTCGACGAGCTCGGCGCCCGACGCCGAGACGACGACGACGTCGTGCCCCAGGTCGTGGTGCTCGGCGATGAGGCCGACGGCCTCGGCGTAGACGTACGGGTCGATGAGCTCGTGCACCGTCTCGGCGACGATCTGCTGCACCTTGCCCACGTCCCAGCCGGTGGCCAGCTCGGACAGGTGCTTGCGCATCCGCTCGGTCTGGTCGGCGTCCGCGCTGCCCAGCGCGAACAGGAAGTGGGCGTAGGCGCTGCGCAGCACGTCGCCCCGGGTCACCAGGCCGCCCCGGTAGAAGGGCTTGGAGAAGGCCGCCGACGCGCTCGTGGCGATGATCGTCTTGTCGAGGTCGAAGAACGCCGCGACGCGACCGGCGGTGCTGGTGGGCGCCGGCTCGTCGTGCGCCTCGCGGTCCTGCTCGCGCGTCGGCTCGGTCACGCGCCCGAGCCTATCGGGGGCGGGGCGCGGTCCTGGGCGCGAACGGCGGCTCGCGTGGTCGGGGGTTGGTGCACAGTTCTTGTGCACGAGTTCTGTGCAGAGATACCGTGCACGCATGAGCGACGTCCCGGAGCGCCCGTACACGCACGTCGAGCTGACGGCCGAGTCGGTCAGGGTGCTGGCGCACCCGCTGCGCTCGCGGCTGCTCTCGGCGCTGCGCAAGGGCGGGCCCGCGTCGGCGACCCGGCTGGCCGCCGAGCTGCAGACGAACACGGGCGCGACGAGCTACCACCTGCGCCGGCTCGAGTCGGTGGGGCTCGTGGCGGACACGGGAGAGGGGCGCGGCAAGGAGCGGATCTGGCGCGCGACCACCGCCAGCCACGGGTGGCGCGGGTCGGCGTTCGCCGACGACGAGGACGCCCGGACCGCGCTGGGCTGGCTCGTGCGGGGCTACCACCAGCAGTTCGACGAGGAGTACGCGCGGTGGCTCGACGCCGCGGACGCCTGGCCGGCGCCGTGGCAGGACGTGAGCGGCATGAGCGACGCGTGGGTCGAGGTGACGCCGGAGCAGGCGCGGGCGATGCAGGACGAGCTCGCCGCCGTCGTCGACCGCTACCTGAGCGCCGGCGCTGGCGACCCGGCCGCCCGGCGGCTGCACGTCTACCGCGTCGCGTTCCCGCTCGACCCGAGCGACGTGCCGGGCGAAGGCGACGACGGTGGTGCGCCGGCGTCTGACGGCGGCGACGGGGCGGGCGACGGTGCGCCGTCGGACGACGGCGGCGCGGCATGAGCGCCACCGGGCGGGGCGTGCTGGAACCGGCGCAGGCGAGGCGCGTGCTGCTGCTGCTCACCGTGACCCGGTGGTTCCCGATCGGCGTGGTCCTGACGGCCACGACGCTGCTGCCCGTCGAGCGCGGGCTGTCGGTGGCGCAGACCCTGACGCTGGCCTCCGTGACCGGGCTGCTCGTCTTCGCGCTCGAGCTGCCGACGGCCGGGGTCGCCGACGCCCTGGGCCGCCGCCCCGTGCTGCTGGCGGCGGCCGCGATGCAGGTGCTGGCGGCGTCGCTGTTCGCGAGCGCCCAGACGTTCTGGGGCTTCGCCGCCGCCGCGGCGGCGACGGGCGCGTTCCGCGCGCTGGACTCGGGCCCGCTCGAGGCGTGGTTCGTCGACACGGTGCACGCGACCCGGCCGGGCGCCGACGTCGACCGCTCGCTGTCCCAGCAGGGCACCGTCCTGGGCGTCGCGATCGCGGCGGGCGCCCTGGTCTCCGGCGGGCTCGTGTGGTGGCACCCGGTGGCCGCGTGGTCGGCGCTCACGCTGCCGACGGTGGTCCACGCGGGCCTCGCCGTGGTGCACCTGGTCGCCGTGGCCGTGCTGCTGCGCGAGCCTGCGGCGGTGCGCGCGCCGCAGCGCCGCACGGGCGTCGCCGCACGGCTGCGGGCCGCGGCGTCGTCGGCCGGTCGCGCCCCGCGCGCGATCGCGGACGGCCTGCGGCTGGTGCGGGCCGATCGCGTGCTGCTCAGCCTGCTGCTGGTCGAGGTCTTCGCCGCCGCCGCGATGATCGTCTTCGAGTCGTTCCAGCCGCTGCGCCTCGGCGAGCTGCTCGGGACGCCCGAGCGGGCGGGCGCCGTCATGGGGCCCGTGGCGTCGGTGGGCTGGGCGGTGTTCGCGCTGGGCTCCGGGCTGGCGGGGCTGGCGTCGGCGCGGCTCGGGGTGGCGCGCACGGCGCTCGCGGCCCGCGTGCTCAACGGCGTGGGCGCGGTGGTGATGGGGCTGGTGGCCGGGCCGGCGGCGCTGGTGGTGGCGTACCTGGTGACCTACGGGCTGCACGGCAGCGGCGGGCCGGTGTACAGCACGCTGCTGCACCGGCAGGCGCAGGCGAGCAACCGGGCGACGGTGCTCTCGCTGGCGTCGATGACGATGTTCGTCGCGTACTCCGTCCTGGCCCCGGCGCTGGGGGCGCTGGCCGACGCCGTGTCCACGCCCGCGGCGATGGTGGCGGGGGGCGCGTTCAGCGTGCTCGGGGCGGCGTGCTTCGTGCCGGCCCTGCGCCGCGAGAAGGCGCTCGCGGCCGAGGGGCGGGTCGCCGAGCGCGTGTAGCGCTCGCGGGGCGGCGCCCCCAGGGGCGGCGGCGCGGCCGGCGTCCACATCCCGGCCCGCGGGGCGCGCCGCCGCCACGCCCGGCGGCCCAGGGTGGCCGGCATGGACGAACGGACACGGACCTGGACGACGGCGCCCGGCGGCGCGGCGGGTGCCCTCGGTGCCCCGGCGACGGGCGGCCGGTCGCGCGTCGTCGCCGTCGTGGGCGCCTGCGGCGGCGCGGGCACGAGCACCGTCGCCGCGGCCCTCGCCCACGGGCTGCGCCGGGCCGCCGGCCGCGGCGTGCTCGTGGACCTCGACGCGCCCGGGCCGGGCGTCGAGGTGCTGCTGGGCGTCGAGGGGGAGCCGGGCGCGCGCTGGCCGGAGCTGGCCGCCGCACGCGGCGAGGTGGACGGCCGGGGCCTGGTGGCGGCGCTGCCGCGCTGGGGGTCTGTGCCCGTGCTGTCGGCGTCGCGGCTGCGTCCCGAGGCGCCCGACGACGACGTCGTGCTCGACGTCTGCGCCGGGCTCCTGCGCGCGGGCGAGCACGTGGTGCTCGACCTGCCGCGTCGCTGGACGCCCGCGGTCCGAGCGCTGCTGGCCGGCGGCGACGACGTGCTGCTCGTGGCGCCGCTGACGATGCCCGGCGCGGCCGGTGCCGTGGCGGCAGCGACGGCGGTGGCGGCGGCGCGCGGCGGCCGCGGGCCGGACGACGGCGCGCACCAGGCCGGCGGGCGTGGCCGGCCCGCGGACGGGCCGGGCGGCCGGGCGTCCGCCCGCCTGGTGTGCCGGCGGTCCGGGCCCGGGCGGGTGGACCCGGCCGACCTCGAGACGCTCGTCGGGATGCCCCTGGCGGCGGTCGTCCCGGCGGACCGGCGGCTGGCGGCGGCCGTCGAGCGCGGTGAGGGGCCGCCCGTGGGACGGCGGACGGCGCTGGGGCGCCTCGGGGACGACCTCGCCGCGGCGGTCGGTAAGGGTGAGGGCGACCCGGGCCTCGGTGGCGCGGGGCTTCGGGCTGCGAGACGCGGTGGCGCGGCCGGGTCCACCGGGCCGCTGCCGGCCGCCACGCGGAGCGGGCTGCACGGCGGGGCGGGCGCGGCATGAGGCGCGCGGCGATCGAGCCCGGCCTGCTCGACGAGGTGCGCACGCGGCTCGGCACCGGCCCTGCGGCACGGACCGGCGCCGGGCCCGACGAGGCCGACGTCGCGGACGCCCTGCGCGCCAGCGGGCGCGTGCTGGGCAGCGACGCCCTGCGCGACCTCACCCGGGCCGCCCGCGCGGAGCTCACCGGCGCCGGCCCGCTGCAGCCGCTGCTCGAGCTGCCCGGCGTCACCGACGTGCTGGTCAACGGCCCGCAGGAGGTGTGGGTCGACCGCGGGGCGGGGCTGGAGCGCACCGCGGTCGACCTCGGGACGCCCGCGGCGGTGCGCGCGCTCGCGGTGCGGCTCGCCGCCGTCGCGGGGCAGCGGCTCGACGACGCGGCGCCCGTGGTGGACGGCATGCTGCCGGACGGCACCCGCCTGCACGCCGTCGTCGAGCCCGTCGCCCCCGCCGGCGCCGTCGTGTCCCTGCGCGTGCTGCGCCAGGCCGCCTTCACCCTCGACGCGCTGGCAGCCCACGGCGCGGTGCCGCGTGCCTGGGCGGGCCTGCTGCGCGCGCTCGTGGCGGGGCGGGCCAATGTGCTGATCTCGGGCGGCACGGGCACCGGAAAGACGACGCTCCTGGCCGCGCTGCTGGGGCTGGTCCCCGCCGACGAGCGGGTGGTGACCGTGGAGGAGGCGCGCGAGCTGGCGCCGGAGCACCCGCACGTGGTGCACCTGGCCGCCCGGCGCGCGAACGTCGAGGGCGCCGGCGCGGTCGGCCTCACGGACCTCGTTCGCGCGGCGCTGCGCATGCGGCCCGACCGCCTGGTGGTCGGCGAGTGCCGCGGCGCGGAGGTGCGCGAGGTGCTGCTCGCCATGAACACCGGCCACGACGGCGGGCTGGCCACGCTGCACGCCAACGCCGTCGAGCACGTGCCCGCCCGGCTCGAGGCGCTCGCGGCGCTGGCGGGCATGCCGCGCGACGCCGTCGCCGCCCAGGCCGCCGCGGCGGTCGACGTCGTGCTGCACGTGCGCCGCGAGCGCGGCCGCCGGTTCGTCGCCGAGGTGGGGGTGGCCGGCCGGCGCGACCCAGGCGAGCTCGAGGTGCGTGCCGCCGCGCGGTGGGACGGCCGTGCGGCCGCACCGCAGGTGGCCGACGCCGTGGCGTGGGCGCGGCTCGAGGGGCGGTGGGGGCCGTGGTGAGCGGCGCGGCCCTGGCGGCCGGCCTCGCCGCCGCGGCCGCGGCGTGGCTCGCGACCGCACCCGGCGGGCGCCGCGCGGTCGTGGCGCTCGCCGCGCCCGGCGGCACCGCCGCCGTCCGGCCCGGGCGGCCGCGGCGGCGCCCGGGCGCGCGGGTCGACGGGGACGCTGTGCAGGTGCGCGTCGTCGTCGCGCAGGTCGCCGCCCTGCTGCGCTCCGGCGCTCCGCCCGGCGCGGCGTGGACGCGCGCCACCGGCGTGCCGGTCGACGACGCCGGGGTGCCCGACGAGGTCGCGCTCGCCCCGGTGGTCGGGGGCGAGGGGCACGCCCGCTCCGTCGTCGCCGCGACCCGGCTGGCGCTCGACGTGGGCGCGCCGCTGGGGCGGGTGCTCGAGGCGGTGTCGGACACGCTCGTCGCCGAGGCGGAGGCGCAGGCCGAGCGCGACGCCGCGCTCGCCGGCCCGCGGGCGACGGCGCGGGTGCTGCAGTGGCTGCCGGCCGCGGGCGCGCTGCTCGGCTGGGTCCTGGGCGCCGACCCGCTGGCCACGGCCACGGACGGCGGCGCGGGCAGCGCCGCCGTGGGCCTGGGCCTGGTGCTGCTGGCCGCCGGGCGCTGGTGGACGGGGCGCCTCGTCGCGGCGGCCCGCCGGGCGGGAGAGGCGTCGTGACGGCGGCGACGGGCGCGCTGGTCACCCTGCTGGTGCTGGCGGCGTGCGCGCCCTGGGCGGTGGTGGAGCGGGCCGCACGACGCCGCTCCCGCCGCCTCGACGAGCAGGTCCCCGCCACCGGCGGGCGCCACGGCCCCCGCGTGGACGTGCCGGTGGTGCTCGAGCTCCTCGGCGCCGCCCTCCGTGCGGGCGCGGGCGTCCCGCGGGCCCTGCAGGCGGTCGGCGGCGCCGTGGGCCGCGACGACGGGCGGGCGCTCCGGCAGGTCGCCGACGCGCTGCGCCTCGGGGCTGCCTGGGACGCCGCGTGGCGCGACGCCCCCGAGCGCCTCGGCACCGTGCACCGCGCGCTGCGGCCCGCCTGGGTCGACGGTGCGGCTCCGGGCGAGTCGCTGCGCGCGGCGGGGGAGGAGCTGCGCCGCGAGCGCCGCAACGCCGCCCGGACCGCCGCGGCACGGCTCGGTGTCCGGCTCGTCCTGCCGCTCGGTGCCTGCTACCTGCCGGCGTTCGTCCTCGTCGGCCTCGCGCCCGTGCTGCTCGCCCTCGGCATCGACCTGCTCTCCGGCTGACCCCGGGAGCCCGCAGACCCCGCCGTGCCACGGCGGGCCCGGGCGCGGCACCCGCCGTCGCCCGGCACCACAACACCAGCGACACCACGCACGACGACCCAGGAGGAGACATGACCACCACCCTCATCGCCGCCGCGGGAGCGCCCGACGGTCGGCCCGCCAGCCAGCGTGCCGTCGACAACCCGCGGCCCGCCGACCTGCGGACCGCCGACCCGGCGCGGGACGCCCCCGACCCCGAGGCCGGGCTGGCCACCGCGGAGTACGCGATCGCCACCATCGCCGCCGTCGGGTTCGCGGGGCTGCTCGTCGCCGTGCTCAAGAGCGACACGGTCCGCGGGCTGCTCGAGAACATCGTCAGCACCGCGCTGTCGATCGGCTGACGCCCGTGGGACGCCGGACGGACACCCGCCCCGCCGGGCGCGAGCGCGGCTCGGTGACCGCCGAGCTCGCGGTCGGGCTGCCGGTGGTGGTGCTGCTGCTCGTCGCGGTGCTCACCCTCGCGGCCGCGTCCACCGCGCAGATGCGCGCGCTGGACGCGGCCCGCGCGGGGGCCCGGGCGCTCGCGATCGGGGAGGACGACGCCGCCGTGCGGCAGGCGGTGGCGCGGGTGGGCGGCGCCGACGCGGCGATGACGCTGCAGCGCGACGGCTCGTGGGTGGCGGTCACCGTCACCCGGCCCGTGGCGGGCGGCTGGCTCGCCGCCGCCCCGCTGCGCGCGAGCGGCAGCGCCACCGCGTGGGTCGAGCCGTGACCGCTCGGGCCGCGCGGAGCGGCGAGCGGGGCGCGGGCACCGTGCTGCTGCTCGGCGTCGCCGCGGTGGTCGTGCTGCTCGCCCTGGCCGTGGCGGCGCTCGGCGCCGCGCAGCGCGTCCGGGGCGCGGCGCAGGCGGCCGCCGACCTCGGCGCGCTCGCCGCGGCCACCGCGCTGCGCGACGGTCGTGACCCGTGCGGCACCGCCGCCGCGGCGGTAGGCCGCAACCACGCCGGGCTCGCCGCCTGCCACGTCGAGGGCGGCGGCGTCGTCGCCGTGCGGGCCGCCCGGCCCGCCGCGGGGCCGGGCGGCTCCTGGGCCGGACTGCTCGGCACCGCCGAGGCGCACGCCCGTGCCGGGCCGCGGCCGGGCACGGCGCCCGGCGCTACGACGGCCGGGGCGACGACGGCCGGTGCGACGACGGCCGGCAGGACACCTGCGGGTAGGACGCCGGCCGGTGCGGTCGCGCCTGCTGCCGCACCGGCCGGCGTGGCGGGGTCAGGACGGGTTGACCCGGAACAGCTGCGCACGCTCGCGGATGAGCCGGGCGCGGCCCAGGCGCGGCTTGTCGGACCCGTCGCGGATGACGCCGCCGGAGGCCTCGAAGTCGGTGAGGAAGTCGATCGCCCAGGCGACGTCCGCCGGGGACGGGCTGAAGGACTCGTTGACCACGGCGGGCTGCTCGAGGTCGAGGCACAGCTTGCCCGTCATGCCGAGGGCGACGGCGTCGGCGGACTGCTCGCGCACCAGGGGGTGGCTCGTGCCGACCGTCGGTCCGTCGATCGGGCCGGTGAGCCCGCCGATGCGCGAGGCGGTGACGAGGCGCGAGCGCGGGTAGGCCATGGCGAGCGGCTCGTTCGCGGTGCCGGTGTCGCGGCGGTAGTCGCCGGACCCGAAGGCCAGGCGGAAGACGCCGGGGGCGCGGGCGATCGACACGGCGTCCTCGATGCCCAGCGCCGACTCCACGAGCGCGATCACGGGCAGGTGCCCGCCGAGGCGCTGGACGGTGTCGACCACCTCGTCGGGGCTCTCGGTCTTGGCGAGCATCACGCCGGCCAGGCCGGGCGCGTCGCGCAGGGCGGCGACGTCGTCGGCCCACGCCGCGGAGCTGCGCTCGTTGATGCGCACCCAGGCGCGGCCGCCGGCCGCCAGCCACTCGAGCACGCCCGCGCGGGCGGAGTCCTTGAGGCTGTCGTCCACCGCGTCCTCGCAGTCGAGGATCACCTGGTCGGCGCGCGAGAGCTGCGCGGCGTCGAACAGCTCGGTCCGCAGCGCGGACAGCAGCAGCCACGACCGGGCGTGGGCGGGGGCAACGCGGGCGTCCTCGCGGGAGCGGCGGCGCTCGTCGAGGGAGATGTCGGTCGTCACCCCGCGATGCTACGCAGCCTGCGGCGCGTGGCTCAGCACCACGTCCAACAACGTCACCGCCGCCGCCTTGTCCAGGGGGGAGTTGTAGCTGCCGCACTTCGGCGACTGGACGCACGCGGGGCACCCGTGGTCGCACGGGCAGGCCACGATGGCGTCGCGCGTGGCACGCAGCCACGTGGCGCCCAGCTCGTAGCCGCGCTCGGCGAAGCCCGCGCCGCCCGGGTAGGCGTCGTAGACGAACACGGTGGCCTGGCCGGTGTCGGCGTGCAGCGCGGTCGACACCCCGCCCAGGTCCCAGCGGTCGCAGGTGGCCAGCAGCGGCAGCAGGCCGATCGAGGCGTGCTCGGCCGCGTGCAGCGCGCCCGGCACCACGTCGGGCGTCAGGCCCGCGGCCTCGAGGACGTCGTCGGGCACGGACCACCACACCGCGGTCGTCGCGAGCGTGCGGCTGGGCAGGTCGAGCGCCTCGGTGCCCAGGACCTGCATGTCGGGCAGGCGGCGCCGCTCGAAGCTGACGACCTGGCTGGTCACCTCGACCGGCCCCAGGCCCCAGGTGATCGGCCCCCACGAACGCTCGACCACCTCGCGCGAGCCCTCGGGCGCCTCGGCGGGCTCCTCGATCGCGATCTCCATGACCTCCCGCGACCAGGTGCCGTGGTCGACGTCGCGGCGAACCACGAGCGCCACCCGGTCGGTGAGGTCCAGGCGGTCGACGACGAACGTGACGCCCTGGTGCACGTACACGGCGCCGTCGTGCACCTGCCCGTCGGCGCTGCCGGCGTCCACCGTGCCGAGCAGGCGGCCCGTGGTCGCCTCGACCACCCGCACCGGCTGGCCGCCGCTGCCGCGCAGGTCGGCCAGGCCGGCCGCCGGCTGCGCGTGCGTCCAGTACCACCCGGAGGGCCGCCGGCGCAGCAGTCCGCGCGCCACCAGCACGTCGAGCACCTCGCGCACCTTCGCCGGGTCGCCGAAGTCCGTCAGGTCGTCGCCGCGCAGCGGGATCTCCTGCGCCGCGGCGCACAGCTGCGGGGCCAGCACGTACGGGTTGGTCGGGTCGAACACCGTGGCCTCGAGCGGGGCGTCGAACACCGCCTCCGGGTGCGTCACCAGGTACGTGTCCAGCGGGTCCTCGCGGGCGACGAACACGGCGACCCCGTCGGCGCCGGCGCGCCCGGCGCGGCCGGCCTGCTGCCACAGCGACATCCGCGTGCCGGGCCAGCCGGCGATGAGCACGGCGTCCAGCCCGGAGATGTCCACGCCCAGCTCGAGCGCGTTCGTGGTGGCCAGGCCGAGCAGCGCGCCGGTGCGCACGGCGTCCTCCAGCGCCCGGCGCTCCTCGGGCAGGTACCCGCCGCGGTACGCGGCGACGCGGTGGCTCAGCTCGGTGGACACCGGGCGCAGGTGGTCGCGCGCCTGCTGCGCCACCGACTCCGCGCCGCGGCGCGAGCGCGTGAAGGCGAGCGTCCGGGCCCCGTGCGCGGCGAGGTCGGCGAGCAGGTCGGCGGCCTCCGCGGTGGCGGAGCGGCGCGGGTGCTCCGCCGCACCCTCCGCGGTGACCACGGTGGGGCCGTCGGTCTCGACGTGCGCCGGGTCCAGCGGGTCCGGCAGCGCCCAGGGGTCGTCGTCCATCGCGGGGCCGTCGCCGGACGCCGAGGTCCGCTCGAACGCGAACGAGTCGAGCTCCGGGGGCTGCCACAGCGCCACGGTGCGCCGCCCGGCGGGCGAGGCGTCCTGGTCGACGGCGACGACGTCGTCCGGCGCGACGCCGAGCAGCCGGGCCGTGCTCGCGGCGGGGTCGGCCGTCGTCGCGCTCGCGACGACGAAGGTCAGCGGCCCGGGCGCGCCCACGGTGCCGGTGGCGCCGTCGGCGCCGTCCCGGTCGCGCGCCGAGCCGCCGGCGCCCCCTGCGTCCGCGGCCCTGGGCCGGTAGTGCGCCGCGAGCCGGGCGAGCCGCCGCAGCACGAGCGCCACGTGGGCGCCGAACACCCCCCGGTAGGTGTGCCCCTCGTCGACGACGACGTACCGCAGCCCGCGCAGGAACCGCGCCCAGCGCCGGTGGCCCGGCAGCATCGAGAAGTGCAGGAAGTCGGGGTTGGTGAGGACGACGTCGGCGTGCTCGGTGACCCAGCGGCGCTCCTCGGACGGCGTGTCGCCGTCGCAGGTCGCCACCCGCAGGTCGCCGCCGCCCGGCCCGGCGGCCTCGCGCGTCGCGGCGACCACCCGCTGCAGGCCCGCGAGCTGGTCGGCGGCCAGCGCCTTGGTGGGGGACAGGTAGAGCACGGACCCGCGGCGCTGCGGGGGCAGCTCGCGCCCGACGGCGGTCAGCGCCGGGAGCCAGAACGCGAGCGACTTGCCCGAGCCGGTCGACGTCGCCAGGGCGACGTCCCGCGCTGCCCACGCGGCGTCGGCCGCCTGGACCTGGTGCACCCACGGCCGCTCGACGCCGAGCGCGCGGTAGCCGTCGACCAGCGCGGGGTCGGCCCAGCCGGGCCAGTCCGCGGTGCGCCCCGCCCGCCCGGGCAGGGTGCGCACGTGGGTGAGGCGGTCCGCGCGGGCACCGCCGGCGACCAGCACGTCGAGCAGCGGGTGCGCGGCGTCGTGCAGCCCGGCGTCGGTCGACCCGGGAGCGGGCGACGAGGAGGGACGCTGCGGCACCCCGCCATCCTCCCACCCGGGGCGGCGCCACTCAGCCGCGCAGCACCTGCGCCATCGCCCGGCTCAGGT
Organism: Puerhibacterium sp. TATVAM-FAB25; assembly: GCF_046535855.1. Classification (NCBI taxonomy): domain Bacteria; kingdom Bacillati; phylum Actinomycetota; class Actinomycetes; order Micrococcales; family Promicromonosporaceae; genus Puerhibacterium; species Puerhibacterium sp. TATVAM-FAB25. The sequence goes on along the minus strand of NZ_JAXUAK010000015.1, from coordinate 23,326 downwards.
ACCAGGGGTCCACCACGGCGGTCATCTCCCGCGCGGAGTGCATCGACAGGATCGGCGCGCCCACGTCGACCGTGCGGATGCCGAGCCGCGTGGTCGTGATGGGGCCGATCGTCGAGCCGCAGGGGATCGAGTTGTTGGAGACGAACTCCTGGGACGGCACCCCGGCCGCCGCGCAGGCCGCCTGCCAGCGGGCCGCGCCGTGGGCGTCGGTGGAGTAGCGCTGGTTGGCGTTGATCTTGAGGATCGGCCCGCCGCCGACCACCGGCCGGACGGCCGGGTCGTGCCGCTCGGGGTAGTTCGGGTGCACGCCGTGGCCGACGTCGGAGCTGATGTGGAACGACGCGGCGAAGGCCCGCGCCCGCTCCTCGGCGGAGGCGCCGAGCGCGGCGGAGACGCGCAGCAGCACGTCCTCGAGGAACGGGCCGGCGGCGCCGGAGCGGGACGCCGAGCCGATCTCCTCGTGGTCGAACGCGGCGACCATCGCGATCGGGCCGGCCGCGGGCGCGCCCTCGGCGGCCAGGTCCAGCAGCGCGGTGGTCGCGGCGTGCGTCGAGAGCAGGTTGTCCAGCCGGCCGGACGCCCACAGCGCCTGGTCGGCCCCGAACGCGCGCGGCGCCTGGGTGTCGGCGACGACGACGTCGTAGCCCAGCACCTGGTCGCGGTCCACGCCCGCGCCCCCGGCCGTCGCGGCGAGCGCGGCGAGCAGGTCCGCGCCGTCGCCGAGCCCGGCGGACAGGCCCCACACCGGCTGGGTGTGCCGCTGCTTGTCGAGGGTGAGCCCGTCGTTGACGGACCGGTCCAGGTGGATCGCCAGCTGTGGGATGCGCAGGAACGGCCCGGTGCGCACCAGGTGCTCGGCGCCGTCGGCGGTGACGACCCGGCCGGCGAGCTCCAGCTCGCGGTCCAGCCACGAGCTGAGCAGCGGGCCGCCGTAGACCTCGACGCCGGCCTGCGCGAACCCGGCCCCGCCCGTGGTGGGGTGCGGCTTGAGCTTGAAGCCGGGGGAGTCGGTGTGCGCGCCCACGATCGTGAACGGCGTCGTCGCGCCCGCCGACGTCGGCACCGCGAACGCGACCGCCGAGCCGTCCCGCACGACGACGTACCGGCCACCCGGCGCGACCTCCCAGGCGGCGGCCTCGTCCAGCCGGGCGAAGCCCGCGGCCTCGACGCGGCGGGCGACCTCCGCGGCGGCGTGGAACGACGACGGCGAGGCGGTGACGAAGGCGCCCAGGTCCTCGGCGTGGGCGCGGGCCTCGCCGGGCACGGGGCGAGCGGGCACGGGGGTGGCAGGCATGGCTGCAGTCTTCCACGCAGCCCCGACGCGCCCGGGCCCGGGGCCTCGGCCGACGCCGCCGGGACACGCGACTGGTCGTACCTTTCGTGACGCCCGTCACATGTGGTTAGACTCGCGCATCCCGCCGTCAACGGTGCCGGCGGGAACCTCTTCTTGAGGGGGGCGGGCTCCAGCACCGGGGCCCGAGCGCAGCGCAAGGCACCACGAGGCCCAGGCAGCTCGTCGAGGAGGACGGATGCTCACTCTCGGGACCACCAGCATCATCATCGTCGCGGTCATCGCGCTCATAGGCCTCGCGGCCCTCGGCTGCGCGCTCGTCCTGCGACGGCAGGTCCTCGCGGCCGGCGAGGGCACCGAGCGGATGCGGGACATCGCCCGGGCGGTCCAGGAGGGTGCGGCGGCCTATCTCAACCGGCAGTTCCGCACGCTGGGCTGGTTCGCGATCGTCGTGTTCGCGCTGCTGTTCCTGCTGCCGGGCGACGGCGGCGTCCGGGTGGGGCGCAGCGTGGCGTTCCTGTTCGGGGCGGCGTTCTCCGCGGCGATCGGCTACCTCGGCATGTGGCTGGCCGTGCGCGCCAACGTGCGCGTCGCCGCGGCGGCCACGCAGCCGGGCGGACGCGCCGTCGGCGCCCGGATCGCGTTCCGCACCGGCGGCGTGGTCGGCATGTCGGTGGTGGGCCTGGGCCTGCTCGGCGCGGCGCTCGTCGTGCTCGGCTACCGCGAGGACGCGCCGGCGGTGCTGGAGGGTTTCGGCTTCGGCGCCGCGCTGCTGGCGATGTTCATGCGCGTCGGCGGCGGCATCTTCACCAAGGCGGCCGACGTCGGCGCGGACCTGGTGGGCAAGGTGGAGCAGGGCATCCCCGAGGACGACCCGCGCAACGCCGCCACCATCGCCGACAACGTGGGCGACAACGTCGGCGACTGCGCCGGCATGGCCGCCGACCTCTTCGAGTCCTACGCCGTGACCCTGGTGGCGGCCCTCATCCTCGGCAAGGCCGCGATGGGGGAGCAGGGCCTGGTGTTCCCGCTGATCGTCACGGCGATCGGCGCGTTCGTCGCGCTGCTCGGCGTGCTCGTCACCCGGGTGCGCGGCAACGAGAGCGGCCTGGCGGCGATCAACCGCGGCTTCTACGTCTCGGCCGTGGCCGGGGCGGCGCTGGCCGCCGTCGCCGCGTTCGCCTACCTGCCCGGCTCGTTCGCCGGGCTCGGCGGCACCGCCGACCTCGGCGACGTCACCGCCGACCCGCGGGTGGTCGCCAGCCTGGCGGTCGTCATCGGCGTCGTGCTGGCCGGCATCATCCTGTGGATCACCGGGTACTTCACCGGCACGACGTCGAGGCCGACGCTGCACGTGGCCGCCACCAGCCGCACCGGCGCGGCCACCGTGGTGCTGTCCGGCATCGGCGTCGGCTTCCAGTCCGCCGTCTGGACCGCCGGCATCATCGCCGCGGCGATCTGCGGGGTGTTCCTGCTGGCCGGCGGCTCGGTGTGGCTGTCGCTGTTCCTGGTGGCGCTGGCCGGGTGCGGCCTGCTGACCACGGTGGGCGTCATCGTCGCGATGGACACGTTCGGCCCGGTCAGCGACAACGCGCAGGGCATCGCCGAGATGTCGGGGGACGTCGACGAGGTGGGCGCGCAGACGCTGACCGACCTCGACGCCGTCGGCAACACCACCAAGGCGATCACCAAGGGCATCGCCATCGCCACCGCGGTGCTGGCCGCCACGGCGCTGTTCGGCTCGTACGCCGACGCCGTCTCCGCCGCGCTGGCGGACGTGACCGACCCGGGCACCGGCCTGGTCGCCGCGATGCTCGACTACCAGATCACCTCGCCTATCACCCTCGTGGGCGTCATCCTCGGCGCCGCGACGGTGTTCCTGTTCTCCGGCCTGGCCGTCGACGCCGTGACCCGCGCCGCCGGCGCGATCGTGCTGGAGGTGCGCCGCCAGTTCCGCGAGCACCCCGGGATCATGACGTTCGAGGAGCGCCCCGAGTACGGCCGCGTCGTCGACATCTGCACCCGCGACTCCCTGCGCGAGCTGGCCACGCCCGGCCTGCTCGCGGCGTTCGCGCCGATCGCGGTGGGCTTCGGCCTGGGCGTCGGGCCGCTCGCCGGGTTCCTCGCCGGGGCCATCGGCGCCGGCGTGCTCATGGCCATCTTCCTGGCCAACTCCGGCGGCGCCTGGGACAACGCGAAGAAGATCGTCGAGGACGGCGCCCACGGCGGCAAGGGCTCGGAGGCGCACGCCGCCACGGTCATCGGCGACACCGTCGGCGACCCGTTCAAGGACACGGCCGGCCCGGCGATCAACCCGCTCATCAAGGTGATGAACCTCGTCTCGGTGCTCATCGCGCCCGCCGTGGTGGTGCTCAGCGTGCCGGCCGACGCCAACACCGCGCTGCGGGTCGCGATCGCCCTGGTGGCCGCCGGGATCGCGCTCGGCGCCGTCGCGCTCTCGCGGATGCGCGCCGCCCGCGCCGACCGGGAGCCCGAGCCGCGCGCCGTCCAGGCCGGCCTGGGCTGACGCCCCGCCCGGGACGCCCCGCCCGGGACGCCCCGCCCGGGACGCCCCGCCCGGGACGCCCCGCCCGGCGCACCGGCGCACCGAGGCGTCGGTGGTCGGCGGCCGGGCTGTGCGTCGTCGGGGGCCCGTGGCAGCATCGGCCCGTGCCCGTCCGCCCTGTCTCGGTCGCCGACCTCGCGCCCTGCGCCGGCCTCGACCTGCGCGCCCTGCGCGCGGCGGTCGGCGCGGCCGTGTTCGAGCGCGGCGAGGACTACGCCGCCCGCGGCACGGTGGGCCCCGTGCGCTGGGACTCGGGCGCCGACGAGCTCGCCGCCGCCGTGCGCGGCTCCGGGCTGCGCCCCTACGAGGCGCGCGTCGGCCTCGCGCTCGAGGCGGACCGGACCGAGGCGACGACGCTCACCTGCACCTGCCCCGTGCGCCGCGACTGCAAGCACGCGGTGGCGCTCGCGGTGACGGCGGTCCGTCTGGCGCGGGCCGGCCTCGCCGCCGACGACCGCGGCGCCGGGCCCGGAGACTGGCGGCGCGCCGTGGAGGCGTGGACGGTGCGCGGCACGCGGCGCCCCGCCCTCGGCGCGGCGCCCCTCGAGGTCTTCGCACCCGGCGCCGGCGAGCCGGCCCCGCCCACGCCGCTCGGGCTGCGCTTCCGGGTCGACGCCGCGCTGGACGGCGACGGCGACCTGCCCGGGCTCGCCCTGCGCCCGGTGCGCCGCGGCTCGTCGGGCCGCTGGGCGGGCGGCACCGAGGTGGACTGGGTGGGGCTGCAGCACTCCGCGGGCGGCGGCCGGTACGCCGCCGGGCAGCGGGAGTGGTTCGCCGAGCTGGGGCGCGCGCACCGCACCGACCGGCGCCCGTTCGGCTCGGGCGGCACGCGCACGTGGCGGTACGCCGAGGACTTCACCGGCGCCGCGTTCTGGACGCTGCTCGCCGAGGCGCGCGACCGGGGCGTCGCGCTGGTGGGCGAGAGCGACGCCGACGAGGTGGTGCTCTGCGACGCCGCCACCGTGGGTCTCGACGTGCGGCGCGACGCCGCCGGAGGCGCTGTGCTCCAGCCGTACGTCGCGTTCGCCGGGGTCGCGTTCGCCGGGGTCGGGAAGGGCGCGGTCGATGACGGCGCGGCCGGGGACGGCGCGGCCGGGGACGGCGCGGTCGGGGACGGCGCGGCCGACGGGTCCGCGGACCCGGCCGCCGCTGACGTCGTCGTGCCCGCCGAGCACGCCGCACCCGTCGCCGCCCGCGGGCTGTTCGCGGTGCACGACGGCGGCGGCCGGCGCCGCCTGCTGCTGGCGCCCGCGACGCTCGACGCGGCGACGACCGCCCTGCTGGGCAGCGGCCCCGTGCACGTGCCGGCCGACGCCGTCGACGAGCTGGTCGCCGAGCACCTGCCCGCCCTGCGCCGCCGGACCGTGGTGGGCAGCAGCGACGGCAGCGTCGTCGTGCCCGAGGAGGCCCGGCCGGTGCTCGTGCTCGAGGTGTCCGCGCCCCGGCTCGACCGCGTCGCGCTGCACTGGCACTGGGAGTACCGCGCACAGGGCGCGGTGCAGGCGCGCCACCCGCTCGAGATCGACCTGGCCGACGCCGCCGCGACGGCCGCCCGCGACATCCCGGCCGAGCGCCGCGTGCGCCGCGTCGCCGCCGGCGCCCTGCACGGGCTGCCCGGCCTGGCGGGCCTGGCGCCGCAGGTGGGCCAGGAGGTGTCCGGCATCGGCGCCCTGCACCTCGCCACCCGCGGCCTGCCGGCGCTCGCCGCCCTCGACGACGTCGAGGTCCGCGGGGCCGACGCGCTGCCCGAGTACCGCGAGTCGACCGCCGCGCCGGAGATCACCGCGACGCTCGGCCGCAGCGACGACCCCGACTGGTTCGACCTCGGCATCCAGGTCGCCGTGGAGGGCCGGCACGTGCCGTTCGTCGCGCTGTTCACGGCGCTGGCCCGCGGCCTGAGCCACCTGGTGCTCGAGGACGGCACGTACGTGCGGCTCGACCAGCCGGCCTTCGCGACCCTGCGCGAGCTCGTCGAGGAGTCCGCCCGGCTCGAGGGGCGCGCGCCGACCGGGCCGCACCCGCCGCGCGTCAGCCGGTTCCAGGCGGGCTGGTGGGCCGACATGGCCGACGCCGCCGACACCGTCGTCGTCGACCCGGTGTGGGAGGAGTCCGCCGGCGCCCTGCTCGCCCTGCGGGACGCGCTCGACGGCGACGCGACGGCCGCCCCCGCCGCCGGGCTGCCGGCGGGCCTGCACGCCGAGCTGCGCCCCTACCAGCGGCAGGCGTTCGAGTGGCTGGCCTTCCTGCACCACCACCGGCTCGGCGGGATCCTGGCCGACGACATGGGACTGGGCAAGACGCTGGAGACCCTGGCGCTGCTCGCGCACGCCCGCGAGCAGGCGCCGGGCGCGCCGCCGTTCCTCGTGGTGGCCCCCGCGTCCGTGCTGGGCAACTGGGTGGACGAGGCCGCCCGGTTCGCGCCCGGCCTGCGCGTGGTGACGATGGACGCCACCCCCGCGCGGCTCGGCCGCGCGCCGGCGGAGATCGCCGCGGGCGCCGACGTCGTCGTCACCACCTACGCGCTGCTGCGCCTGGCGTTCGACGACCTGTCCGCGCTGGAGTGGTCCGGCCTGGTGCTCGACGAGGCGCAGGCGGTCAAGAACGCCCGCACCCGCGTGCACGAGTGCGCCCGCACGCTGCGCGCGCCGTTCCGGCTGGCGATCACCGGCACGCCGCTGGAGAACGACCTCACCGAGCTGTGGGCGCTGCTCAGCGTGGTGGCGCCCGGGCTGTTCCCGTCGCTGGGGCGGTTCCGCGACGACTACGTCAAGCCGGTCGAGGCCGGCGACACCGCGCGGCTGGACCGGCTGCGCCGCCGCGTGCGGCCGCTGCTGCTGCGGCGCACCAAGGAGCAGGTGGCGCCCGAGCTGCCGGCCCGCCAGGAGCAGGTGCTGCGGGTCGAGCTCGCGCCGCGCCACCGCCGGGCCTACGACACGTTCCTGCACCGCGAGCGCCGCCACCTGCTGGGGCTGCTGGACGACTTCGAGAACCAGCGGTTCGCGGTGTTCCGCTCCCTGACGCTGCTGCGGCGCATGGCGCTGGACGCGTCGCTGGTGGAGCCGGAGAAGGACGCCGACGTGCCGTCGAGCAAGCTCGACGCGCTGTTCGAGCAGCTCGAGGAGGTGCTCGCCGAGGGGCACCGGGCCCTCGTGTTCAGCCAGTTCACCAGCTATCTCGGCAAGGTGGCCGACCGCTGCCGCGACGCCGGGATCGACTTCGCCTACCTCGACGGCGCCACCCGCCGCCGCGCCGACGTCGTGCGGGCGTTCAAGGAGGGCTCGGCCCCGCTGTTCCTCATCAGCCTCAAGGCCGGCGGGTTCGGGCTCAACCTCACCGAGGCGGACTACGTCTTCCTCCTCGACCCCTGGTGGAACCCCGCCGCCGAGGCGCAGGCCGTCGACCGCACGCACCGCATCGGGCAGGAGCGGCCGGTCATGGTGGTGCGGCTGGTGGCCGACGGCACCATCGAGGAGAAGGTCATGGCGCTGCAGCAGAAGAAGGCGCGGCTGGTCGGGGCGGTGCTCGACGACGGCAACGCCTCCTTCGCCGGCGCGCTCGGCGCCGACGACGTGCGGGCGCTGCTGCTCGACGCCTGACGCGCGGCGCGCCACGGGGCGGCCGGGGACGTCCGCCGCCGAGCGTGCGGCGCGCCCGCGCGGGGCTGTGACCAGCGCTGGTGCCACGTGAAACACTGCGGTCGCGGGCCGGGACGGCCCGCCACGACGTCGTCGCGCGGAGGAACCATGTCCACACCCGACTCGCCCGGACAGCCCCACGAGCCCTCGGCGCAGGGCGCGGGTGCGGCGCCCGACCAGGAGCCGGCGCCCTTCGCCGCGCCGCAGGGCCCCGCCGCGCCGCAGGGCCCCGCCGCGCCGCAGGGCCCCGCCGCGCCGCAGGGCCCCGCCGCGCCGCAGGGCCCCGCCGCGCCGAGCCCGGCCCCGCAGGGCTCCGCCCCGCAGGACGCGCCGCCGCCGGCCTACGGCCAGTACGCGCCGCCGTCGTCCCCGCCGGCCTACGGCCAGTACGCGCCGCCGTCGTCCCCGCCGGCCTACGGCCAGTACGCGCCGCCGTCGTCCCCCACCGGGTGGGAGTCCGGGCAGGCCTCGCCCGGAGCGCCCGGCCACGGCGCGCCCGGCTACGGCGCCCCTGGCTACGGCGCCGCGCAGCCCGGCCCGTACGGGCAGCAGGCCTACGGGACCTACGGCGGGGGCCGGCCGGGCCAGGGCCCGCAGGCCTGGACCGCCACCGACCGCCCGGGCATCGTGCCGCTGCGCCCGCTGACGCTCGGCGAGGTCTTCGACGGTTCCTTCGGCGCGCTGCGCCACAACCCGCGCGTCATGCTCGGCCTGTCGGCGCTGGTGCTGACCGTCGCCACGGTCGTCGGCGCGCTGCTCGCCCAGCTGGTCGTGCCCGCCTTCGCCGGGATGCTGGGCGGGCTGACCTCCGACCTGCCGGCCGCGGACCAGGCGGAGCTCGACGCCCTCGGCCTCGACTCGATGTTCGCGCAGGCGTACGGCGTCGCCGGCGGCATGGGCATCGTCCTCGCCCTGGTCACGCCGGTGCTCTACGGCATCCTCACGGTGTCGGTGTCCCGCTCGGTGCTGGGCGACAAGCTGTCCGTCGCGGCCGTGTGGAGCCGCGTGCGGCCGCGGCTGTGGGTGCTCGTCGGCTGGGCGCTGCTGCAGGGCGTCGGGGCCTCGCTGCTGCTGGCCGTCGCGGTCGTCGTGACGATCCTCCTCGCCGTCCTCGCGGGCGAGGCGAGCGGCTGGCTCGCGGCGCTCGTCGTCATCGCCCTCCTCGGGGTCATGGTCGTGGTCGGCGTGTGGCTCTGGATCCGCCTCCTGCTGGTCCCGGCGGCCCTGGTGCTCGAGGGGCAGCGGCTGTGGGCGACCGTGCGCCGCGCGTGGCGGCTGACCCACGGCGTGTTCTGGCGGCTGCTCGGCATCACGCTGCTGGCCAACGTCCTCGTCGGCTTCGTCGGCCAGATCGTCTCCGGCCTCCTCGGTGGCGTGGGCGGCGCGCTCCTCGGCTTCTCGGCGATGAGCGGCGGCGACCTGCCCACGGCGGGCCTCGTCGCGGTCACGGCGCTGTCGTCCCTCGTCGCCTCGCTCGTGCAGGTCGTGTTCATGTCCGGCGTCACGGGGCTGCTGTACGTGGACACGCGCATGCGGCGCGAGGGCTTCGACGTCACGCTCACCGCGGCGGCGCAGCAGGTGGCGGCGCAGCGCGGCGACGGGTCCACGCGCTGGTGACCCGCGCGAGCCGGCGCGATTTCTCCCGGCGGCCCGGCGTGGTTCACCATGGAGCAATGCGCGCCCCCGAACCTGGTCACCGCAGGCTCCGCCGCGCCGCCGTCACGGCGGCGCTGCTGCTGGGGGCCTCCGCGCTGGGCGCGTGCACCGGTGCCGCCGACGACGAGCCGTCGGGCGCGGCGTCCGCCGTGTCCGTGCCGTCCGACGCCGTGATGCCGGAGTCCGACGGCGGCGCGGAGCCGCAGGACGAGGCGAGCGCCGCGGCGTCGGCGTCGCCGACGGCGTCCCCCACCGCCTCCCCGGCGGAGGGCGAGGCCGCCTGCGCCGACCTGCAGGCGGCGTGGAACGAGACGAACAAGGCGCTGGTGGACCTCAGCCCGCAGCACCCGCGCGCGCTCGTGCACAGCTTCCGCACGGCGGCCAAGGCGATGGCGTCGGTGGAGCCGCCGGCGGCCGTGGCCGACGCGTGGGGCGACATGACCGGCTACCTCGACACGGTCGACGGGGCGCTGCAGGAGGTCGAGGCCGACGACGCCGCCGCGGTCTCGCAGGCGGTCGAGGAGGCCGTCGACGCCGACGACACCACCACGGCGACGGCCGCGAGCAAGGACATCACCGCCTACATCTCCGGCGGCTGCCAGGGCTGACCGGGCGCCCGCGCCCGGCGTCGGTGGGGACCGGCGGCGTGGCCGACGTCGGGGATCATGGGGGCATGCCCGCCCCCGCTGACCGACCCGCCGATCACGCCGCCGTGCCCACCGTGCCCACCGTGCCCCTGCCCGAGCACGCGCCCGCCCCCGTCCTGGACGCGGCCGCCGCGGACGCGCTGCGCACCGACCTGGCCGCCGCCGGGTTCACGGTCGACGGGGTGGGCGACCTGCTCGGCGAGCTCGCCGCCGGGGCGCTGCACCGCGAGCAGGCCGTGCCCGCCCGGCGCGCCGTCGCCGCCGCGGTCGCGGGCCGCGCGCCGTCGTCGTGGGACCCGCGGGCCACGCTCAGCCGCCTGTTCCTGCTCGGCGGGGAGGTGCCGCGCGCGGCGCTCGACGCCGCGCTGCCGCAGGTGCGCACCGCGGGCCTGGTGCGTGCGGGCGTCGTGGTGGCGGCCGGGCACGGCGACGACGACGCCGTGCGCGCCGCCGTCGACCTGCGGCCCTACGCGGCCGAGGACGCCTCGGGCGCGGTCGAGTGGTGGCTGGCCTCGGACCTCGGCGAGCTGGCGCGCGGCGGCGCCATCGCCAACGACCACGTGCTCGGCGCCGGCGGGGCGTCGCTGACGCTCGCCCAGGTCACCGTGCGCGAGCCCGTCGGCCGGGTGCTCGACCTCGGCACGGGCTGCGGCATCCAAGCCCTGCACGCCGCCCGGCACGCGCGCCGCGTGGTCGGCACCGACGTCTCGGCCCGCGCCCTGGACTTCGCCCGCTTCAACGCGCTGCTCGACGCCCCCGGGCTGGGCGACGCGCTCGAACTGCGCCTGGGTTCGATGCTGGAGCCGGTCGCCGGCGAGGCGTTCGACCTCGTGGTGAGCAACCCGCCGTTCGTCATCACGCCGCACGCCGGGGCCGCCGGGCGCGCCGTCGAGGAGGCCCTCGGCGCGTTCGAGTACCGTGACGGCGGGCGCTCGGGCGACGACCTGGTGCGCGACCTCGTCACCTCCGTCGGCTCCGTGCTGGCGCCCGGCGGCACCGCGCAGCTGCTGGGCAACTGGGAGCACCGGCGCGGCGAGCGGTGGACCGACCGGGTGGGGGAGTGGCTCGACGCCTCGGGCCTGGACGGCTGGGTGATCCAGCGCGAGCTGCTGGACCCGGCCGAGTACGCCGAGACCTGGATCCGCGACGGCGGCACCACGCCGGACCGCGACCCGGCCGGCTGGGCCGCGGCGTACGGGGCCTGGCTCGACGACTTCGCCTCCCGGGACGTCGAGGCGGTCGGCTTCGGCATCGTCACGCTGCGCAGGCCGCTCGACGCCGGGCGCGAGCGCCTGCGCCGCCTGGAGGAGCACACCGGCTCGGTGCGCCAGCCGCTGGGGGCGCACCTGGCCGCGTCGCTCGCCGCGCACGAGTGGCTCGCCGCCCGCGACGACGCCGCGCTCGCCGCCCAGCGGCTCGTCGTCGCGCCGGACGTCACCGAGGAGCGCTACCTCACGCCCGGCGCCGGTGACCCCAACGTGGTGCTGCTGCGCCAGGGCGACGGGCTGGGCCGGGCCGTGCACGCGTCCACGGGGCTGGCGGCGCTGGTCGGGGCGTGCGACGGCGAGCTCGCCGTCGGGCAGATCGCCGGGGCGATCGCGGCGCTGTTCGACGTCGACGCCGCCGCCCTGTCCGCCGAGCTGCTGCCCGCCGTGCGCGGCCTGGTGCGCGACGGGTTCCTGCGCCCGGCCTGAGCGCTCCCTCGACGGGTCCGCCCGGGTCGATCACGCGGCGGACACACGTGCCGGATACCGTTGCCGCATGCTCGACACCACCCGGCCGCAGCCGCGGCCCACGCCGCCCGCCCCGCGCCCGGAGGCCCGCCTGGCTCCCCGCCGGGCGCCCGGGTGGGTGGCGGTCGTGGTGGCGCTGGTCGCCGCCCTCGGGGTGCACCTCACGTGGCAGGTGTTCGTGGCCACGGCCCGCGGCCAGCGGGTCGACGGCATGGCGTTCGACGGCGCGGAGCACGGCCAGGGCACGCTGTGGGTGCTGGCGGAGCCGGTGCTCGACGTCGTGTCGAACACCTTCGTGCTCGCCGGCATCGGCGTGGCGGTGCTGCTCGCGCTGGTCCGGCGCCGCTGGGTGCTGGCGCTCCAGGTGGCCGCGCTGATCGTCGGGGCGAACGTCACCACGCAGGTGCTCAAGCGCTGGGTGTACGACCGGCCGGACCTGCTGCCCGGCTGGGACGGCCCCAACGCCCTGCCCAGCGGCCACACCACCGTGGCCGCCTCGATCGCCGCGGCCCTGCTGCTCGCCGCGCCGCGCGGGTGGCGCCCGCTGGTCGCCGTCGCGGGGGCGGCGTGGGCCGCGGCCACCGGCCTGTCGACGATGGTCGGCCAGTGGCACCGCCCCTCGGAGGTCGTGGCCGCGCTGCTCGTGGTGCTCGTGTGGGGTGCGGCGGTGTGCGCGCTGACGCCCGCCTCGTCGCTCGACCGGCCGCGCTCGCCCGACGACCGGATGTCGACGCCCGGGTCGAAGGTCGTGGCGGGCCTGATGCTCCTCGGCGGCGCCGCGGCCGGGGCGGTGGCCGCGGTGGTGCTCGGCGGCCTGGCGAGCGGGTCGTCGAAGGTGCCGTTCGAGGGCGACGTCACCGCGTACGCCGGCGGCGCGTGCGGCGTGCTCGGGGTGACGGCCCTGGTCTTCGGCGTGCTGCTGCTCCTGCGGCAGGCCTCGGCGCGGCCGGCGCGGTAGCCGCCGCGCCGGCGCCGCCCGTCGTCGCCGCGCCGCCGTCCGCCCTCCGCACGGGCCCCTGACGGCCGCCGCCGAGGGCGATACAGTCTCCCGAGCGCTCGTGGCGTACCGTGTCGAGGACCGGTCGCCCGGCGGGACCGCCCCCCGCCCCCTTCTCGCAGCGCCGCTCGATTCCCGTCGGAAAGCAGGAACGGATGCCCCAGCCACGCAAGCTCGTGATCGTCGAGTCGCCGACCAAGGCTCGCAAGATCGCCGGCTACCTCGGGGACGACTTCGAGGTCGAGGCCAGCGTCGGCCACATCCGTGACCTCCCGCAGCCGTCGGAGCTCCCGGCGGACATGAAGAAGGGCCCCTACGGCAAGTTCGCCGTCGACGTCGACAACGGGTTCGACCCCTACTACGAGGTGTACGCGGACAAGAAGGCCAAGGTCCGCGAGCTGAAGAAGGCCCTCAAGGAGGCCGACGAGCTCTTCCTCGCCACCGACGAGGACCGCGAGGGCGAGGCCATCGCCTGGCACCTGATCCAGGAGCTCAAGCCCAAGGTCCCCGTCAAGCGGATGGTGTTCCACGAGATCACCCGCGAGGCGATCCTGCGGGCGCTGGAGAACACGCGCGAGCTGGACGACCACCTCGTCGACGCCCAGGAGACGCGGCGCATCCTCGACCGCCTCTACGGCTACGAGGTCTCCCCGGTGCTGTGGCGCAAGGTGCGCCAGGGCCTGTCGGCCGGCCGCGTGCAGTCCGTCGCGACGCGCCTGGTCGTCGAGCGCGAGCGCGAGCGCATGGCGTTCGTCGCCGTCGACTACTGGGACGTCACGGGGCAGTTCGCGCCCACGGGCGGGCCCGACGCCGGGCAGGCCTTCCGCGCCCGGCTCACCGCGCTCGGCGCCGACCGTGTCGCCTCCGGCCGCGACTTCGACGACGCCGGCCGGCTGCGGACCCGCTCCGGGCGCGCCGACGGCGGCGTCGTGCACCTGGACGAGGCCACGGCGCGCGCCGTCGTCGCGGGCCTCGCCGACGCGGGCGAGTCGCTTGCAGGTGGCGGCTTCGCCGTGCGCTCGCTCGAGACCAAGCCGTACTCCCGCAAGCCCGCCGCGCCGTTCACCACCTCCACGCTGCAGCAGGAGGCGGGCCGCAAGCTGCGGATGAACGCCCGCCAGACGATGCGCACCGCGCAGTCGCTGTACGAGAACGGCTACATCACCTACATGCGCACGGACTCGCCGTCGCTGTCGGTGGAGGCCACCGACGCCGCGCGCCGGCAGGCCGCCGAGCTGTACGGCGCCGAGTACGTGCCGGGCTCGCCGCGCGTGTACGCCTCCAAGAACAAGGGCGCCCAGGAGGCGCACGAGGCCATCCGCCCCGCCGGCGACTCCTTCCGCACCCCGGCGCAGGTGGCGCGCGAGCTGAGCGGCGACCAGTTCCGGTTGTACGAGCTGATCTGGAAGCGCACGGTCGCCTCGCAGATGGCCGACGCCAAGGGCTCGACGGCGTCGGTGCGCCTGGCCGCGCCGCTCGCCGCCGCGGCGGGCGAGCACGCGGGCAAGGACGCCGTCTTCTCCGCCTCGGGCACCGTCATCACCTTCCGCGGGTTCCTCGCGGCCTACGAGGAGGGCACGGACGCGGCCGAGGACGACGCCGCGCCCAACGAGCGCGACGCGCGCCTGCCGCGCATGGCCGAGGGCGACGCGCTGGCGGGCGAGGACCTCGTCGCCGACGGGCACACCACCAGCCCGCCGGCCCGCTACACCGAGGCGTCGCTGGTCAAGGCGCTCGAGGAGCTCGGCATCGGCCGGCCCTCGACGTACGCCGCGACGATCTCGACCGTCCAGGACCGCGGCTACGTGCGCACCCGCGGCCAGGCCCTGGTGCCGACGTGGCTGGCGTTCGCCGTCACGCGGCTGCTCGAGGAGCACTTCCACTGGCTGGTGGACTACCGGTTCACCGCCGAGATGGAGGAGGACCTCGACGAGATCGCCGCCGGCCAGCGTGAGCGGGCCGCGTGGCTGACCCGGTTCTACTGGGGCGACGGCTCCGGCGACCAGGGCGGCTGGGGCCTGCGCGACATCGTGGCCAACCTCGGCGACATCGACGCCGCGGCGGTCAACTCCGTGGAGATCGGCGAGGGCATCCGCGTGCGCGTCGGCCGCTACGGCCCGTACGTCGAGGACCTCGGCGCCGAGGTGGAAGAGGGGCAGAACCCGCCGCGCGCCTCCATCCCCGAGGACCTCGCGCCCGACGAGCTCACCGTGGCCAAGGCCCGCGAGCTCCTCGTCGCCGGCGGCGAGGAGGGCCGCACCCTCGGCACCGACCCCGAGACGGGGCACACGATCGTGGCCAAGGCCGGCCGGTACGGCCCGTACGTCACCGAGCTGCTGCCCGAGCCGGAGCTCGACCCGGGCCTCAGCGCCGCCCAGCGCAAGAAGGCGCTCGCCGCGCTGCCCAAGCCGCGCACCGGCTCGCTGTTCAAGACGATGACGCTCGAGACGGTCACGCTCGACGACGCGCTGCGGCTGCTGTCCCTGCCGCGCGTCGTGGGCACCGACCCGGAGTCGGGCGAGGAGATCACCGCGCAGAACGGCCGCTACGGCCCGTACCTCAAGAAGGGCACGGACTCGCGGACGATCGCGTCGGAGGACCAGCTCCTGACGATCACGCTGGACGAGGCGCTGAAGATCTACGCCGAGCCGAAGCGCGGCCGCGGCGCCCGGGCGGCCACCGCGCCGCTGCGCGAGCTGGGCGACGACCCGACCAGCGGCAAGCCGATCGTGGTCAAGGACGGCCGGTTCGGCCCGTACGTCACCGACGGCGAGACCAACCGGACGCTCCCGCGCGACGTGACGCCCGAGTCGATCACGCCGGAGCGCGCGGTCGAGCTGCTGGCCGAGAAGCGCGCGGCCGGCCCCGCCAAGAAGCGCACCACCCGCTCGACGTCGTCGCGCGCGAAGACCGCGACGAAGAGCACGACGGCGAAGAAGCGCGGCACGGCGGCGAAGTAGGACGCTCCTGCCGGCGCGGCGGGCCGTGGCGTAGGTTGCGGGCATGACCATCGCCGACGTCGTCGACCCGTCCGCCTACGCCCCGCGCCTGACCGCCGCCGACCTCGGCGGCACCGTGCCCGACCTCATGGCCGCCCCGCCCGTGCGCTGGGGCGTGCTGGGCGCGGGGAACATCGCGGCGTCCTTCTCCGACGGCGTCCGCCTGCGCACGCAGGGCACGGTCGTGGCCGTCGGCTCGCGCGACGCCGTCAAGGCGCAGGCGTTCGCCGACGCGCACGCCCCGGCGGCCCGCGCGCACGGCTCGTACGAGGAGCTGGTGGCCGACCCCGACGTCGAGGTCGTCTACGTCGCCACGCCGCACTCCCACCACCTCGAGCACGCCCTGCTGGCGGTCCGCGCCGGCAAGCACGTGCTGGTGGAGAAGCCGCTGACCCGCTCGGCCGCGGAGTCGCGCACCCTGCTCGACGCCGCCCGCGAGGCCGGGGTGTTCTGCATGGAGGCGCTGTGGACGCGGTTCCTGCCGCACGTCGCGGCGCTGCGCGGGGTGATCGCGCGCGGCGAGATCGGCGAGGTGCGCACCGTGATCGCCGACTTCGCCATCCTCAAGCCGTTCGACCCGGAGCACCGGCTGTACGCGCCCGAGCTGGCCGGCGGTGCGCTGCTGGACCTGGGCATCTACCCGCTGCAGCTCGCCCACGACCTGTTCGGCGTGCCCGACGTGCTGACCGCCCGCGGCACCCTCGCCGAGACCGGCACGGACGACCACGTCGCGCTGGTGCTGGAGTGGGCCGGCGGCCGCCAGGCGCTGCTGCACACCTCCACCCGCGTGGCCGGCCCGGTCGCGGCGACGATCCTCGGCACCGAGGGGCGGATCGACATCCCGCGCGGCTTCCACGCCCCGGTCGACTTCCGCGTCGAGCGGGCCGACGGCAGCACCTCGACCTACACGAGCCCGCAGGGCGAGGGCAAGGCGTACGAGGCGGCCGAGGTGGCCCGCCTGCTCGCCGCCGGCGCCACCCAGAGCCCGCGGCACCCGTGGTCGGACACCCTCGAGCTCATGGAGCTGCTCGACGAGGCCCGCCGCCAGCTGGGCGTGGTGTACCCGGGGGAGTGAGCGCGGCCCGGGTGTGGGCGTCCGCGGTTAGGGTTTCGTCGTGACTTTCCCCGGGTATTTCGTCTCGTTCGAGGGCGGCGACGGCAGCGGCAAGACGACGCAGGCGCGCCTCCTCGGGCAGTGGCTGGGGGAGGTCACCGGGCGCGAGGTCGTGCTCACCCGCGAGCCGGGCGGCACGCCGCTCGGCGCCGAGCTGCGCCGGCTCGTGCTGCACGGCGACCACGTCGACGCGCGGGCCGAGGCGCTGCTGTACGCGGCCGACCGCGCCCACCACGTCGCCACCCTGGTGCGCCCCGCGCTCGCCCGTGGCGCCGTCGTCATCACCGACCGCTACCTCGACTCCTCGGTGGCCTACCAGGCGGGCGGCCGGGAGCTGTCCGAGGAGGACGTCGAGAGCCTGTCGCTGTGGGCCACGCACGGCCTGCTGCCCGACGTGACGATCCTGCTCGACGTCGACCCCGAGGTCTCCGCCGCCCGGCTGTCCGGCGCGCCGGACCGGCTGGAGCGGGCTGGGCAGGGCTTCCACCGCCGCGCCCGCGAGACGTTCCTGCGCCGCGCCGCCGCCGAGCCGGCCCGCTGGGTCGTGATCGACGCGGCGGCGCCGCTGGAGGACGTCCAGGCGCAGATCCGCGTCGACGTCGCCGCCCGCCTCGACCTCACGCCGGTGGTCGAGGAGGCCGCGGCCGTGGCCGCCCCCGAGCTGCCGCCCGGCACCGTCGGCGAGCCGGCGGAGGACCTCGACGAGCCCGAGGGCGTGGCGGGCGACGCCGTGGCGGGCGACGCGCGATGAGCGTCTGGGACGACGTCGTCGGCCAGGAGCAGGCCGTGGCCGTGCTGCGCCGTGCCGCCACCGACCCGGCGGCGATGACGCACGCCTGGCTGATCACCGGCCCGCCCGGGTCCGGCCGCTCGGTCGCGGCGCGGGCGTTCGCGGCGTCCCTGCAGTGCACGGGCTCCGACGGCGAGACCGGCGGCTGCGGCCGCTGTCACCAGTGCACGACGACGATGGCGGGCACCCACCCGGACGTCACCGTCGTGGCCACGGACAAGGTGGTCATCGCCATCGACGAGGTGCGCGACCTCATCGGCACCGCCGCCCGCACGCCGTCGCTCGGGCGCCGCCGCGTCATCGTGGTCGAGGACGCCGACCGGATGGCCGAGCGCACCACGAACGTGCTGCTCAAGGCTATCGAGGAGCCGCCGGCGCACACCGTGTGGGTGCTGTGCGCCCCGAGCGTCCAGGACGTGCTGCCCACCATCCGCTCGCGCTGCCGCGGCGTGGTGCTGCGCGTGCCGCCGCCGCAGGCGGTGGCCGACCTGGTGGTGCGGCGCGACGGCGTGGACCCGGCGACGGCGCTCGCCGCGGCGCGGGCCGCGCAGAGCCACGTCGGCCTGGCCCGGCGTCTGGCCCGCGACCCCGGCGCCCGCGAGCGGCGCGCCCGGGTGCTCGACGTGGCCCGCCGCATCCGTGGCGTGGGCGACGCCGTCCTGGCCGCGAACGAGCTGGTCGAGGTCGCCAAGGCGGAGGCCAAGGCCGCCACGGAGGAGCGGGACGCCCAGGAGCGGGCCGAGCTGATGCGCGCGCTCGGCGTCGGGGAGGGCGAGACGCTGCCGCCGCGGCTGCGCTCGCAGCTCAAGCAGCTCGAGGACGACCAGAAGCGCCGCGCCACCCGCCGCCAGCGCGACGTGCTGGACCGGGCCATGGTGGACCTGCTGTCGCTCTACCGGGACGTGCTGGTGGTGCAGCTCGGCGCCGACGTCGAGCTGGTCAACGCCGCGGAGGCGGGCCTGGTGCGCACCCTGGCGGCGGACTCCACGCCGGAGCAGACCATCCGCCGCATGGACGCGATCGGCACGGCGCGCGAGCGCCTCGAGGGCAACGTGTCGCCGCTGCTCGCGCTCGAGGCGATGGCGATCGCGCTGCGGCCGCAGGGCTGATCCCGCCCGGCGGCGTGCGGGGTCTCGCCCGGGGCCGGGCGCCGGCCCTAGGGTGCGTCGTACCGGCACAGGAGGTCACCATGCGCAGGTCCCGCACCACGGTCCGGGCGTTCGCCCTGGCCGGCTCGGCCCTCGTCGTCGTGGCCCTCGCGGCCTGCGCCTCGCCGAGCGGTGCCGGCGGCCCGAGCGACGAGGCGCCAACCGCCGGCTCCCCGGACCCCTCGCTGCCCTCGGCGGCTCCGCCCGCGGCGCCGTCGGACGGGACCGACGATCGCCGGCCGGACGCCACCGCGATGGAGCTGGCGCCGGGCTCAGCCGGGCGCGGCCTGCCGGACGGCGTCGGTCCGACGGCCGCCCCGCTGAGCTCGCCGGCCGGCGCAGCGTGGTCGCCCGTGACGGGACTGCTCTACGTCGTCACGTACGGCTCGAGCTCCTGCCCGGTGCTCGCCGAGCCCGAGGCCCCCGGCGACGCCGCGGGCGTGACGGTGACGCTGGTGCCGCCGTCCGGCGACCGGATGTGCACCGCCGACTGGGCCGCCACCACGAGCGTCGTGGCCGTCCCCGTCGGCGCCGACGCCGGGACGCCGCTCGCCGTCACGCTGGGCGACCACGGCGTCGTCGAGGTGTCGCCGCGGCCCGCCGCCGGCGCGACCGGCCCGGCCGCGTGGGTGCCGGCGGACTGAGCCGGCCGACGGGACCGGCCGACGGGGTCGACCGGCGGGGCCGACCGCCCGACCTGCCCGACCCGCCCGGGCGTCCTGCCGGGTCTGCACAACCCGTCCACACGTGGTCGCGGGATCGGCGCGGAGCGCCCGATAGGTTGTGCGGGTGAAGTCCCCCTCCACCTCTCCTCGGCACACGCTTGCCTCCGTCGTCTCCGCGCTCCTGGCGACCGTCCTGCTGATGGCGGGCTGCTCGGCACCGAGCCGTTCGCAGACGCCGCTCGACGACGCGACCGCCGGCGGCACGACGGCCCAGGGCGCGCCGGAGGGCTTCGAGGCGTACTACTCCCAGTCGCTGGAGTGGAGCGACTGCGGCGGCGGCTTCGAGTGCGCGACGGCGTCCGCGCCGACGTCGTGGCAGGACGCCGACTCCGACCCGATCGAGCTGGCGCTCAAGCGGCACACCGCCACGGGCGAGCGCCAGGGCTCGCTGCTGGTCAACCCCGGCGGGCCGGGCGGCTCCGGCGTCGACTACGTCACCAGCGCGTGGGAGGGCATGGGCAAGAAGGTGCGCGGCGCGTACGACGTGGTCGGCTTCGACCCGCGCGGCGTGGGGCAGTCGACGGCGGTGCGCTGCTTCGACGACGAGCGCAAGGACGAGTCGCTGGCCAAGGACTTCGACACCACCGAGGCCGGCCTGGCCGCGATGGCGGACGAGTACGCCGCCTGGGGCGCGGCGTGCGCGGAGAACACCGGCGACCTGCTCGGCCACGTGGACACGCAGTCGGCCGCGCGGGACATGGACATGCTGCGCGCCGTGGTGGGCGACGAGAAGCTCAACTACCTCGGCTTCTCCTACGGCACGCAGCTCGGCGCCACCTACGCCGGGCTGTTCCCGGACCGCGTGGGCGCGATGGTGCTGGACGGCGCCATCGACGTCACGCTCGGCTCCGACGAGATGTCCGAGGGCCAGGCGGCCGGGTTCGAGCGAGCGCTGCGCAACTACGTGGCCGACTGCCAGGCCGGCTCGGGCTGCCCGCTGACGGGCGACGTCGACGCCGGAATGAAGCAGGTGCGCGACATCCTCGACCACGCCTACGACTCGCCGTACCCGACCTCGAGCGGCCGGCGCGTCACCCAGAGCCTCGCGTTCTACGGCGTGGCCGTGACGCTGTACGACGAGCGCAGCTGGCCGGTGCTGACCCAGGCCCTCGAGGAGGTCACCACGCAGGGCACGGGCGACGCGTTCCTGTACCTGGCCGACTTCTACAACGACCGCAACACCGACGGCAGCTACGCCACGAACTCCTCCGAGGCGTTCCGCGCCGTGAGCTGCCTGGACTCGCGCGGCACGGAGGACGTCGCGCAGATGCAGGCCGAGGCGGAGCAGATCGAGGAGGTCGCCCCGACCGTGGGCCGGTTCTTCTCCTACAGCGGGCTCACCTGCCACGACTGGCCGGCCCCGGTGGTGGACCAGGAGTTCGACCTGTCCGCGGAGGGCGCCCCGCCCATCGTCGTCATCGGCACCACGCAGGACCCGGCCACGCCGTACGAGTGGGCCGAGAAGCTGGCGGGCACGCTGGACTCCGGCACCCTGGTGACCTACGACGGCGAGGGCCACACGGCCTACGGGCGGTCCAACTCCTGCATCGTCGACGCGGTGGACGGGTTCCTCGTGGACGGCACGGCGCCGGAAGACGGGCTGACCTGCTGACGTCCCCGCGGAAGCGGGGCCTGACGTGCGGCGACGGCGGTGCGGCCGCCCCCGCCGCCGGGCGTTTTGGAACGGGGACCCGGCGTCGGGTACGGTAGTCCCCGCTCGCCGATCCGCACGGAGACGGTCGAGCACGCCGCCTTAGCTCAGTCGGCAGAGCGATTCACTCGTAATGAATAGGTCGTGGGTTCGATTCCCACAGGCGGCTCCGACAGAAGCCCCTGACCAGCGGAGACGCAGGTCAGGGGCTTCGTGCATCTCGGGTGCGGGCGTCGAGAAGGGCGATTTGTCTTGTGGATGCCCCACAAATGCCCCACTTATTGGTCGCCACCTGCGCGTATGGGCGACCGCCGATGCCCCGTTGCCCGCAGGGTGTGGTGCACGCGGCGCACCTGGCGGGCATGGATGAGCACATCATCAGCGACGGCGTCGTCGAGCGGCTGTGGACCCTGGACGACCTCGCGGCCTTCCTGCAGGTTCCCAAGGACACGATCCGCACCTGGTCGAAGCACGGGGACGGGCCCAGGGGCTACAAGGTCGGCCGGCACGTGCGGTTCAAGGCCTCCGACGTCGCGGCGTGGTTGGAGTCCCGCGACACCCGCGGTGCGCCAGAGCGACCTGCACACGAGAGCGATCACAGGTCGGCGCGGGCGGGCTCCGCCTACGACCCGGAGAGCGAGTGGGAGGACCTGGGGTGACCGCCGGGCGCCCGCGGCACCCGCTCGGCAGCCAGGGGGAGATCAGCGTCGCGCCGCACGGCAACGGGTGGCGGGCGCGGACCCGGCTGCGCGGGCTGGACGGCCGCGTGCGGGCCGTGTCCGCGACCGGAGCCTCGGAGCGGGCCGCCCGGGCGGCGCTGCGGGAGAAGATCGCCGGGCTGCTGCGCGAGGTCGGCCACGAGCAGACCGTGCGCGGGGTCACCGTGAGCCGGGCGGCGCGTGACTGGTACGACCACGAGGCCGCCGACGGGCGGCTGCGCCCGCAGACACTCGAGGGGTATCTGCGGCTGATCCGCCGCGAGATCGTCCCGCGGCTCGGCGGCCTCGAGCTGGGGGAGCTGACCGTGCGCCGGCTCGAGGAGGAGATCGGCGCGATCGTGGCCACGGGCCAGCGGAACAAGGCGGAGAAGGTCCGCGGGCTGCTGGTCCAGATCCTGGGCCGGGCGGAGCGGCTCGACCTCGTGCGCGGCAACCCGGCCGCCCGCACGAGCACGGTGCGCAAGCCCGTGCCGGACCCGAAGGCGCTGACGATCGAGGAAATCGCCGCCGTGCGCGAGGCGGTGCGCACCTGGCGCGCCAACGACGGCGAGCGGATCGGCAAACGGCCGACCGGAAGCCTGCCGGTCGGCGTCGACCTGATGCTCGGGACCGGCATGCGGATCGGCGAGGCGCTGGCGCTGCTGTGGCGCAACGTCCACCTCGACGACGACGTCCCGACGGTCGAGGTGGAAGCGACGCTCGTCCAGATCAAGGCCCGGTGGCAGAAGGTCGCGCGCGGCGAGCCGGCGTACGACGAGGCGGGCAGAGAGGTCCAGGTGCGGTGGTCGCCGAACCCTCGGGCGAAGGGCCGCTTCGTGCGGGACGCGGCCGGCGAGTGGGTCCAGGTCGGTGGTGGCCTGATCCGTCAGCCGCAGCCCAAGTCGCGCACCGGAGAGCGGGTGATCGTGCTGCCGCGGTTCGCGGCCGACGAGCTGCGCCGCTGGCGTCCCGCCAGGTGGGATCCAGAGGCGCCTGTGTTCCCCACGGGCAGCGGCGGCTTCACCAGCCCCAACAACTACCGCTCCGCGCTGCGGGCGTCGTTGCGCGCCGCCGGCATCGACCCAGAGTCGTTCCACCCGCACCTGCTCCGGTCCACGGTCGCTACCGCGATTGCGCGGTCACGCGAGCACGGGGTGGAGGCCGCTGCGGTGCTCGGCCACCACGCCTCGCTGGTGACGACGAAGCACTACGTCGAGCGCCTGCGCTCCGCGCCCGACGTCACCTCGGCGCTGGACGGCCTCGTCGCCGCGCTGCCTACGGAGGGCGAGCCCCGGGACAAGCGTGCGCCGCGGACTGGGTGGATCCAGCCGACGTTCGACGGAGTGTTCTGACGCTTCCTCGCAGAAGCGCCTCTGTCCGCACCGGGCCGAGCCCGCTGCGGCGTGGTGCGGTCCTCCTGCGCGGCGGACTCCGGTTCCGCCCGCGGGGCGGAACCCAGGACGTTCGGCGCGCACCGATTCTGACGCTTCGACAGACGCGTCGATCTCGCGACCTAGACCCTCGGCGAGCGACGACGCCGAGGCGCCGGCGCCAGCATGAAGCAACCAGCGCGACGGTCGACGAGAGCTGCAGGAGCGATGCCAGGCAGGCTCCGGACGAGGGTGACGGGGCCCGGAGCGACTGCGTAGCCCCTCGCCGATCGGGGCCCCACCAGA
>NZ_JAXUAK010000014.1:0-82395 GCF_046535855.1 Puerhibacterium sp. TATVAM-FAB25 | reverse complement strand
CCCCCCCCTGTTTCTCCTCTTGGGGTCCCGTCCCCGGGGTGCGGGGGGGGGGGGGGGGGGGGGGGCGCGGGGGGGGGCGCGCGGGGGGGGGGGGGGGGGGGGGCCCCCCGCCGGGGGCCCGGGGGGGCGGCCCGCCGTGCCATGCTCGGGACATGACCGGGCGCAAAGCCGGGCTCGCGGTCCGCGTGCGGGGCCTTCGCGTGGTGCGCGGCGGGCGCACCGTCGTCGACGCGCTGGACGCCGACGTGCCCGCCGGGCAGGTGGTCGGCCTGCTCGGCCCGTCCGGCTCGGGCAAGACGACGCTGATGCGCGCCGTCGTCGGCGTGCAGGACCACGTGACCGGCGACGTCGAGGTGCTGGGGGAGCCGGCCGGCACCCCGTCGCTGCGCCGCCGCGTCGGCTACGTCACCCAGGCCGCGTCGGTCTACGCCGACCTCACGGTGGCCGAGAACCTGGCCTACTTCGCGGCGTTGGCCGGGCTGCGCGGTGCCGCGGCGCGCGACGCGGTCGCCCGTGCCGTGGCCGTCGTGGACCTCGGTGGGCACGAGCGCCAGCAGGTCGTCACGCTCTCGGGCGGCGAGCGCTCGCGCGTCTCGCTCGCGGCCGCCCTCGTCTCCGCGCCCGAGCTGCTCGTGCTGGACGAGCCCACCGTCGGGCTCGACCCGGTGCTGCGGCGCGACCTGTGGGCCACCTTCCGGCGCCTGGCCGCCGGCGGCACC
Organism: Puerhibacterium sp. TATVAM-FAB25; assembly: GCF_046535855.1. Lineage (NCBI taxonomy): Bacteria > Bacillati > Actinomycetota > Actinomycetes > Micrococcales > Promicromonosporaceae > Puerhibacterium > Puerhibacterium sp. TATVAM-FAB25. The sequence goes on along the minus strand of NZ_JAXUAK010000014.1, from coordinate 81,676 downwards.
ACGCTGCTGGTGTCGAGCCACGTCATGGACGAGGCGACGCAGTGCGACCGGCTGCTGCTGATGCGCGACGGCGCGCTGGTCGCCGACACCACGCCCGAGCGGCTGCTCGCCGAGACGGGCGCGCCCGACGCGGAGCGGGCGTTCCTCGCGCTGGTCGAGCAGGGTGCGCCGGCCCCGGGAGGGCGCCCGTGACCCTCGCCGTCGCCACCGCCCGTCGCGTGCTCGCCCAGCTCCGGCACGACCACCGCACGGTCGCGCTCATCCTCGTGCTGCCCTGCCTCGTCGTCGGGATCATCGCCTGGATGTTCGAGGGCACGCCGGTGCTCGACCAGTTCGGGCCCGTGGCCGTCGGGTTCTTCCCGCTGTTCGTGATGTTCCTGGTCACCAGCGTGACGACGCAGCGCGAGCGGAGCTCCGGCACGCTCGAGCGGCTCATGACCACGCCGCTGCGCAAGGGCGACCTCGTGGCCGGCTACGCGCTGGCGTTCGGCGGCCTGGCCCTGCTGCAGGCGCTCGTCGTCGTCGGCTTCGCCGTGTGGGTGGGCATGGACGTGGCCGGCGCGCTCGGGCTGGTGGTGCTCGTCGCGCTGCTCGACGCCGTGCTGGGCAGCAGCCTGGGCCTGGCCGCGTCCGCCGTCGCCCGCACCGAGTTCCAGGCGGTGCAGATGATGCCCGCGGTGATCGTGCCCCAGCTGCTCACCTGCGGCCTGCTCATGCCCCGCGACCAGATGCCGGAGGTGCTCGAGTGGGTCTCCCGGGTGCTGCCGCTGACCTACGCCGTCGAGGCGCTGCAGCAGCTCGCCGCCGGCCTGGGCTGGGCGGACGTGCGGGGCGCCGTCGGCGTCGTCGTGCTGTGGATCGTCGGGTCCGTGGTGCTGGGGATGCTCACCCTGCGGCGGCGCACGGAGTGATCCGCCGGCGCGGCGGGCGTTGCGGCGGCGGAAGCGGCACCGGCGGGCCCGGCGACGAGGGGGTCAGGGGCGCGCCGAGAACCGCTCGAGCAGGTCGGCGTGGCCCGAGCAGACGATCAGGTCGTTGGCGCTGACCCGGGTGTCCGGCGTGGCGTACTGGAACTCGATGCCGGGGGACTTCACGCCGATCACCGTCACGCCGTAGCGCTGGCGGATGTTCGCCTGGGCGAGCGTGAAGCCCTGCATCTCCTTCGGCGGGCGCATCTTGACGATGGTGAACCCGTCCTCGACCTCGATGTAGTCGAGCATCCGGCCGCTGACCAGGTGGGCCACCCGCGAGCCGGCGTCGGACTCGGGGAACACCACGTGGTGGGCGCCGATGCGCTGCAGGATGCGGCCGTGCTCCGAGCTGACCGCCTTGGCCCAGATCTGCGGCGTGCCGAGGTCGACGAGGTTGGCCGTGACCAGCACGGACGCCTCGAGCGATGAGCCGATGCCCACCACCGCCACGCCGAAGTCCTTGGCGCCGAGCTGCTCGAGCGCCTCGGGGTTGGTCGCGTCCGCCTCGACCAGCGGCAGGCGCCCCGACCACTGCGCCACCAGGGTGGCGTCCCGCTCGACGGCGAGCACGTCCTGGCCGAGCCGGTCCAGCGTGGCGGCGATGGCGGAGCCGAACCGGCCGAGGCCGATGACGAGCACGCCGGCGTCGCGCTCGGGCGCCTTCTTGTCGGGCACGGGGGTCCTTTCCTGGACGGCTCGCAGGGACGGTCGCGGCGGTGCTCCTCGGGTGCTCCTCGGGTGCTCCTCGGGTGCTCCCGGAGTTGCTCCCGAGGTGCTCCCGGCGGGCGGGGCGCGCCTCAGCCGATGATCGGTCGCTCCTCCGGGAAGCGTACGATGCGCCGCCGGTCGCGCAGCGCCAGCGCCGCGGCGAACGTCACGGTGCCCGTGCGGCCCACGAACATCAGCGCGCTCAGCACGTACTTGCCGGCGTCGGGCAGCTCGGCCGTGAGGCCGGTCGACAGGCCCACGGTGGCGAACGCCGAGATGCACTCGAACAGCACCACGTCGAGCGTCTCGCCGGTGATCTCCAGCAGCGCCAGCGAGGCGACCAGCACGGCAGTCGCGCCCACGAACACCACGGCGATGGACAGGCGCAGCGTGTCGCGGGGGATGCGCCGGCCGAAGGCCTCGATGTCCCGGTCGCCGCGCGCCTCGGCGAGGATCGCCAGCAGCATCACGGCCAGCGTGGTGACCTTGATGCCGCCGCCGGTGGACGCCGAGCCGCCGCCGACGAACATCAGCGCGTCGCTGATCAGCCAGGTCGACTCGTGCATGCCCGCGACGTCGACGGTGGAGAACCCGCCGGAGCGCGGCATGACGGCGGCGAACAGCGAGGCCAGGACCTTGTCGCCCAGGCTCAGCGGGCCGAACGTGCGCGGGTTGGCCCACTCCAGCGCGGCCACGAGCACCCAGCCCACCACGACGAGCGCGCCGCTGGTGGCGATCGTGAGCTTGGTGTGCAGCGACCAGAACCGCACGTGCAGCCCCCGGCGGCGCGTCACGGCCAGGACGTTGAGGATCACGGGGAAGCCCAGCGCGCCGACGAACACGCCGAGGATGATCGGCAGGCACAGCAGCCAGTCGCCGGTGTACGGCATGAGGCCCTCGGGCGTGGGCACGAACCCGGCGTTGTTGAAGGCGGAGATGCCGTAGAACACCGCGTGCCAGGCGGCCTCGCCCACGGTCTCGTTGAGCACCACGAACCGCGGGAACAGCAGCAGGGCGACGAGCAGCTCGAGCGACGTCGAGGTGATGATGACGACGCGCACGAGGGAGCCGACCTCGCCGAGCCTCTCGGTCTTGGTCTCCGAGGCGGTGAGGATGCGCTGGGTCAGGCCGATGCGCCGGGACACCGCGAGCCCGAGGATCGACGCCAGCGTCATGATGCCGAAGCCGCCGACCTTGATGCCCAGCAGGATGACGACCTGCCCCCACCCGGACCAGTACGTCGCGGTGTCGACGACGGTCAGGCCGGTGACGCAGACGGCGGAGATCGCGGTGAACAGCGCGTCGACGAAGCGGGGCGCCTCGCCCGAGGCGGTCGCCCAGGGCGCCATCAGCAGGGCGGTGAACAGCATGCAGACGCCGAAGAACACCGTGACGGCCAGGCGGGCGGGCGACTGCCGGGCGAGGCGGTCCACCAGCTCGCGGCCGGCGAACAGGCCGTCCCTCACGCGGGCCACGGCCACCTCCTCGATACTCGACAGATCCTCGACGCTGCACGGCCGATCCATGCTCCCACGTGCGCGCCGTCCCGGTGGGCTACGGTGACCAGCATGCCCGTCGCCCGGCTCGTGTGGAGCCCCGAGCTGTTGCAGTACGACTTCGGCCACGGGCACCCCATGGCGCCCGCGCGGCTCGACCTCACCATGCGGCTGGCGGCCGAGCTGGGGCTCCTGGACTCACCGGACCTGGACGTCGTGGCGGTGCGGCCCGCGCCGGACGCCGTCGTCGAGACCGTGCACGACCCGGCGTACGTGGCCGCGGTGCGCCGCGCCGACGCCGAGGGCGTCGCCGACCCGGCGCGCGGCCTCGGCACGGAGGACGACCCGGTCTTCCCGGGGATGCACGAGGCCGCGGCCCGCCTCGTGGCCGGGTCGGTGGACGTGGCCGAGGCCGTGTGGCGCGGCGCGGCGGCCCACGGGCTGAACATCGCCGGCGGGATGCACCACGCGCGCCGCGACGCGGCGTCCGGCTTCTGCATCTACAACGACGCCGCGGCGGCCGTGCAGCGCCTGCTGGACCTCGGGGCGCGCCGCGTGGCCTACGTGGACCTCGACGCCCACCACGGCGACGGCGTCGAGCAGATCTTCTGGGACGACCCGCGGGTGCTCACCGTGTCGGTGCACCAGGACGGGCACACCCTGTTCCCCGGCACGGGCGGACCGGCCGACGTCGGCGGCGCCGGCGCGGAGGGCACCGCCGTCAACGTGGCGCTGCCGCCGCGCACCGCCGGCCCGGCGTGGCTGCGGGCGGTCGACGCCGTGGTGCCGGCGGTGCTGCGCGAGTTCCGGCCCGACGCGATCGTCTCCCAGCACGGCGCCGACGCCCACGCCCGCGACCCGCTGTCCGACCTGCGCGTGTCCGTCGACGCCCAGCGCACGGCCGCGCAGTGGGTGCACGCCCTGGCGCACGAGCTGTCCGACGGCCGGTGGGTCGCCCTCGGCGGCGGCGGGTACGCCGTCGTCGACGTCGTGCCGCTCGCCTGGTCGGCGCTGGTCGCGGAGGCGCTGCACACCCCCCTGCCGCGCGGCACGGAGCTGCCGGAGCACTGGCGCGGCGTCGTCGAGGAGGTCTCCGGGCTGGAGGCGGCGGGCCGGCTCGGCCGGGGCGAGGTGGAGTTCCGCCCCTGGCGCGACGGCTACGACCCGGCCGACGACGTCGACCGCGCCGTGCTGGCGACGCGGCGGCACGTGTTTCCCCTGTGGGGGCTCGACCCCCACCACGACTGACCCACGACTGACCGGGCCGACCGCGCCGATTTCTGCGCGGTCGGGCGACCGGGTACCCTGGGGGCGGACTTTTCTGTGTTGGCCGGCCGTGGCGCTGCAGTACCGCAGCGCCGGGAGGGGCCAACCGGTTCCATCCGCTGCCCGGCCTCGCGCCGGCCGTCGACCGATCAGATTTGTGAGGACCGCATGGGCTCCGTCATCAAGAAGCGCCGCAAGCGCATGGCGAAGAAGAAGCACCGCAAGCTGCTTCGCAAGACGCGTCACCAGCGCCGCAACAAGAAGTGACGTGACGCCCGCGCACGCGGGCGCAGCGCACCGAGCCCGGACCCGGCTCCTCACGGAGCGGGTGCCGGGCTCGTCGCGTCCGCGGGGGCTGACAGCGGGCCGCGGGCGTGCCAGGGTGCGGTCCTGACGTCTGCTCGGCAGGCGCTCGACAGCTGCTCGACGAGCAGCCCGGCGAGGGGAGCGCGCGATGAGGCTGGCCTGGGCCGAGCCGGAGGACCTGCTGGCCCACGAGCTGGTGCAGGCCGCCGCGGAGGGCCGCGACGTCGCCCGGGTCCGCGCCCGCTGGGTCGCCGCGGGCGGCGACCCGGAGCCCGCCCCGAACGGCGCCGGCCCGCTGCCCGCACCGCCGGCGCTGCGCGCCCTGGCCCGCGACCTGCTGGACGAGGTGGCCGCGCTGCCAGCCGCCCCGGCGCCCGCCGAGCCCGACGACTGGGCGGCGATCGAGGCGCTCCTGCCACCGGCGCCCCGCCTGCCCCGCCCGGACGGCGGGTACGCCGCGCGGGTGCTCGGCGCGTGGACCGGCCGGGCGGCCGGCTGCCTGCTCGGCAAGCCGGTCGAGGGCACGCCCCGCGCGGGCGTCGAAGAGCTCGCCCGGGCCACCGGGCGCTGGCCGCTGGACCGCTGGTTCACCGCGGTGGGGCTGCCCGCCGACGTGGCCGCGCGCTGGCCGTGGAACCGCTCGGCGTCCGTCGCGCTCGAGGAGACGATCGCCGGCACCCCCGAGGACGACGACCTCGACTTCCCGATGCTCGCCGTCGAGCTGCTCGAGCGGCACGGGCGGGGGTTCACCACCGACGACGTCGCCGCGCTGTGGCTGGCGGCGCTCCCCGCGGCGCGCGTGTTCACCGCGGAGCGGGTGGCCTACCGCAACCTGCTCGAGGCGCGGCCCGTCCCGGAGACGGCGACCCACCGCAACCCGTTCCGCGAGTGGATCGGCGCGCTCATCCGCACCGACGTCCTGGGCTGGACGAACCCGGGCGACGTGCGCACCGCGGCCCGCCTGGCCTGGACCGACGCCCGCCTCAGCCACACCCGCAACGGGCTGTACGGGGCGCAGTGGGCGGCGGCGCTCGGGGCCGCGGCCACCGTGTGCGGCACCGTCGGCCAGGTGCTCGACGCCGCGGCGGCGGCCGTGCCGCCCGGCAGCCGGCTGGCCGGCGCGGTCGACCTCGGCCGCGGGCTGGGCGAGGCGTGCGACGGCTCCGAGGCCGGCGTGCGCGCCGGGCTGGACCGGCTCCACGCCGAGCTCGGCCACCTGCACTGGGTCCACGTGCTCAGCAACGCCGCGGTCATCGCCTTCGCGCTGGCCGCCGGGCGCGGCGACTTCGGCGCCAGCGCGGGGATCGCCGTCACCGCCGGGTGGGACACCGACTCCGACGGCGCCACGGTGGGCGGCGTCGTCGGGGCGCTGCGGGGCGTCGACGGCATCGGCGAGCGCTGGACCGGCCCGCTCGACGGGCGCATCGCCACCACGCTGCCCGGCGGGGAGCGGCGCATCGCCGACCTCGCCGCGCGCACGGTCGCCCTCGCCCGCTCGGCGTGAGCCCGCGGGCGACGGCTCAGCGCATCTCGAGGCGGCGGCGCACCTGCCGGCGCACGGCGCGCGCCACCAGGCCGACCACCCAGGCCGCCCCGGCCCACGACGCCGTCCGCACGCTGCGGCCCGCCACGCGCTGGCGCCGGCCGCGGAACTCGCGGATCGGCCAGCCGACGTCGCGGGCGTGCCGGCGCAGCCGCACGTCCGGGTTGATCGGGCAGGGGTGGCCCACCGCGTGCATCATCTCGAGGTCGTTGAGGGAGTCGCCGTAGGCGTAGGAGGCCTCCAGGTCGAGCCCCTCGCGCTCGGCGAGCTCGCGCACGGCCTGGGCCTTGACGCCGCCGTGCATGAGGTCGCCCAGCAGGCGGCCGGTGTAGTAGCCCTCCTTGTGCTCGGCCACGGTGCCGAGGCAGCCGGTGGCCCCCAGGCGGCGGGCGATGAGCCGCCCGATCTCCACCGGGGTCGCGGTGACGAGCCACACCTGGTCGCCGGCGGCGATGTGCTCGTCCAGCAGGCGCTTGGTGCCGGGGAAGATCCGCAGCTCGAGGACGGTGTCGTAGACCTCCTCGCCCACGGCCGTGACCTCGGCGACCGACCGGCCGGCGATGAGCGCGAGCGCCCGCTCGCGCACCGTGTCGATCTGGTCCTTGGACTCCCCGAACGCGACGTAGCGCGCCTGGATCCAGGCGAACCGGAGCAGGTCGGCCGTGCCGAAGAACCGGCGCCGGTACAGCTCGCGCGCGAGGTGGTAGGCGCTCGCGCCGCGGATCACGGTGTTGTCGACGTCGAAGAACGCGGCGGCCGGGCGGTCAGCGCCCTCGGGTGCGGGCGTGCTGGCGGCGTCCGACATGCCGCCCACTGTAACGGCGGCCACCGCGGCAGGGGCCGCGACGCCGGAACGGCGCGCGTACGCTGTGCTGGTGAACGAGCCGCAGACGCAACAGGACGCGCGCGTCGTGCTCTTCACGCGGACCGGCTGCCACCTGTGCGACGAGGCGCGGGAGGTCGTGGCCCGTGTGTGCGAGTCGGCCGGGCAGCGGTGGCGAGAGGTCGACGTCGACGGCGACGCCGGCCTGGCGGACCGCTACGGGGAGTACGTGCCCGTCGTCGAGGTGGACGGCGTGCAGCAGGGCTTCTGGTACGTCGACGCGGACCGGCTGGCCCGCCGCCTCGCCCCCGGTCCGGTGCGCGGCGCGCGCCCGTAGGGAGGGGACATGATCGAGATCGGAGAGGTGACGGTGCCCGCCGCCACCGTGGCACGGCTGCCCTACTACCTGCGCGCCCTGCGCGACCTCGCGGCGCGCGGGGTGCGCACGACGTCGTCCACCGAGCTCGCGGAGGCCTCGGGCGTGGGCCCCGCGCAGCTGCGCAAGGACCTCTCCTACCTGGGGTCGTTCGGCACCCGCGGGGTGGGCTACGACGTCGAGTCGCTCGACTCGGTGATCACCTCCGCGCTGGGCCTGACCTCCGAGCACCGGCTGGCGATCATCGGCGTCGGCAACCTCGGCCTGGCCCTGGCGAACTACTCCGGCTACTCGTCGCGCGGCTTCCAGGTGGCGGCCCTGCTGGACGCGGCGCCGGAGGTCGTGGGCACGAGCACCGGCGGGCTGACCGTGGAGCACGTCGACGACCTCGAGGACGTGCTGGAGCGCGAGGGCGTGACCATGGTGGTGCTCGCGACGCCGGGGCCCGTGGCCCAGGGCGTCGCCGACCGCGTGGTGGGCGCCGGCGTGCGGGAGATCCTGTCGTTCGCGCCCGTGGCGCTGCAGGTGCCCGACGACGTCGTCGTGCGCTCCGTGGACGTCGGCGGCGAGCTGCAGATCCTCGCCTTCCACGCCGCCGCCCGGGCGGCGACGGCGGCGCGCGCCGTCTCCTGACGCCGAGATAGAGAACCTGTCGGCCGAGATAGAGAGCACCTCGGCCGAGATAGAGAGGCCCCGCCCGCCGCGGACGAACGCGGCGGGCGGGGCCTCTCTATCTCGGCGCCGGAGGTCTCTATCTCGGCGCTGGAGGTCTCTATCTCGGCAGGGAGGGTCAGGCCTGCTTGATCGCCGAGATGTCGAGGGCGATCTTGACCTTGTCGCCCACCAGGAAGCCGCCGGTCTCCAGGGCCGCGTTCCAGGTCAGGCCGAAGTCGGCGCGCTTGATCTCGAGCTCGGCCTCGAAGCCGGCGCGGTCGTTGCCGAACGGGTCCTTGGCGGTGCCGGCGAACTCGGTGGGGAGCTCGACCTGCTGGGTGACGCCGTTGATGGTGAGGTCACCGAGGATGATGTGGTCCTCGCCGTCCGACTTGATCGAGGTGGAGGTGAAGCTCCAGGTGGGGCGCTCCTCGGCGTGCCAGAAGTCGGCGCTCACCAGGTGGCCGTCGCGGTTCGCGTCGCCCGTGTTCACCGACGCGGCGTCCAGCTCCGCGGTGACCGAGGAGGACTCGAGGTCGTCGCCCACGGTGATGGTGCCGGCGGTGATCGCGATCGAGCCGCGCACCTTGGCGATGCCCGCGTGGCGGACGGTGAACGAGGCGGTCGAGTGGCTGGGGTCGATGGCGTAGGTCCCGGTGGTGAGGCCGGCGGGCAGGGCGGTCATGGATGCTCCTCGTCGTGTCGGGGGCCGACGGGCGTCGGCGGCACTGCGGTCAGCATAGGACGGTTAGTTGAAAAATCAACCATCGCCCCGCGCACTGGCGTCAACGGGGTGTCGGTCTGGCGTATTCCCGCCCCGCACGTCACACTGGCGATCGTCCCGGGTGGTGGTCCCGGAGATCTCCGGAGGCAGGTCATGGTCACGAAGCCCGCAGGCGCGGCCGGGTCCGCGGCCCCCGCACCCGCCGCCGACCCCACCGACGTCGAGTGGCTGACCGAGGACCAGCAGCGCGCCTGGCGCGCCTACCTCGACGGCACCGCCCGGTTCGTCGACGCGCTCGACCGCGCGCACGACGCCGGCATCCCCGTGACGCTGGGGGAGTACCACCTGCTCGTGCAGCTGTCGGAGCAGCCCGACCGCACGCTGCGCATGTCGGCGCTCGCCGACGGCCTGGCGCTCTCGCGCAGCCGCCTCACCCACACCGTCGACCGGATGGAGCGCCGCGGCCTCGTCGAGCGCCGTCCGGTGCCCGGCGACCGGCGCGGGGTCAACTGCGTGATGACCGACGAGGGCTGGAAGCTGCTCCAGCAGGCGGCGCCGGCGCACGTCGCCGCCGTCCGGCGCCTGCTCGTGGACGTGCTCGACCCCGAGGAGTTCGCGGTGCTCGGCCGCGCGATGGCCAAGGTCGCGCGCGAGGCCAAGGCCGCCGCGGAGGGGTGACGGCGCCCGAGGGAGACCCGCGGGACCCGCCCGGGGGCCGGCCGGGATGCCGGTCCGCTCAGGCGGGGTAGGTCTCGCGCAGCAGGCGCGCGAGGTGGCGCACGATCTCGCGCGGGCCGCTCCGCGGCGCCGCCGCCTCGACGTCGGAGTTGTAGTTCGTGTTCGTGTTGACGTCGTAGGTGAGCGTGCGCCCGTCCGCGGTGCGGATGTTCTCGATGCCGGCCACCTCGATGCCGTGGCGCCGCGTGAACTCCGTGTACCGGGCCACGACCGGGTCGTCGGCGTAGCCCTCGCGCAGCGAGAACAGCCCGGTCGCCTCGTCGGGGGCCATCGAGATCGTGGCGCCGGGCGGCATGACCGGCCGGCCCGTCGCCGGGTCGATCGCGCACGCGTCGGCCGGGCAGAGCTGGAACCCGCCGCGCTCGGTGTCGCCGCGCACGGCGTAGACCAGCTCGTGGCCGACGATCTCCACGCGGGTGATCCCGCCGTCGGCGGCCACCACGTACTCCTGGATCAGCGTGATGCCGTCGACCGGCGCCTCGTAGTCCTCCGAGGCCAGGTGCTTCTCGAGGTCCTCGAGCGCGTCGAAGCGGCGCACGCCCAGCCCCTTGCCGCCCTGGTTGTGCTTGGTGACGAACGGCCCGGGCGCCTGCGCGGCGAACCGGCGCGCGGCCTCGAGCACCCGCTCCGGCCCGCCCACCGCGGCGACCGTCCGCGGCGTGTCGATGCCGGCGGCGCGCAGGGCCGTGAGCTGGTCGACCTTGCTGACCTCGAGCTCGAGCACCCGCCGGCCGTTGACCGTGCGTCGCCCGTGCGCCTCGAGCCAGGCCAGCACCGCGCGGGCGTAGTCCTTGCTCAGCCCGTGCTCGCGCGTGTGGCTGGAGGCCGAGATGCGCGACCAGAAGATGCCCTCGGGCGGCGTCGCGTCGAGGTCGAGGGTGCCGTCGGTGAGCAGCCACTCCTCGTGCTCGACGCCCTCGGCGGCGAAGGCCGCGGCGAACGGCGGGAACCACTCGGGGTTCTCGTGCAGGGCGTAGATCTTCGGCGCGGTGGTCACGCCGACCACGCTAGCGGCGGGTGAGCGGTTCCCGGAGTGATTGTCGTCTCAACCGACAGGGTCCTGGGGGAACGCCCAGGACCGCGTGGGAGACTGGCGGGCATGGTCACCACCACGGTCCACCTGCTGCGCCATGGCGAGGTCCACAACCCCGACCGCGTGCTGTACGGGCGGCTGGCGGGATACCACCTGTCCGAGCGCGGGCACGCGATGGCCCGCACGGTCGCCGACCACCTGGCCGCCTCCGGCGGCGACATCGCCGCCGTCGTCGCCTCCCCGCTGCAGCGCGCCCAGGAGACCGCCGCCCCCGTGGGCGCCGCGCTCGGCCTGGCCGTCGGCACCGACGAGCGCCTCGTCGAGGCGGGCAACGCGTTCGAGGGCTCCACCGTGGGCTCCGACCCCGCCCAGCTGCTGCGCTCGCCACGCTGGTGGAAGTATCTGTGGAACCCCCTGCGCCCGTCGTGGGGCGAGCCGTACACCGAGCAGGTCGCGCGGATGCGCGCCGCCGTGGAGGACGCCCGCCGCGCGCACGAGGGCCGCGAGGTCGTGCTGGTGAGCCACCAGCTGCCGGTGTGGATGGCCCGGCTGTCGTTCGAGGGCCGGCCGCTGGCCCACCACCCCGCCCGGCGCCAGTGTGCGCTCGCGTCGCTGACGAGCCTGCGCTTCGAGGACGGGACGTTCACCGGCCTGCACTACTCCGAGCCCGCCGGGGCCCTGCTGCTCGGCGCCGACCCGGTGCCGGGGGCATGATGCGCCGCCGACCGGCCGCCGCCGCCGCGGCCGCCGCCGCGCTGCTGGCCGTGCTCAGCGCCTGCTCCCAGCCCTCGGGCGCCGGCGACGTCGTCGACCAGGGCTTCGTGTCCGGCGACGGCTCCGTGCAGCAGTGGGAGCCGGACGACCGCAAGGACCCGGTCACCGTCAGCGGCACCGACTTCGAGGGCCAGGCCGTCGACACCGCGCAGTGGGAGGGCGACGTCGTCGTCATCAACACCTGGTACGCCTCGTGCGCGCCCTGCCGCGCGGAGGCGCCGGACCTCGTCGCGCTGGCCGAGGACCGCGCCGACGACGGGGTGCAGCTGCTGGGCATCAACACCGAGGACGAGGCGGGCGCCGCGCAGGCGTTCGAGCGCACCTACGGCGTGCCGTACCCGTCGATCGCCGACCGCAGCGGCCAGGTCGTCGCGCGGCTGTCCGGCGTCGTGCCTCTCCAGGCCGTGCCGACGACGGTGGTGCTCGACCGCGAGCACCGCCCCGCCGCGCGCGTCATCGGTCAGGCCGACCCGTCGACGCTCGACGCGATCATCGACGAGGTGCTGGCGGAGGGCGGGTCCGGCGGCGAAGGGGCCGGCGCCTGATGGGCGACGCCTTCGCCACCACCGCGTTCAGCGGCTCGATGCTGCTGGCGGTGCCGGTCGCCGTCCTGGCGGGGCTGGTCTCGTTCGCCTCGCCCTGCGTGCTGCCGCTCGTGCCGGGCTACGTCGGGTACGTCAGCGGCATGGCCGCGGCGAGCGCGGGCGGCGGGCGCACCCGGACCACGGCGGCGGTGCGCACGGCGCCCGGCCGCGGCCGCGTCGTGGGCGGCGTCGCGCTGTTCGTGCTGGGCTTCACCGCCGTGTTCGTGGCGCTCATGGCCGCCGCCGGCGCGCTCGGCACCTACCTGGTGCGCTGGGAGGAGGTGCTGCAGCGGGTGCTCGGCGTCGTCGTGATCCTGCTGGGCCTGGCCTTCCTCGGCGCCATGCCGTTCCTGCAGCGCGAGCGGCGCCTGCACGTCAGCCCGCGCGCGGGGCTGTGGGGCGCCCCGCTGCTCGGCGTCGTCTTCGGGCTCGGCTGGACGCCGTGCATCGGCCCGACCCTCGCCGCGGTGCAGGCGCTCGCCCTCGACGAGGCGTCCGCCGGCCGCGGCGTGGTGCTCGGCGTCGCCTACTGCCTGGGCCTGGGCGTGCCGTTCCTGCTCGTGGCCCTGGGCCTGCAGTCCTCCCAGCGGATGCTCGGCTTCCTGCGCCGGCACCGGCTGGCGGTCCTGCGGGTCGGCGGCGGCCTGCTGGTGCTCATCGGCCTGGCGCTCGTCACGGGCGTGTGGGGCACGTTCACCGGGGAGCTCCAGGGCTGGGTCAGTGGATTTGCGACGGTGGTGTGAGTGAGCGAGACCCCCAGGACGCAGCGCGCGACCGACGCGCGGCGGCCCTACCGGCCCGAGGGCATCGACGACGCGTTCGCCGCGCCCGAGGAGGCGCCCGCCGAGCGGCCGGCGCCGGTCGCGACGGCCGCGGGCACCGGGCCCGGCGACACCGGTGCCGACGGGCAGAGGGCGGCCGACGGCCCCTCCCTGCCGGCGCTCGGCTGGCGCGGCACGCTGCGCTGGACCTGGCGCCAGCTGACCTCGATGCGCGTGGCGCTGCTGCTGCTCATGCTGCTCGCCGTGGCCGCAGTGCCCGGCTCGATCCTGCCGCAGCGCAGCCAGGACGCCGGGGCGGTCATCGAGTACCTCGGCGACCACCCGACCTCGGGGGAGTGGCTCGACCGCCTCGGGTTCTTCGACGTCTACACCTCGCCCTGGTTCAGCGCGATCTACCTGCTGCTGATGGTCTCGCTGGTGGGCTGCATCGTGCCGCGCACGATCGCGCACGCCCGCAACCTGCGCGGCCGCCCGCCGCGCACGCCCGCCCGCTTCGGCCGGTTCCCCGCCACCGCGGCCGGCACGACGACGGCGTCGCCCGACGACGTCGCGGCCGCCGTCGCCGCGCACCTGCGCCGCGGGCGCACCTTCCGCGTCGACGTCGGCGAGGAGGCCGCGCGCCCGGCGCGCGGCAGCGGCCCGCGCGCCGTGCCGGCGCGGCCCGCGACCCGCACGGTCGCCGCCGAGCGCGGCTACCTGCGCGAGACGGGCAACCTCGTCTTCCACCTGGCGCTGCTGGGCCTCATCGTGGTCGTCGCGCTGGGCCAGCTGTTCCACTACCGCGGCCAGGCGATCGTCACCGAGGGCCGCGGCTTCGCCAACGCCGTCGTCGACTACGACACCTTCGACAAGGGGGCCTGGTTCCAGCCCTCGGCGCTGTCGCCGTTCTCCCTGACGCTCGACGACTTCTCCTCGGAGTTCGCCTCCGACACCGTCGCCTTCGCCCAGGCGCGCGACTTCACCGCCTTCGTCACGGTCACGGAGCCGGACGGCTCGGCGTCGCAGGAGACCATCAAGGTCAACCACCCGCTCTCGGTCGACGGCGCCAAGGTCTACCTGCAGGGCAACGGGTTCGCGCCGGAGATCACCGTGCACGACGCGCAGGGCGCGGTGGCCTTCGAGGGCCGGGTGCCGTTCCTGCCCGAGGACTCGATGTACACCTCGCGCGGCGTGGTCAAGGTGCCCGACGTCTCCGCGGGGCTCGAGCAGGTCGGCCTGGTCGGCTACTTCCTGCCCACCGCCGTCGTCGACGCCGAGGGCAACGCCCGCTCGGTGTTCCCGCAGCCCACGGACCCGCTGCTGGTGCTCGAGGTGTACCGCGGCGACCTCGGCCTCGACGAGGGCGTGCCGCAGAACGTCTACCGCCTCGACACCGCGTCGCTGACGCCGTCGGTCGAGGACGACGGCGAGCGCGTCAAGGTGCTGGTGCGGCCGGGCGAGACCGTCGACCTGCCCGACGGGCTGGGCACCATCACGGTCGGCGAGGACATGCCGCGGTACGTCGCGCTCGACCTGCGCTACGACCCGTCGCTGGCGTGGGTGCTGACGTTCGCGCTCGTCGCGCTGGCCGGCCTCGCCGTGTCGCTGTTCACCCCGCGCCGCCGCGTCTGGCTGCGCGCGTGGGAGGATGAGGGCCGCACCGTCGTCGAGCTCGCGGGCCTCGCCCGCGGCGACGACGCCGGCCTGCAGGGCGAGGTGGACCGTGCCCTCGCCGCGGTCCCCGCACTGGTGCCCGACGCCGGCACCGCCGACTCCACGAAGGTCCAGGAGGCATCCCGATGACCACCGCCGAGCTGAGCACGCTCCTCGTCTGGGGGGCGCTCGCCGCACTGACGGTCGCGCTCGTCGCGTTCGCCGTCGACCTCGCGCGGCGCACCGAGGTGCGCTCCGACGCCCGGACGCGCGCCCGCGAGCTGGCCACGGTGGGCGGGCCGGCGGGTGCCGAGACGGGCGCGCCGGCCGCGTCGTCCGCGCCCGTCGAGCGCCGCAAGGCCGCCGGCATCGCGATGTCCACCACCTGGCTCGGCACCGCGCTGCTGCTCGTGGCGATCGTGCTGCGCGGGACCGCCGCCGGGCGCACGCCGTGGGCCAACATGTACGAGTTCACGCTGGTGGGCTCGTTCGTCGCGCTCGCCGTGTTCCTCGGCGTGAACCTGCGCCGCGACGTGCGGTTCCTCGGCGCGTTCGTCACCGGCCTCACCGCCGTGTTCCTCACGCTGGGGCTCAACGTCTTCTACGTCGCCGCCACGGGCGTGCAGCCGGCGCTGCAGTCGTACTGGCTGGTGCTGCACGTCGGCGTGGCGATCATCGCGACGGGCGTGTTCACCGTGGCGTTCGTCGCCTCGGTGCTGCAGCTGCTGCGCGACCACCGCGACGCCGGCTCGCCGTTCCTGGGCCGCTGGCACTGGCTCGACCGTGTGCCGGGCGCGGCGTCGCTCGAGGCGCTGAGCTTCCGGTTCAACGCCGTCGGCTTCGTGCTGTGGACCTTCACCATCATCGGCGGGGCCATCTGGGCCGAGCACGCGTGGGGCCGCTACTGGGGCTGGGACCCCAAGGAGGTCTGGTCCTTCGTCATCTGGGTCGTGTACGCGGCCTACCTGCACGCGCGCACCACGCGCGGCTGGTCCGGGCGTCGCGCGGCCTGGTTCGTCGTCGTCGGCTACGCCTGCGTGCTGTTCAACTTCACCGGCGTGAACCTGTTGTTCACCGGCAAGCACTCGTACTCGGGCCTCAACCCGGGGGCCTGACCGTCCTCTGTGGGTACAGAACACGCCGTGCGGATCGCGATCCGCACGGCGTGTTCTGTACCCACAGGGTCGGGGCGGTCAGGGGGTCGCGTTGTCGCCCGCGCCGTCCGCCGACGTGCCGCCGTCCGACGCCGGGCCGTCACCGTCCGCGCGACCGTCGCCGGCGCCGGGGCGGCCGGTGCCGCCGGCCTCGCGCTCGCGGCGGCGGCGTTCCTGCTCGAGGCGCCAGAGGAACTCCGGGTCGTCGTCGGGGGCCACCGGCTTCGGCCGCCGCCCGGGCCGCGCGGCCCGGCCCGGCGCCGGGGCGGTGCGCTGCAGCCGCCGGAACAGCAGCCAGCCGGCCGCTCCGGCGCCCGGCAGCAGCACGATGAGCAGCGCCCACCCCCACTTGGGCATCCCGCCGGTCTCCTCCTCCTTGGCGGAGGTGAGGTCGGCGAGGGCGTACACGACGATCCCGAGGACCACGAGGAACAGCAGCAGGCGCACCATGGCACCAGCCTAGGCGTGCATCTCACAGCCGCTGACCCTGCTGCCCGTGCCGGGCGCCCCGGCGCGCCGCCTAGGCTGGTGCGGTGCCTCTGCTCCTGTACACGCTCTACCGCGTCCTCGTCTTCGCCGCGGCGTTCGTGCTGCTGTGGTGGGCGGGCGCGGACCCGCTGCTCGCCGTGGCCCTCGCCGCCGTGCTGGCGTTCGCCGTGTCGTACCTGTTCCTGCGCGGCCCGCGCGACGCCGCGGCGGTGTGGCTCGCCGGCCGCGCCGAGCGCCGCGCGCAGCGGGGCCAGCGGCTGTCCCGCGAGGCCGAGGCGGACGCCGCGTACGAGGACTCGGTGGTCGACACCGAGACCGGCGACACCGTGATTGGCGACACCGTGATTGGCGACACCGAGACCGGCGACACCGAGACGGGCTCCGGGGTCGACGCCGGGCCCGAGCGCCGCGACGGCGACGCCGGCCGCTGAGCCCCGCTGCTGAGCCCTGCCGCTGAGCCCCGCTGCTGAGCCCTGCCGCTGAGCCCCGCCGCGGTGCCCTGGCTCAGAGCGCCAGGCCGAGCCCCAGCAGGATCCCGTAGCCGAGCTCGTACAGCCCGGTACCGCCCAGCACGGGCACGAGCAGCCGCCCGCGCGCCCCGGCGAGCACCGGCAGGGACAGCACCACCGCGGGGCCGGCGAGCAGCAGGACCACCAGCGCCCACGGCGACCAGAACGCGCACAGCGCGCCGAGCAGCAGCGGCAGCCACAGCCCCAGCACGTACGCGCGGCGCGCGCGGTGGTCGCCGAGCCGCACGGCGAGCGTCTTCTTGCCCGTCAGCGCGTCGGTGGGGATGTCGCGCAGGTTGTTCACCATGAGCAGCGCGCACGCGACGAGCCCCACCCCGACGGCGCCGAGCACCGCCGGGACGGTGACCCGGTCGGCCTGGGTGTACGTGGTGCCCAGCGTGGCGATGAGCCCGAAGCAGAGGAACACGCCCACCTCGCCGAGGCCCGCGTAGCCGTACGGCCGGCGCCCGCCGGTGTAGTACCAGGCCGCCACGACGCAGAACGCGCCGACGGCCAGCAGCCACCACTGGCCGGTGAGCGCCACGAGCACCAGGCCGAGCACGGCGGCGACCCCGAACGCCGCGAACGCCGCGGCCTTGACGTGGCCGGGGCGGGCCAGCCCCGCGGCGGTCAGGCGCAGGGGGCCGACGCGGTCGACGTCGGTGCCGCGCACGCCGTCGGAGTAGTCGTTGGCGTAGTTGACGCCCACCTGCAGCGCCAGCGCGACGCCCAGGGCGAGCAGCGCCCGGCCCGCCGAGAACGCGCCCACCTGCGCGGCGGCACCCGACCCGATGAGCACCGGCGCCGCCGCGGCGGGCAAGGTGCGGGGGCGTGCCCCGGCGATCCACTCGGTGATCGTGGCCATGGTGCTCCTCGGCAGGTGGTGCGGGCGCGCCCGTGCCCGGGCGCGGGTGGGGGACGACGACGGCGGGTGCCGCGGTCAGCGGGACTCGTGCTCGCGGACGGCGGCCGCGACCCCGCTGCGGTCGACCTTGCCGGGGCCGCGCAGTGGCAGGGCGTCGACGAGGTAGACGCGCCGGGGCGCGGACGGCCCTCCCAGCCTATCCGCGACGGCGGCCCGCACCCGCCCCAGGGTGCGGGGGTCCACCGGGCGCAGCGGCGGCGTCGTCGCCGGGGCGCCGACGGCTCCGGCAGCATCGAGAGTGCCGGTGGCCACCACCGCGACGACGGCGGAGCCCCACTCGTCGTCGGGCACGCCGACGACGCAGGGCTCGGCCGCCGCGCCGCCGAGGACGCCGGGCAGCACCTCGGCGAGGACCGCCTCCACGGCCGCCGGCGCCACGTTGACGCCGCCGGTGACGACGACGTCGTCGGCGCGGCCGAGCACGGTCAGCGTGCCGTCGGGACCGAGGGCACCGAGGTCGGAGGTGCGGAACCAGCGGGTGGCGGCGTCCGGCCCGGCGAGGTCGGGCCCGGCGGGGTCGGCGCGGAACGCGGCGGCGGTCGCCGCGTCGTCGCCCACGTAGCCCGCGGCGAGCGTGGGCCCGGCGATCTCGACGACGTCGCCCGCGGCGAGCCGCACCTGCACCCCCCGCAGCGGCACCCCGTCGTACACGCAGCCGCCGGCGGTCTCGGACATGCCGTAGGTGCGCACCACGCGGACGCCCGCCGCCCGCGCCCGGGCGAGCAGCGGCGCGGGGGTGGCGGCGCCGCCGAGCAGCACGTCCGCGCAGCGGGCCAGCGCCGCCAGGCCCCGGGGCGAGCCCTCGTCGGCGGCGGCCACGAGCCGGTGCAGCTGGGTGGGCACGAGGGAGGCGTGCACGGGCACGCCGTCGGCGAGCGCCGGCTCGAGGAGGTCGGCGAAGCCGTCGGGCGTGAAGCGCCCGCCGGGCTCCGCCGCGGCGAGGGGCGCGGGCACGCCGGCATCGGCGGCCAGGACCGAGCGCACCACCACCTGCAGGCCCGCCACGTGCGTGGGCGGCAGCGTGAGCACCCACCGGCCGGGCCCGCCGAGGCGATCGTGCGTGGCGGTGGCCGACGCGCGCAGCGCGGCGGCGGTGAGCGCGACCTCGCGCGGCGTGCCCGTCGAGCCGGAGGTGCGCACCACCAGCGCCGTGCCGTCGGGCGGCGCGGCGTCGCGCAGGCGGGGCAGCCCGAACACCGCCGGCCCGCCGTCGAGGGCCGTCCGGACGGCGTCGGCGAGGGCGGCGACGGGGGCGGGCAGGGCGGCGGGAGTCACGCCGCCAGGGTAGGCCCGGCCGTCAGAAGTGGTACGGGAACCGCGACCAGTCGGGGTCGCGCTTGCCGAGGAACGCGTCGCGCCCCTCCACGGCCTCGTCGGTCATGTACGCCAGGCGGGTGGCCTCGCCGGCGAACACCTGCTGGCCCATCAGGCCGTCGTCGGCGAGGTTGAACGCGAACTTGAGCATGCGGACCGCCTGCGGCGACTTGGTCGCGATCGTCCGGGCGTACTCGAGGGCCAGCTCCTCGACGCCGGCGTGGTCGGCGACCTCGTTGACCGCGCCCCAGCGCTCGGCGTCCTCGGCCGAGTACTCCCGGGCCAGGAAGAAGATCTCGCGGGCCCGCTTCTGGCCCACCTGCCGGGCCAGGTACGCCGAGCCGTAGCCGCCGTCGAACGACCCGACGTCCGCGTCGGTCTGCTTGAACCGGCCGTGCTCGCGGCAGGCGATCGACAGGTCGGCCACCACGTGCAGCGAGTGCCCGCCGCCCGCGGCCCAGCCGTCCACCACCGCGACGACGACCTTGGGCATGGTGCGGATCAGCCGCTGCACCTCGAGGATGTGCAGCCGGCCGGCGCGGGCCGGGTCGACGGCGTCGGCCGTCTCGACCTCGCCGCCGCCGTCGGCCGCCGTCGTGTACTGGTAGCCGGAGCGCCCGCGGATGCGCTGGTCGCCGCCGGAGCAGAACGCCCAGCCGCCGTCCTTGGCGCTCGGGCCGTTGCCGGTGAGCAGCACCGTGCCGACGTCGGACGTCATGCGGGCGTGGTCGAGCACGCGGTACAGCTCGTCCACGGTGTGCGGGCGGAAGGCGTTGCGCACCTGCGGCCGGTCGAACGCCACCCGCACCACCGGCAGGTCCCGCACCACGGCGCCGTCGGCGTCGCGCTCCACGCCGCGGTGGTAGGTGATGTCGGTGAGGTCGCCGAACCCCGTGACCTCCCGCCAGCGCGTGGGGTCGAAGGTCTCGGAGACCTGGCGGGGCAGGGGCGTGCCGGGGGCGGGAGCGGTCGTCACGGCCGCCAGCCTACGGCGGCGCGCCCGCGCACCGGCCGCCGCCCGGGCGGGCCGTCGCGCACGTCACCGCCGCCGCCGGCCGGTGCGCGGGCGCCCCGCACTACCCTGGGTGACGTGCCCGCCTCCGCCGCCCCTGCGTCGTCCCTGCCCAGCGGCCCGGTGGTGTGGTCCACCCCGCTGCGCACACGGTTCCGGGGGCTGGACGTCCGCGACGGCCTGCTGCTGCGCGGCGACGCCGGGTGGGGCGAGCTGAGCCCGTTCTGGGACTACGACGACGCCGAGTCCGCCACCTGGCTGCGCGCGGCCCGCGAGGCCGCCGACCTCGGCTGGCCGGCGCCGGTGCGCGACCGCGTGCCGGTCAACGTCACGGTGCCGGTGGTGGGCCCGGAGCAGGCCCGCGAGATCGTGCTCGCCGCCGCCGGGTGCCGCACCGCCAAGGTCAAGGTGGCCCAGCGCGACGCCGCCGGCGCCCTGGAGCCGGTGGAGGCCGAGGCGGAGCGGGTCGCCGCCGTGCGGGCCGCCCTCGACGAGCTGCACGGCCCCGGCGCCGGGCGCATCCGGGTGGACGCCAACGGCGGCTGGGACGTCGACGCCGCCGCGCGCCACCTGCGCCGCCTCGACCCCGCCGCCGGCGGCCTGGAGTACGCCGAGCAGCCCTGCGCCACCGTCGAAGAGCTGGCCGCGCTGCGCCGCCGGGTCGACGTGCCGGTCGCCGCCGACGAGTCGGTCCGCCGCGCCGAGGACCCGCTGCGGGTGGTGCGCGAGGAGGCGGCCGACGTCGTCGTGCTCAAGGTGCAGCCGCTCGGCGGGGTGCGCGCCTGCCTCGAGCTGGCCGAGCGGGTCGGGCTGCCGGTCGTGGTGTCCTCGGCGCTGGAGTCGTCCGTGGGGCTGGCCGCCGGCGTCGCGCTCGCCGCGGCCCTGCCCGAGCTGCCGTACGCCTGCGGGCTGGCCACGTCCCAGCTGTTCGTGCGCGACGTCGTCGCCGACCCGCTGCTGCCCGTCGACGGCGCGCTGCCGGTGCGCCGGCCGGAGCCGGACGCCGCGGCGCTCGCGGCCGCCGCGCCGTCGGGCGCCGTGCGCGCCGCCTGGCTGGACCGCCACCGCCGGCTCGAGGCCCTGCTCGCCGGGACGCCGGGGGAGGGGCGATGACCGCCGTGCCGCCGTCCGTCGCCGCCGCCCGAGCCCTCGTGGCGGACCTCGTGCTGCAGGGCGTGCGCGACGTCGTGCTGTCGCCCGGCTCCCGCTCGGCGCCGCTGGCCTACGCGCTGGCCGAGGCCGCCGCCGAGCGGGCGGACCTGCGGCTGCACGTGCGCGTCGACGAGCGCGCCGCCGGCTTCCTCGCCCTCGGCCTGGCGCGGGGGAGCGAGCCGCTGCACCGCGGCGCGAGCGGCTCTGCGGACGACGCCGGGCTCGTGACCGTCGACGTGCCGCGGCCGGTCGCCGTGGTCACCACGTCGGGCACCGCCGTGGCCAACCTGCACCCGGCCGTGCTCGAGGCGCACCACACCGGCGTGCCGCTCGTGCTGCTCACCGCCGACCGCCCGCACGAGCTGCGCGGCACCGGCGCCTCCCAGACCACCGACCAGGTCGGCATCTTCGGCTCTGCCGTGCGGTACGCCGTCGACGTGCCCGCGCCCGACGGGCGGCCCGGCGAGGTGCGCGACCTGCTCTCCACCGCGGGCCGCGCCCTGGCCGCCGCGCTCGGGCTGCGCGACCGCCGGCCCGGGCCGGTGCACCTCAACCTGGCCTTCCGCGAGCCGCTCCAGCCCGCCGAGCCGCTGACGCCCCTGGCACCGGGGGAGACCTGGCCCGAGGGCTACCGCCGCGCCGTCGTCGTGCCGCCCGCGCCCGGTCCGGGCGCCGACCCCGCGCTGCACGGGGACCCGGCCCGCACCCTCGTGCTCGCCGGCGACGGCGCCGGGCCGGACGCCCGCCGGCTCGCGGAGGCCCGCGGCTGGCCGCTGCTCGCCGAGCCGTCGTCGGGCGCGTGCGGCGGGCCGAACGCCGTCGCCGCCTACCGTGCCGTGCTCGGCGTCGAGGAGCTCCTCGCCGACGTCGAGCACGTCGTGGTGCTCGGCCACCCCACGCTGTCGCGCCCCCAGCTGCGGCTGATCGCCCGGCCGGGCGTGGCCGTCACCGTCGTCGCCCCGGGCGGCGCGCCGTGGCCCGACCCCGCCCGCCACGCGGAGCGTGTCGTCGACGCCCTGGCCGAGCGCTGGTTCGTGCCCGCGGCACCCGCGGACGGCGGCGCGTTCCTCGACCGCTGGCGCGCGGCCGGGCGCGCGGCGTCCGCGGCCGTGGCCGGGCTCTCCGCGGACACCGGCCCGCTCGCCGCGGCGCCGCACGCGGGGCTGGCGGTCGCCCGCGCCGTCCTCGCCGCGACCGGCCCGCGCGACGCCCTCGTCGTCGGCTCGTCCAACCCGGTCCGCGACCTCGAGCTCGTGCTCGGCGCCGACGGCGCCGACGACGCCGTCGGCGCCTCGCCGCTCGTCCTGGCCAACCGGGGGCTGGCCGGCATCGACGGCACGGTCTCCACCGCCCTCGGGGTGGCGCTGGTCCGGGCGGTCCGGGCGGACGCCCGCGGCGGCGTGACCCGCGCCCTGCTCGGCGACCTCACGTTCCTGCACGACGTCGGCGGGCTCCTGGCCGGGCCGCACGAGCCGGCCGCCGACCTGCAGCTCGTGGTCGTCAACGACGACGGCGGATCGATCTTCGCCACCCTCGAGCACGGCGCGCTCGCGGCGGCCTCGCCGGCCGGCGCGGCGGTGTTCGAGCAGGTCTTCGGCACGCCGCACGGTGCCGACCTGGCCGCCCTGTGCGCCGGCTACGGCGTGCGGCACCGCGCGGTGCGCGACGTCGCCGGGCTGCGCGACGCGCTCGCCCGCCCGGCGCCCGGCGTTGAGGTGGTCGAGGTGCGGGTGCCGCGCACCGACCGGCTCGCCGAGTCGCGCGAGGTCGCCGCGCGCGTGGCGGCGGCCGTACGAGCGGTGGCCGTGCGAGCGGGCGCGGAGGACGGCAGCGTCGGGTGACGAACCCCAGCGCCGCGGCCGCGACCGCTCGCGGCCGCGCGCGTGCAGAGAACTCTCAGGTTCGTTCAAGGGCCACGTCAGTCTGATGGTGTTGTCTCGTGGCCAGGAGAACGAGGAGGCCACCATGAGCACCGAGAACCACGACGCCCGGCAGGGGCAGGACGCGCCGCAGGAGCAGCGCCCCGCCGCGCCGGGGTCGCGTCCGCAGGCGGACCCGACGGGCCGGCAGCCGGCGCCGTCCGGTGCGTCCGCCGCGACCCCGCCGCCGGCCGAGCCGGTCGCGCACCCGACCGAGCACCCGACCGAGCGGCTGGCCGTGCACGACACGGCGCCGCTGCCCCGACCGGTGCAGGACGTGCCGGCGCCGCAGCCCGCGCAGGCCGCCGGCCCCCGCTACGGGCAGTACGCGCCGTACGGGTCGCCGCAGCAGCCCGGCCAGCAGCAGGGCCAGCACCCCGGCCAGCAGCCGGCCCACGACGCCGCCGGCCACGAGCAGGGCGCCGGCCGGCCGGGGTGGGGCTCGCAGCAGCAGCCCGCCGCCCCCCACGACCCGTCGAACCCGTACCTGCACCCGGACGCCCGCCCCGAGGGCGGCCGGACCACGACCCGCGAGCGCCGCCCGCGCGCGTGGGTGCCGGTGGCGAGCGCCGCGGTCATCGCGGCGCTGCTCGCCAGCGGCGGCACGGCCGCGCTCGTCGCGGGTCTCGACGACGACGGCACGCCGGCGTCGATCGCGGCGGTCGGCCGCTCGGACGGCTCCGACGCCGCGCCGGTCGAGGACTCCACCGCCCAGGACCCGGACTGGCAGGCGGTCACGGCCGCCGTGGCGCCGTCCGTCGTCGCGATCCAGGTGAGCAGCCAGCAGGGCGGCTCCGAGGGCTCCGGCCTCGTCATCGACGACTCCGGCCACGTGCTGACCAACAACCACGTCGTCGCCGGCGCGGCGAACGGCACGGTGCAGGTGACGCTCAGCGACGGCCGGCTCTTCGAGGCGACGATCGTGGGCACCGACCCCAGCACCGACCTCGCCGTCGTGCAGATCCAGGACGCGCCCGACGACCTGCAGCCCGTCGCCCTCGGTGACTCCGACGCCGTGCAGGTGGGCGACCCGGTGCTCGCCGTCGGCAACCCGCTGGGCCTGGCCAACACCGCGACGACGGGCATCGTGTCCGCGCTCGACCGCCCGGTGTCGGCGGCCGGCGAGGACGCGACCGACTCCGTGGTGACCAACGCGATCCAGGTGGACGCGGCGATCAACCCGGGCAACTCCGGCGGCCCGCTGTTCAACGCGAGCGGGCAGGTCATCGGCGTCAACTCGTCCATCGCGACGCTGTCGAGCGCCGCGAGCGGGCAGTCCGGCTCGATCGGCCTGGGCTTCGCCATCCCGGTGAACCTTGCCAAGAACATCAGCAGCCAGCTCATCGAGAACGGCTCGGCGCAGCACGCCTTCCTGGGCGTCACGATGTCGGACGGCACCGCGACCGCCGACGGCGTCACGCGCCGCGGGGCGCAGGTGCAGGACGTCACGTCCGGCTCGCCGGCCGCCGAGGCGGGCCTGCGGTCCGGCGACGTCATCGTGGCGATCGACGACGAGCCGGTGAACGGCGCCGAGTCGCTCACCGCGTTCGTCCGGGAGCGCACCGCCGGCCAGGAGTCCACGCTGACCGTGGTGCGCGGCGGCTCCGCGGAGCAGGTGACGGTCACCTTCGCCGTCCGCGAGGAGACCAGCAGCGGCTCCGGCCAGGGCAGCGGCGACCAGGGGAGCGGCCAGCAGGCGCCGCAGCCCGGCTCCGGCGAGGGCGGGTCGAGCGACGGCTCCGGCAGCTCCGGCTCGGACGACTCGCTGTGGGAGTGGCTCTTCGGCGGCAACGGCTGACGGCAGCGGCTGACGGCGGTGGCCTGACGGCGGCCTGACGCGAGCGGGTTCGGGCCCTCGATCCGGGTGGCGCCGCGCCGCCGCGTCGACGTCACCGGGTCGGCGATGTCCTCCAGCGACCTGCGCTCGGCGTCGATGCCGAGGAACCAGGCCACGAGGCCGCCGACCAGCATGATGCCGGCCCCGAGGAAGTACCCGAAGGTGAGCGGCCCCCGCGCGTCGCCCTCGCCGACGAGCGAGGCGTACAGCGCCGCCGCGACCGCGCCGGAGAGCTGGGCGATGCAGAAGAACAGCGCGATCGCCTGGCCGCGCAGCTCGAGGGGGAAGATCTCGCTCACCGTGAGGTAGGCGGACGAGGCCCCCGCGGAGGCGAAGAAGAAGCAGACGCACCACAGGACCGTCTGGGTGACCGCGGTGAGCAGCCCCATGCTGAACAGCACGGCGGCGACCGCCAGCACGACCGCGGCGAGGCTGTAGGTCAGCAGGATCATCCGCCGCCGCCCCCACGTGTCGAACAGGTGGCCGAGCGCCAGCGGGCCGATGAGGTTCCCCAGGGCGAACGGGATGAAGTACAGCGGCACGCTGCCGTGCGGGACGTCGAAGAAGTTGTGCAGCACGAGCGCGTAGGTGAAGAAGATCGCGTTGTAGAGGAACGACTGGGTGATCATCAGCGTCGCCCCGAGCACGGCGCGCTTCGGGTACTCGCGGAAGATGATCCTGGCGACGCGCAGGATCGGGATCGACTTCTCGGCGACGACCTCGATCGCCTTGCCGTCGTCGACGGGCGCGAGCTTCCCGCCCTGGGCCTCGATGGTCCGCTCGATCTCGTCGACGGTCGCCTCGGCTTGGGTCGCGTGGCCGTGGGTGAGCTGCCAGCGCGGGCTCTCGGGGATGTGCCGGCGGATGTAGATGATGATCAGGCCGAGCACCGGGCCGAGGAAGAACGCGATGCGCCAGCCCCAGAAGATCGGGACCAGGTCCGGGTTGAGCAGCACGAGGGCGCCGAGCGAGCCGATGAGGGCGCCGCCCCAGTACGTGCCGTTGACCGCGATGTCGACCCGGCCGCGGTAGCGGGCGGGGATGAGCTCGTCGATCGCGGAGTTGATGGCGCTGTACTCGCCGCCGATGCCCATGCCGGCGATGAACCGGAAGACCAGGAACGACTCGAGGTTCCAGGACAGCCCGGCCAGGCCGCTGCCGGCCAGGTAGATCACCAGGGTCAGGATGAACAGCCTGCGGCGCCCGAGCCGGTCGGTGAGGCGGCCGAAGACGAGGGCGCCGACCACCTGGCCGACCAGGTACACGGAGGCCAGCAGCCCGACCTGGGCCGGCGAGATGCCGAGGCCGCTGCCCTCCTCGGTGAGGATCGAGCCGACGTCGGCGACGAGCTGGACCTCCAGCCCGTCGAGGATCCACGAGACGCCCAGCCCGACGACGACCATCCAGTGGAACTTCGTCCACGGCAGCCGGTCCAGCCGGGCGGGGATGAGACTGCGGACGGGCTGCTGCCGCTCCTCGACCGCGGTGGGTGAGCCTTCCATCGACCCTCCAGGTGCTCGACATTGAGGCGTCGAGGCTGTCGGGGGACGGACCAGGGGCTCCCCGGGCAGCCCGACCGAGACGGACGGTAAGCACGGTGCCCACCACCGGCAACAGATGCCGCGGGACACGGCGGCCCTGCGCGGATGCGCGACCGCGGGACGCCCGGGACGCCCGGGTGCGGGCGCCCGGGCTCAGCCCTCGGCGCCGAGCGCGAACCGCATCGGCACGAGCTTGGCCTCGGACTCCGCGAGCTCGGCCGCCGGGTCGGAGGCGGCGACGATCCCGCAGCCCGCGAACAGCCGCACCCGCCGCGGGTCGGCCGGGTCGACCTCGGCCGAGCGCAGGGCGATGCCCCACTCGCCGTCGCCGTCGGCGCCGGTCCAGCCGACCGGCCCGGCGTAGCGGGCGCGGTCCATGCCCTCGAGGTCGCGGATGAGGTCGCGCGCCGCGGTGGTGGGCGTGCCGCACACGGCGGCCGACGGGTGCAGCGCCGCGGCCAGCGCGAGCGACGACGGGGCGCGCCCGTCGCCGTCGCGGTCGAGCACGCCGGTGACGTCGCTGGCCAGGTGCATGACGTTCGGCAGGTGCAGCACGAACGGCTGCTCGGGCACGTTCATCGACGTGCAGAACGGCTCCAGCGCGCGGGCCACGGAGACGACGGCGTGCTCGTGCTCCTCGAGGTCCTTGGACGAGCGGGCCAGGTGCGCCGCGCGCAGCAGCGCGTCGTCGTCGGACATGCCCGGCTCGCGCCGGATCGTGCCCGCCAGCACGCGCGAGGCGACCAGGCCCTTCTCGCTGCGCACCAGCAGCTCCGGGGTGGCGCCGACCATGCCGGCGACGGAGAACGTCCAGGTGGCCTCGTAGCCCGCGGCGAGGCGGCGCAGCAGCCAGCGCGGGTCCACCGGGCGCTCGGCGGTGGCCACGACGTCGCGCGCGAGCACCACCTTCTCCAGGCCGCCGTCCTGGATGCGGCCCACGGCGGCGGCGACCACCTGCTTCCACTCGCCGCCGGGCACGGCGCCGTCGTCGACCGTGACGGCGCCCGGCGCCGCCACGGGCGTGCGGGCGTCGTCGGCGAGCAGCGCGGCCACGCCGGTGCTGCTGGCGGCCGCGACGGAGATGTCGGGCGCGGCGGAGATCGTGGTCAGCCAGCACCGCCCGCCGCGGCGGCCGACCACCACGCGGGGCACGACCAGCACGCCTCCGGCGGCCGACGCGTCGTCGAACGCGAACGAGCCGAACGCCACGGGCCCGGTGCCGGGCAGGCGCACGGCGTCGCGCACGACGGCGCGCTCGAGCACCCCCTGCCACGCCGCCTCGGCGTCGGCGAAGCGTGCGGCGCCGGCGGTCTCCACGCGCAGCGCCTCGCCCCAGCCGACGATCCCGTCGCCCCGGCGCACCCAGGCCAGCGGCCGGTCGTCCGGCAGCAGGTCCACCAGGGCCGTGAGGTCGTCGGGCAGGGCGTCGATCGCCGTGGTCCGCACCACCAGCTGCGGCTCAGGGGCCGCGTCGGGGCGGCCGCCGAGGCCCGGGCGGCCGGCGATCGGGGTGGCGTCGTGGCCGGTGGGGCGCTCGGCCGAGGGGGTGGCGGACATCGCCGACCAGCGTACGCCGGGGCACGCCCACGACCCCGGCCGAGCGGGTGTCTCGTGCGTTACTCCCGCGCGGCTCCCGTGCGGCCCGGCCTGGCCCGGCGCGTGGGAGCATGAGCACCATGCCGCGCGCCACCCTGGAGAAGAACCCCGCCGAGGTCGCCTCGATGTTCGACGGGATCGCCCGCCGCTACGACCTCGTCAACGACCTCGTCTCGCTCGGGCAGGACCGCCGCTGGCGGCGCCTGGTCCGCGAGGCCGTCGGCGCGCGGCCCGGCGACAAGGTGCTCGACCTGGCCGCCGGCACCGGGACGTCGTCGGAGCCGTTCGCGGACGACGGTGCGCTCGTCGTGCCGTCCGACATCTCGCTCGGCATGCTGTCGGTGGGCAAGCAGCGCCGCCCCGACCTGCCGTTCGTGGCCGGCGACGCCACGGCCCTGCCCTTCGCCGACGGCGCGTTCGACGCGGTCACGATCAGCTTCGGCCTGCGCAACGTGGTGGACACCGACGCCGCCCTGCGGGAGATGCTGCGCGTGGTGCGCCCGGGCGGCCGGCTGGTGGTGTGCGAGTTCTCCACGCCCACCTGGGGGCCGTTCCGCACCGTGTACATGGAGTACCTCATGCGGGCGCTGCCCGTGGTCGCGGGCGCCGTGACGCGGGACAAGGGCTCGTACGAGTACCTCGCCGAGTCCATCCGCTCGTGGCCCGACCAGGCCGGGCTCGGCCGGCTCATGCGCCAGGCCGGCTGGGAGCGGGTGGCCTACCGCAACCTATCCGGCGGCATCGTCGCGCTGCACCGGGCCCACAAGCCCGCCGCCTGAGCCCTCCCAGACCTGTCAGCACGAGCGCACGCCATGGCCTGCGCTCGCACTGACAGGACCCGACGCCCCGCGACGTGTCAGTACCAGCGCAGGCTCGAGCATGCGCCGGTACTGACACGGGCCCGACGGCGGCGGGCGCGAGCGGCCGGTGTCGGCAACGGCACACCGCCGACACGCCGGGGGAGCGCCCGCCGCGCGGTCCTGATCGGCGAGGATCGGTGCCCGGGCGCCCACGGCGGGCGCCGCTCCCGGCGAGGAAGGCGCGCCTTGCTACACATCCGGGCGCCGTTGTGGCTAAGGTGACAGCGGAGTTGTGATCGGGTTCACAAGGACCACTCGATCCGGGTGTGGCGACGGCGCCGCGGCCGGGAGGGTGAGAGCGAGGTGAGCACGTGCGAGCAGACCGCCGCGACGACGCGGACGTGATCGTGGTGGGCGCCGGGCCCGCCGGGTCCTCCGCGGCGCACTGGTGCGCCTCCGCGGGGCTCGACGTGCTCCTGCTGGAGAAGGCCGCGTTCCCCCGCGACAAGGTGTGCGGCGACGGCCTCACGCCGCGCGCCGTGGCCGAGCTGGCCCGGCTGGGCCTCCACCTGGACCCCGAGGACGGGTGGATCCGGAACCACGGGCTGCGCGTCGTCGCCGGCGGGCGCTCCTGGGAGGTGCCGTGGCCGGACGTCACCGCCTACCCCGGCTACGGGCTGGCGCGCTCGCGCATGACGCTCGACCACCGGCTCGCCCAGCACGCGCAGGCCAGCGGCGCCAAGCTCCTCGAGCGCACGCGGGTCACCGGCCCGCTGCTCGACGAGCGCACCGGGCGCGTGGTGGGCGTGCGGGCGCAGGACGCCGACCGGCGCGAGGTGACCTACCGCGCCCCCGTCGTCGTCGCGGCCGACGGCGTCTCCTCGCGGTTCGCGACCGCCCTCGGCATCGCGCGGCGCGACGACCGCCCCATCGGCACGGCGGTGCGGACCTACTTCCGCACCGCGACGCCGTCGGGCACCACGGTGCGGCACGAGGACGCGTGGATGGAGTCGCACCTCGAGCTGTGGGACGGCGAGCCGGGCCGGTCGGCCCTCATGCCCGGCTACGGCTGGATCTTCGCCCTCGGCGACGGCACGGCCAACGTGGGTCTCGGCTCCGTGAGCTCCACCCCCGCGCGGCAGTCCGCGGCCGGGCACGACTACCGGTCGATGCTCGCGCGGTGGATCGCCAACGCCCCCGAGGAGTGGGGCTTCACGCCGGAGAACCAGGTGGGCCCCGTGCGCGGCGCGGCCCTGCCGATGGGCTTCAACCGGTCCCCGCTGTACCGCGACGGCGCGCTGCTCGTGGGGGACGCCGCCGGCATGGTCAGCCCGTTCAACGGAGAGGGCATCGCCTACGCGCTGCAGGCGGGGCGCGTCGCGGCCGACGCGATCGCGCAGGCCCGGGCGCGCACCACCGACGCCGGGCGGGAGCGCACGCTCGGCACCTACGCCGACCGCATGCGCGCGGAGCTGGGGGGCTACTACACGCTGGGCCGGGCGTTCGTCCGGGTCATCGAGCACCCGGCCGTCATCCGGCTCGGCATCCGCTACGGGCTGCCGACGCCGGTCGTGATGAAGCTGGCCGTCAAGCTGCTCAGCGACAGCTACGAGCCGCGCGGCGGGGACTGGTCCGACAGGGTGATCGCGGCGCTGACCCGGGTGGTGCCGGCGGCGTAGCCGGCGCCACCGGGCGGACCGCGGGGATCGAGCACGAGGGAGTGATCGAGAGATGAAGCGGCTGCGGGAGGGACGATGAGCGACCCCTTCGTCCCGGTGCTGGTGCTGATGGCCGTGGCCGCCGTGCTCGCGCTCGGCGGCGTGGCGACGTCCGCGGTGGTCGGGCCCAGGCGCTACAACCGGGCCAAGCTCGAGGCGTACGAGTGCGGCATCCAGCCGACGCCGCACGCCGTGGGCGGCGGCCGGCTGCCCATCAAGTACTACCTCGTGGCGATGACGTTCATCGTCTTCGACATCGAGGTGGTGTTCCTCTACCCGTGGGCGATCAGCTTCGCCTGGCTCGCGGGGTTCGGGCTGGTGGCGATGCTCGTCTTCCTGGCCCTCATCACCGTGCCGTTCCTCTACGAGTGGCGACGCGGCGGTTTCGACTGGGTGTAGCCCCGCGATCGGGGAGCGGTTCGGCAAGGGCGCCGGCACGGCCGGCGTCAGGGGTCCCCGGGCACGGGGACGGTTCCCGGAGGAGGGGACATGGGGCTGGAAGAGGCGGCGCCCTCGGGCTTCCTGCTGACGACGGTCGAGGACGTGGCGGGCTACCTGCGCAAGGCGTCGCTGTGGCCGGTGACGTTCGGGCTGGCGTGCTGCGCCATCGAGATGATGGCGGCCGGGGCGTCGCGGTTCGACCTGTCGCGGTTCGGCATGGAGGTGTTCCGCGCCTCGCCGCGGCAGGCCGACCTCATGATCGTGGCCGGGCGGGTGAGCCAGAAGATGGCCCCGGTCGTGCGGCAGGTCTACGACCAGATGACCGAGCCCAAGTGGGTGCTGTCGATGGGCGTGTGCGCCTCCAGCGGCGGCATGTTCAACAACTACGCGATCGTGCAGGGCGTCGACCACGTCGTGCCGGTGGACATCTACCTGCCGGGCTGCCCGCCGCGCCCGGAGATGCTCATCAACGCGATCCTCGCCCTCCACCAGCGGATCCAGGAGGCCCCGCTCGGCGTGAACCGGCGCGAGGCGGCCCGCGCGGCCGAGGCGGCCGCCCTGGAGGCGACGCCGACCTTCGAGCTGAAGGGCCTGCTGCGGTGAGCGGCGACCGGCCGGTGCCGCAGCCCGACGAGGTGCAGGGGCCGCGCCAGGGCGAGCTGGTCGGTGGGAGCGGCCCGGGGGCCGGCACGGGCTCCCTGCCGCAGCCCGAGCTGGTCGACGTGCGCCGCGGGCTGTTCGGCGCGCGCGGCAGCGGCGACACCTCCGGCTACGGCGGGCTGGTCCAGCCGGTCGCGATGCCGGGCGCCGCCGAGCGCCCGTACGGCGGGTGGTTCGACGAGGCGGTGGACGTGCTCGCCGAGGTGCTCGCGGACCGCGGCGTCGCGTTCGACGACGCCGTGGAGCGCGTCGTCGTCGACCCGCCCGGCGCGCGCGCCGAGCTGACCCTGTGGGTGGCACGGGCGCACCTGGTGACGGTGTGCCGCATCCTGCGCGACGACCCGGACCTGCGGTTCGAGCTGTCGCTCGGCGTCTCGGGCGTGCACTACCCGCACGACGCCGGCCGCGAGCTGCACGCCGTCTACCACCTCACCTCCGTGACGCACTCGCGCCGGCTGCGGCTCGAGGTGGCCTGCCCGGACGCCGACCCGCACGTGCCGTCGACGACGCCGGTGTACCCCGCCAACGACTGGCACGAGCGCGAGACGTTCGACTTCTTCGGGATCGTCTTCGACGGCCACCCGGGGCTGGCGCGCATCGAGATGCCGGACGACTGGCCCGGCCACCCGCAGCGCAAGGACTACCCGCTCGGCGGCATCCCCGTGGAGTACAAGGGCGCCACGGTGCCGCCGCCGGACACCAGGAGGCAGTACTCATGAGCGCACCAGCGGGGTACCGCGCCACGCCGCCGCCCGTCGACGACCTGGGCGGCGGGATGCCGGTGTTCGAGGCCTCGGGCGGCGACTGGGACGAGATCGCCCGCGAGGTGGTGGGCGAGGAGCGGATCGTCGTCAACATGGGCCCCCAGCACCCGTCGACCCACGGCGTGCTGCGGCTGATGCTCGAGATCGACGGCGAGACCGTCACGGAGGCCCGCTGCGGCGTCGGCTACCTGCACACGGGCATCGAGAAGAACATGGAGTACCGCACCTGGACGCAGGGCACCACGTTCTGCACCCGGATGGACTACCTGGCCCCGTTCTTCCAGGAGACTGCGTTCTGCCTGGCCACCGAGAAGCTGCTGGGCATCACCGACGACGTGCCGGAGCGGGCCTCCGTCGTCCGGGTGCTGATGATGGAGCTCAACCGGGTCGCCTCCCACCTGGTGTGCCTCGGCACCGGCGGCAACGAGATGGGCGCCACCACGGTGATGACCGTGGCGTTCACCGCGCGCGAGGAGATCCTGCGCGTGTTCGAGGCCGTCACCGGGCTGCGCATGAACCACGCGTACGTGCGGCCCGGCGGCGTCGCCCAGGACGTCCCGGCGGACCTCGAGGAGCAGGTGCGCCACGCGCTGCGGGAGGTGCGCAAGTACCTCGGCCAGCTCGGCGACCTGCTGCTGGCCAACCCCATCTTCCGGGCCCGGTTGACCGACGTGGGGACGCTCGACCTCGCCGGGTGCATGGCCCTCGGCATCACCGGCCCGGTGCTGCGCTCGGCCGGCCTGCCCTACGACGTGCGCAAGGCGTTCCCGTACTGCGGCTACGAGACCTACGACTTCGACGTGCCCACCGCGACGAACGCCGACAGCTACGACCGCGTGGTGCTGCGGGTGGAGGAGTGCTACCAGTCGCTGCGCATCGTCGAGCAGTGCCTGGAGCGGCTGGCGGGGACGGCCGGCGAGCCCGTGATGGTGGCCGACCGCAAGATCGCCTGGCCCGCGCAGCTGGCCGTCGGGGCCGACGGCCAGGGCAACTCGCTGGAGCACATCCGCACGATCATGGGCACCTCCATGGAGGCCCTCATCCACCACTTCAAGCTGGTGACGGAGGGCTTCCGGGTGCCGGTCGGCCAGGCGTGGCAGACGGTCGAGCACCCGCGCGGCGAGCTCGGCGTGCACGTGGTGTCCGACGGCGGCACCCGGCCGTACCGGGCGCACTTCCGCGACCCGTCGTTCAACAACCTCCAGGCCGTGTCGGTGATGTGCGAGGGCGGCCAGGTGGCCGACGTCGTCGTCGCCGTCGCGTCCCTGGACCCGGTGCTGGGAGGGGTGGACCGATGAGCCCTGGACCGACGAGCTCCCGACCGACGAGCTCCCGACCGACGAGCTCCCGACCGACGAGCGAGGAGCCACGGGCCGGCGGCCCGCAGACCGCCGAGACGGTGAGCACCGCCCCGCCGCCCGGCTACGACGCCGAGACGCTGCGGGCCCTGGAGGCCGACGCCGCGGCGATCCTCGCCCGCTACCCCGAGCCGCGCTCGGGGCTGCTGCCGCTGCTGCACCTCGTGCAGTCGGTGGACGGGTACGTCAGCCGCGACGGGATCCTGTTCTGCGCCCGGCTGCTCGGGCTGACCGCCGCCGAGGTGTCCGCGGTCGCCACCTTCTACACGCAGTACAAGCGCCACCCCAACGGCACCTACACCGTGGGGGTCTGCACCAACACCCTGTGCGCGGTGATGGGCGGCGACGCCATCTTCGACGAGCTCAGCGCGCACCTGCGGGTCGGGCACGACGAGACCACGCCCGACGGCGCGATCACCCTCGAGCGGGTCGAGTGCAACGCCGCCTGCGACTACGCGCCCGTGGTGATGGTCAACTGGGAGTTCTTCGACAACCAGACGCCCGCCTCCGCGGTGGCGCTCGCGGACCGGCTGCGCGCCGGCGAGCCGGTCGCGCCGACCCGCGGCGCCGCGAGCGTGTGCACGTTCCGGCAGATGAGCCGGGTCCTGGCGGGGTTCCCCGACGGCCGCGCCGACGAGGGCGTCGGCGCGGGCGGGCCGTCCCTCGCCGGGCTGCGGCTGGCCCGCGAGCACGGCTGGACCGCCCCGGCACCGGCCACGGAGCCGGAGGAGCCGCTGGAGCCGCAGGGCGCCGCGGACGCCGCCGCGCAGGGGGAGGGCGAGCCGGGCGCCGGCGAGCCCGGCTCGAGCGCCCAGCGCGAGCCGACCGGGCCGCAGGACACGGCCCGCGAGAAGGCCGAGGACCGCGAGGAGGACGCGCGATGACGCTCACGCCGGTGCTCACTGACACCTGGGACGCCGACCGGTCCTGGACGCTGGACGCCTACCGCGACCGCGGCGGCTACGAGGGCCTGCGGGCGGCGCTCGCCATGCCGCCCGGCGACGTCGTGCAGGCCGTCAAGGACTCCGGCCTGCGCGGCCGCGGCGGCGCCGGGTTCCCCACCGGCATGAAGTGGGGCTTCCTGCCGCCCGGCGACGGCGGGCCGCGCTACCTCGTCGTCAACGCCGACGAGTCCGAGCCCGGCACCTGCAAGGACATCCCGCTGCTGCTGGCCAGCCCGCACCACCTGGTCGAGGGCATCGTCATCACCAGCTACGCGATCGGCTGCCGGCACGCGTTCGTCTACGTCCGCGGGGAGGTGCTGCACGTCTACCGACGGGTGCTGAACGCCGTGCGCGAGGCGTACGAGGCCGGCTACCTCGGCACCGACGTGCTCGGCTCGGGGTTCGACCTGGACGTCACGGTGCACGCCGGGGCGGGGGCGTACATCTGCGGCGAGGAGACGGCGCTGCTGGACTCCCTCGAGGGGCTGCGCGGCCAGCCGCGGCTCAAGCCGCCGTTCCCCGCGGTCGCCGGCCTGTACGCCCGGCCCACCGTGGTCAACAACGTCGAGACGATCGCCTCGGTGCCCGGCGTCCTGAGCCGCGGGGTCGACTGGTTCCGCGCGATGGGCACCGAGCGGTCGCCCGGCCACGGGCTGTTCTCGCTGTCCGGGCACGTCACCCGGCCCGGGCAGTACGAGGCGCCGCTCGGCACCACCCTGCGCGAGCTGCTCGAGCTGGCCGGCGGGGTGCGCGCCGGGCACGAGCTGAAGTTCTGGACGCCCGGCGGGTCCTCGACCCCGATGTTCACGGCCGAGCACCTCGACGTGCCGCTCGACTACGAGTCGGTGGGGGCTGCGAAGTCCATGCTCGGCACGCGGGCGCTGCAGATCTTCGACGAGACCACGTGCGTGGTGCGCGCCGTGAGCCGGTGGACCGACTTCTACGCGCACGAGTCGTGCGGCAAGTGCACCCCGTGCCGCGAGGGCACCTACTGGATGAAGCAGGTGCTGCACCGCATCGAGGCCGGCGAGGGGCAGGACGGCGACGTCGACCTGCTGCTCGACCTGTGCGGCACCATCCTCGGGCGCGCGTTCTGCGCGCTGGGCGACGGCGCCACCTCGCCGGTGACCAGCTCGATCCAGCTGTTCCGCGACGAGTACGACGCGCACGTCAGCGGCGGCGGCTGTCCCTTCGACCCGGCCGCGGCGGCGCTGTTCCCGTACCCGCCGCGCCGGCAGCCGCTCCTGGCGGGAGGTGTGCGATGACCGCGACCGCCGACAAGGCCGGCAGGGCCGCCGACGGGGGCGCCGCCGGCGCCCCCGTGGAGACCGTGACGTTCACGCTCGACGAGCTCGAGGTGACGGTGCCCAAGGGCACCCTCGTCATCCGCGCCGCCGAGCAGGTGGGCATCGCGATCCCGCGGTTCTGCGACCACCCGCTGCTCGCGCCGGCCGGCGCCTGCCGCCAGTGCCTCGTGGAGGTGGCGACGCCCGACCGCGAGGGCAACCTGCGCACGATGCCCAAGCCGCAGGCCTCGTGCACGCTCGAGGCGACGCCGGGCATGGTGGTGAAGACCCAGCGCACCTCCGAGGTGGCCGCCACGGCGCAGCGGGGCGTCATGGAGCTGCTGCTCATGAACCACCCGCTCGACTGCCCGGTGTGCGACAAGGGCGGCGAGTGCCCGCTGCAGAACCAGGCCATGACGCACGGGCGGGCGACGTCCCGGTTCCGCGACGTCAAGCGCACGTTCCCCAAGCCGATCGCGGTCTCGACGGAGATCCTGCTCGACCGCGAGCGGTGCGTGCTGTGCCAGCGGTGCACCCGGTTCAGCGAGGAGGTCGCCGGCGACGCGTTCATCGCGCTGCAGGAGCGCGGGGCCGACCAGCAGGTCGGCCGGTTCGACGAGGCGGTCCTCGACTTCGACGTCCCCGCCGGGACCGCGCGGCCGGACGCCACGGGGGCGCCGTTCTCCTCGTACTTCTCGGGCAACACCATCCAGATCTGCCCGGTGGGCGCCCTCACGGGAGCGGCCTACCGGTTCCGCGCCCGGCCGTTCGACCTGGTGTCCTCGCCCGCGATCGCCGAGCACGACTCCTGCGGGTCGGCGATCCGCGTCGACCACCGCCGCGGCGTGGTGCTGCGCCGCCTCGCGGGCGAGGACCCTGTGGTCAACGAGGAGTGGATCACCGACAAGGACCGGTTCGCGTTCACCTGGCAGGCCGCGCCCGACCGGATCACCACCCCGCTGGTGCGCGAGGACGGCGCCCTGCGGCCCGCCTCCTGGGTGGAGGCGCTGGAGCTCGCCGCCGAGGGGCTGGCGCGGGCCCGGGCGGCCGGCGGCGTCGGCGTGCTGCCCGGCGGCCGCCTCACCGTCGAGGACGCGTTCGCCTGGTCGCGGTTCGCCCGGGCCGTGCTCGGCACCGACGACGTCGACCAGCGGGCGCGCGTGCACGGCGCGGAGGAGGCGGCGTTCCTCGCGCACGCCGTGGCCGGCACGGGCGTGGGCGTGACGTTCGGTGACGTCGAGCGGGCGCCGGCCGTGCTGCTCGCCGGGCTGGAGGCCGAGGAGGAGGCCGGGGTCACGTTCCTGCGGCTGCGCCGGGGCGTGCGGGCCCACGGCACGCGGGTGTTCGGCCTGGCGCCGTTCGCCTCCCGGGGCCTGCGGCGCCTCGACGGCACGCTGCTGCCGGCCGCGCCGGGCACCGAGGGGGAGTGGCTCCGCGCGATCGCGCGGCAGACCGCCGGCGAGCACCTGTCCGCCCGCGTCGACCCCGCCCCCGTCGCCGCGGTCGCCGAGGCGCTCGCGCAGCCGGGCGCCGTCGTGCTCGTCGGCGAGCGCCTCGCCGGCGCGCCGGGCGCGTACAGCGCGGCGCTGCGCGTCGCCGCCGCCACCGGGGCGCGCCTCGCGTGGGTCCCGCGCCGGGCGGGGGAGCGCGGCGGCGTCGAGGCGGGGCTGCTGCCGGGGCTGCTGCCCGGCGGGCGCCCGCTGACCGACCCGGCCGCCCGGGCCGAGGTGGCCGCGGCGTGGGGCGTGGCGCCCGACGCCCTGCCGGCCGCGCCGGGCCGGGACCTGGCCGGCATCCTCGACGACCTGTCGGTGGGCCAGCTCGCCGGCGCGCTCGTCGGCGGGCTGCAGCTCGCCGACCTGCCCGACCCGCACCACGCCAGGACGGCCCTGACGGCGGCGGGGTTCGTCGTCTCCCTCGAGGTCCGCGCCTCGGAGGTCACGGCGCTCGCCGACGTCGTGCTGCCCGTGGCGCCGCCGGCGGAGCGGGCCGGGTCGTACTGGAACTGGGAGGGGCGGGTACGCCCGTTCGGCCAGGCGCTGGAGTCCGCCGCGCTGCCGGACCACCGCGTGCTGCACGCCCTGGCCGAGCACCTCGGGGCGGACCTCGACGCCGCCACCGCGCTCGACGCGCACCGGGCCGCCGGCGCGCTGCCCGCCTGGGGCGGCGCGCGGACGCCCGCGCCCGCCGTCGTCCCGCCGGTCCCGGCGGCGGTCGACCCCGGCACGGCCGTGCTCGCCGCGTGGCACCTGCTGCTCGACGACGGCGCGCTGCAGGCCGGCGAGCAGTTCCTCGCCGGCACGGCCAAGCGGCCGGTGGCCCGGATGAGCGCCACGACGGCCGCGGCGGTCGACGTGTTCGACGGCGACCTCGTCACGGTCTCCACCGACCGCGGCGCCCTGACCCTGCCGGTGCAGGTGACGCCGATGGTCGACCACGTCGTCTGGCTGCCGCTGGCCTCGGCCGGCTGCCGGGTGCACGACGCGCTCGGCGCGGCGCCCGGCGACGTCGTGCGGATCGCGCCGGCGGAGGCGGCCGCGCCGCCCGGCGCGGCGGGCGCGGGACGAGGAGGCGGGCGATGATCCCCGGGGTCGCGGCGGACTTCAGCCAGGACACGATCTGGGTCTCGGTCGTCAAGGCCGTGCTGATCGTCGTGTTCCTGCTGCTGTCGGTGCTCGTGGCGATCTGGTTCGAGCGCAAGGTCGTGGCGCGCATGCAGGTGCGCCCGGGCCCCAACGTGCACGGGCCGTTCGGCCTGCTCCAGTCGCTGGCGGACGCGATGAAGCTGCTGCTCAAGGAGGACGTCAACGTCACCGCGGCCGACCGGGTGGTCTACCTGCTCGCGCCGATGGTCTCGGTGTTCTGCGCCCTGCTGGTGTTCGCGGTGGTCCCGTTCGGGCCCGAGGTGACGGTCCCCTTCATCGACCTCACGACGCCGGCGCAGCTCACCGACTTCCCGGTGGCGGTCCTGTACGTGCTGGCCTGCGCCTCGGTGGGCGTCTACGGGATCGTGCTCGGCGGCTGGTCGTCCGGCTCCACCTACCCGCTGCTGGGGGCGGTGCGGTCCACGGCCCAGGTGATCAGCTACGAGCTGGCGATGGGCCTGTCGCTGGTGAGCGTGTTCGTGATGGCGGGGTCGATGTCGACCTCCAGCATCGTGGAGTCCCAGACGCGGCTGTGGTGGTTCCTGCCGCTGCTGCCGGCGTTCGCCGTCTACGTGGTCTCGATGATCGGCGAGACCAACCGCCTGCCGTTCGACCTGCCGGAGGCCGAGGGCGAGCTGGTCTCCGGCTACATGACCGAGTACTCCTCGATGAAGTTCGCGTGGTTCTTCCTCGCCGAGTACATCAACATGCTCAACGTCTCGGCGATCTGCACCACGCTGTTCCTCGGCGGGTGGCGGGCCCCGTGGCCGCTCAGCGCGGTGGGCGACGGCGTGCTCAACACCGGCTGGTGGCCCGTGCTGTGGTTCCTCGCCAAGCTCTGGGCGCTGATGTTCGTGTTCGTGTGGGTGCGCGGCACGCTGCTGCGCCTGCGCTACGACCAGTTCATGGTGTTCGGCTGGAAGGTGCTCATCCCGGTCGCGCTCGCCTGGGTCGTGGTGCTGTCGGTGGTGCAGTGGCTGCGCGGGGCGGACGTCGTCGGTGCCGGCACCGGTGGCGGGGAGCTGCTCCTGACCGCGGTGGCCGTGGCGTTCCTCGCGCTCGTGGTGGCGGTCCTGCGCCCCGGGCGGGCCCGACGACGGCCCGACGCCGCCCTCGGTGTCGGGCGCACCGAGCACGCGCCGCCGACGCCCGACCCGTTCGTGGCCCGCTCCCGGGTCCTCGACCCGTTCGCCGGCGGGTACCCCGTGCCGCCGCTGCCCGGCCAGCACCTGCCGCCGTCCCCGCGCGCCGCGCGCCGCGGCGGCGCGCCGGACGTCGTCGACCCCGGCGACGCCGGCCCGCGCCCCGACGAGCCCGTCCAGGAGGAGTACCGATGAGCGACTACCAGCCCCTGCGGCCTCGCAAGGGCCTGATCGGCCGGGCGCTCGCCCCGGTGGCGGGCTTCGGCGTGACGCTCGGGTCGATGTTCCGCCCGACGGTCACGGAGCAGTACCCCTTCGAGAAGGTGCCGCCGAAGCAGCGCTACCACGGGCGTCACCAGCTCAACCGGTACGCCGACGGCCTGGAGAAGTGCATCGGCTGCGAGCTGTGCGCGTGGGCCTGCCCCGCGGACGCCATCTACGTCGAGGGCGCCGACAACGCCGACCTCGCCGCGACGGACGGCGCGGGGGCGCAGATGAGCCCCGGCGAGCGGTACGGGCGCGTCTACCAGATCAACTACCTGCGCTGCATCTTCTGCGGGCTGTGCATCGAGGCCTGCCCCACGCGGGCGCTGACCATGACCAACGACTACGAGCTGGCCGGCCCGACGCGCGCCGAGATGATCTACGAGAAGCAGGACCTGCTGGCCCCGCTCGCCGAGGGCATGCTCGCCGCGCCGCACCCCATGGTCGAGGGCACCACGGACACCGAGTACTACCGCGGCGAGGTCACGGCGCCCACCGCCGCGCAGCTCGCCTGGGTGCGCGAGCACCGGCCCGACGACCCGACGCTCCCGGCCGCGGCCCGCGTCGTGGAGGGCGAGGCGCCCCCGCCGGCCCCGACCCGCCACCGGCTGCGCGGGTCGGCCACGCAGTCGGCCGCGGCGAAGGCGGCGAGCACCGCGTCCGCGCGGTCCTCGGCGGGCAGGGCGTCCGACGAGGCGTCCGGCGAGGCGTCCGACAAGGCGTCCGACAAGGCGTCCGGCGAGGCGTCCGACGAGCCCACGGCGGAGCACGCCGTCCGGCCGAAGGGGGTGCGC
Source organism: Puerhibacterium sp. TATVAM-FAB25 (assembly GCF_046535855.1). NCBI lineage: Bacteria > Bacillati > Actinomycetota > Actinomycetes > Micrococcales > Promicromonosporaceae > Puerhibacterium > Puerhibacterium sp. TATVAM-FAB25. The sequence goes on along the minus strand of NZ_JAXUAK010000014.1, from coordinate 41,002 downwards.
GCATGACCACGTCGGGCGGCGAGGCCACCCTGTTCGCCGTCGTCGCCCCGCTCATGGTGCTGGCGAGCCTGGGGCTGCTCGTGGCGCGCCGTGCGGTGCACGCCGCGATCTGCGTGGTGTTCGTGATGATCGCGCTGGCGGTGCTCTACGTGGCCAGCGAGGCGCCGTTCCTCGGCGTCGTGCAGGTGGTCGTCTACACCGGCGCCGTGATGATGCTGTTCCTCTTCGTGCTCATGCTCGTGGGCGTCGACGCCGCCGACTCGCTCACCGAGACCATCCGGGGGCAGCGCTGGGTCGGCGTCCTGCTCGGGCTCGGCCTGCTGGCCGTGCTCGGCGGCGTGGTGGGGCGGGTGGTGCTCCCGCCCGCGGGGACCGGCGCCACGGGGGCGGCCGGCGGGACGGACCTCGGCGGCGCGGCGACCAACCCCGAGGGCCTGGCCCGCGTGCTGTTCGGCGACTACGTGCTGGCCATGGAGGTCGTGGGCGTGCTGCTGGTCACCGCGGCCCTGGCCGGCCTCGTGCTGACCCACCGGCGGCGGCTCGGCCCGCGCCGCACCCAGCGGTTCGTCGCCGAGCAGCGCGTGGCGCAGCTCGCCGAGGGCCGCCCGCTCACCCCGCTGCCCGCCCCCGGCGTCTACGCGCAGAACACCGCGATGGACACCCCGGCGCTCGGCCCGGACGGGCGGCCGCTCGAGCACTCGGTGCCGCGCGTGCTGCGCATCCGCGGCCAGCAGCGCTCCGTGGCGGCGGTCCGCGCGACGGAGCAGGTGATCACGGCCCGCGGCGCGGCCGGGGCGCTGGAGCGCGACGGCGGCCCGCCCGGCGACGGCCCGCCCGGCGACGGCCGGGGTGACGGCGACGGGCACGACGACGGGGTGGGTGACGCCGCCCGCGACGCCGCGCGCGGCGCCGGTGCCCGTGACGACCGGGAGGTGCGGGGCTGATGGCCGTGACCAACTACCTCTGGCTCGCCACGGCGCTCTTCGCGGTCGGCGCCACCACGGTGCTGCTGCGCCGCAACGCGATCGTCGTGTTCATGGGCGTCGAGCTCATGCTCAACGCGACCAACCTGGCGTTCGTCACCTTCGCCCGGCTGCACGGCGACCTCACGGGGCAGGTCCTGGCGTTCTTCGTCATGGTCGTGGCGGCCGCCGAGGTCGTGGTGGGCCTGGCGATCATCGTGACGATCTTCCGCACCCGCCGGTCGGCCTCGGTCGACGACGTCAACCTGCTCAACGGCTGAGGGGGTCCGATGCAGACGCTGGGTCTCGTGCCCTGGCTGGTGGGGCTGCCCGCGCTGGGCGCGCTGGTGCTCGTGGCGGGCGGGCGCCGCCTGGACCGCTGGGGCCACTGGCTGGGCGTGGCCGCGAGCGCCGCCGCGTTCGTGGTCGGCCTGGTGGTGCTCGTCGACATGCTGCGCCTGCCCGCGCAGGAGCGGGCGGGCACCGCCTCGCTCGGCACGTGGCTCGACGTCGGCACGCTGCAGGTGGACGCCGGCCTGCGCGCCGACCCGCTGTCGATGACGTTCGTGCTGCTGGTGACGTTCGTCGGCTCGCTCATCCACGTGTACTCCGTGGCGTACATGGCCCACGACGCCGACCGGCGCCGGTTCTTCGGCTACCTCAACCTCTTCGTCGCGGCGATGCTGCTGCTGGTGCTGGCGGACTCCTACCTGCTGCTGTTCGTCGGCTGGGAGGGCGTGGGCCTGGCCTCCTTCCTGCTCATCGGGTTCTGGGACCGCCGCCGCGCGAACGCGGTGGCCGGCAAGAAGGCGTTCGTGATGAACCGGGTGGGCGACATGGGCCTGGTGGTGGCGATGATGCTGCTGCTGGCCCAGCTGGGGTCGCTGTCCTACGCCGAGGTGCTGCCGCGGGCCGAGGAGCTGGGCACGGGCGTGGCCACCGCCGTCGGGCTGATGCTGCTGCTCGCGGCCTGCGGCAAGTCCGCGCAGGTGCCGCTGCAGGCCTGGCTCGGCGACGCGATGGCGGGCCCGACGCCGGTCTCGGCGCTGATCCACGCGGCCACGATGGTGACCGCCGGGGTGTACCTGCTGGTGCGCAGCGGCCCGATCCTCGAGGCGGCGCCCACGGCGCAGCTGGTCGTGGCGGTCGTGGGCGTGGTGACCCTGCTGTTCGGGGCGGTGGTCGGCTGCGCCAAGGACGACATCAAGAAGGCGCTCGCGGCCTCGACCATGTCGCAGATCGGCTACATGATGCTCGCCGCCGGGCTGGGCCCGGCCGGCTACGCGTTCGCGATCTTCCACCTGGTCACGCACGGCTTCTTCAAGGCGGGGCTGTTCCTCGGCGCCGGGTCGGTGATGCACGCGATGGACGACGAGGTGGACATGCGCCGCTTCGGCGGCCTCGCGCGGCTGCTGCCGGTGACCGCCGTGACGATGGCGCTCGGCTGGCTGGCGATCATCGGCGTGCCGCCGTTCTCCGGCTTCTGGTCGAAGGACCTCGTCGTCGAGGCGGCGTTCACCGGGGAGGGCTGGCGCCCGTGGGTCCTCGGCGGCGCGGCGCTGCTGGGCGCGGGCATCACCGCGTTCTACATGTCCCGGCTGATGTTCATGACCTTCGGCGGGCGGCGGCGGTGGGCCGACGACGGCCCGGCGGCGCGGCACCCGCACGAGGCGCCGGCGCTGATGCGCTGGCCCATGGTGGTGCTGGCCCTGGGGTCCGTGGCCCTCGGCGGCCTGCTCGCGCTGGGCGGGGCCTTCACCACGTGGCTCGAGCCGGTCGTCGGGGAGGCCGAGCACCACGAGCCGGTGCTGCCCGTGTGGCTGCTGATCGCGCTGACGCTCGTGCTCGTGGCGGCCGGCGTGGCGCTGGCGTTCCGCACCTACGCGGCCGCGCCGGTGCCCACCGTGCCGCCGACGTCGAACGCGCTGGTGCGGGCCGCCCGCCGGGACCTGTACCAGGACGCGGTCAACGAGACCGCCGTGATGGTGCCCGGGCAGGTGCTCACCCGCACGCTCGTCTACGCCGACCGCGCGGGCGTCGACAGCGGCTTCCTCGCGATCGCGTCGGCGGTGCGGCGCTCCGGCGACGCGCTGCGCCGGCTCCAGAACGGGTACGTCCGGTCCTACGCGGCCACGACGCTCGGCGGCCTGCTCGGGCTCGCCGTCGTCGTCTGGGCGCTGGCGAGCTGAAGGGGGAGGGACGATGACGACCCTGCCGTGGTTGACGGCGCTGATCGTCTGGCCGCTGGTCGCGGCGGCGGCGACGGCGCTCACGGGGCGCGGCCGCGGCCGGCCCGCCGGGACGACGCCCGCGGGCGCGGGAACCTTCGGCACCGGATTCGTGGGCACCGGGGCGTTCGGCGCCCGCGCCGCCCGCCTCGTCGCGCTCGGCGGGTCGCTCGTCGAGGTGGCCCTGGTGGTCGGCGCGTTCCTCGCGTTCGACACCGCCCGCGCGGCCGAGCACCAGCTGGCCGAGACCCGCCCGTGGATCCCCGCGATCGGCGCCAGCTACGCCGTCGGGGTGGACGGCGTGGGGCTGCTGCTCGTGGCGCTGTCCGTGGGCCTGGTGCCGCTGGTGATCCTCGCGGCGTGGCGCGAGCAGGGCGGCGACCCGGTGCGGCTGCGCCGCTACCTCGCCACGGTGCTCGTGCTCGAGGCGTTCACGGTGGCGGTGTTCGCCGCGCGCGACGTGCTGCTGTTCTACGTGCTGTTCGAGGCCATGCTCGTGCCGGCGTTCTTCCTGGTCGGGGGGTTCGGGCAGGGCGCGCAGCGCCGCTACGCCGCCACGAAGTTCCTGCTGTACTCCCTGGCCGGCGGGCTGATCATGCTCGTCGCGGTGATCGCGCTGTACCTGCAGGTGCCCCTGGACCCGGCCACCGGCGCCCGGCCCGAGGACGCGTTCCTCACCGCCAACCTCACCGGCCTGCCGCTGGGCACCGTGGCCGAGCGGCTGATGTTCGCCGCGTTCTTCCTCGCGTTCGCGGTCAAGGCTCCGCTCGTGCCCGTGCACTCCTGGCTGCCCGACGTCGCGCAGAACGCCACGCCCGGCACGTCCACGCTGCTGATCTGCGTGCTCGACAAGGTGGGCACCTTCGGGATGCTCACCCTGTGCCTGCCGCTGTTCCCGGAGGCCTCGCGGTGGGCTGCGCCCGCGGTCGTCGTGCTGGCCGTGGTCTCGATCCTCTACGGGGCGATCCTGGCGATCGGGCAGAGCGACCTGCTGCGCCTGGTCGGCTACACCTCGGTGAGCCACTTCGGGTTCATCGTGCTGGGGATCTTCACCTTCACCTCGCTGGGCGTGGCCGGCTCGAGCCTCATGATGCTCAACCACGGGATCTCCACCGGGGCCCTGTTCCTGGTCGCCGGCTTCGCGATCGCCCGGCACCCGGCCGCCAGCCAGCGGATCGCCGACTACGGCGGGCTGCGCCGCGTCGCCCCGCTGCTCGGCGGCACGTTCCTCGTGGCCGGCCTGTCCGCCGCGGCGCTGCCGGGCCTGGCCACGTTCGTCTCCGAGATCATGGTGTTCCTCGGGGCGTTCGCCCGCGCCCACGTCGCCGCCCTCGTGGCGGTGCCCGCCGTCGTGCTCGCCGCCGTCTACGTGCTGCTGACCTACCAGCGGATGTTCACCGGCGACGTCGCGCCCGACGTCGCCGCCGCGCGCGACCTCGGCGCCCGGGAGCGCACCGTGGCCGGCGTGCTCGTCGCCGCCCTGCTCGTGCTCGGCCTGGCGCCCGGCCTCGTCACCGGCTACGTCGCCGAGCCCGGGGTGCGCTCGGTCGAGCTCGTGGGCGCCACCGACGTCGAGCCCGTGCACCCGCCGGCCGCCGCCGACGCCGCACCCGGCGCCGCAGAGGGGAGCCTGCCGTGACCGACTTCGTGCCCACCGCCATCGACTGGGGTGCCGTCTCGCCGGTGCTCGTGGTGCTCGCCGCGGGCGTGCTCGGCGTGCTGCTCGAGGCGTTCGTGCCGGCCCGCGGGCGCCGCGCCGCCCAGACGGTGCTGACCCTCGGCGCGCTCGCCGGGGCGCTCGTGGCCGTCGCGCTGCTGTGGGACCGCGTGCAGGACGAGGGCGGGATCGCGGTCGCCGGCGGCACCTACCAGCTCACGCCGTTCGGCCTCGGCGTGCAGGGCGTCGTCGCGCTGTGCGCGCTCCTCGGCGTGCTCGTGGTGGCCGACCGCAGCGCCGGGCAGGACGCCTTCGCGCCCACCGCCGCGTCGGTGCCCGGCAGCACCTACGAGGAGCAGGCCCGCCGCGCCGGCCTCGAGCAGACCGAGGTCTACCCCCTGCTGCTGTTCGCCACCGGCGGCATGCTGCTGTTCCCGGCCACCGACGACCTCGTCGTGCTGTTCATCGCGCTGGAGGTGCTCAGCCTGCCGCTGTACGTGCTGTGCGCCACGGCGCGGCGCCGCCGGCTGCTCAGCCAGGAGGCGGCGTTCAAGTACTTCCTGCTCGGGTCGTTCGCCTCGGCGCTGCTGATCTTCGGCGTCGCGCTGCTGTACGGGTTCGCCGGTTCCGTGCGCCTGCCGGTGATCGCGGCCGCGCTGGCGGGGGAGGGCGACTCGCCGCTCGCCGGCACGCCGCTGCTCGCCGTCGCCGGCCTGGTCCTCGTCTCGGCCGGCCTGCTGTTCAAGGTGGGCGCCGCGCCGTTCCACACCTGGACGCCCGACGTGTACACCGGCGCGCCGACGCCGGTCACCGGGTTCATGGCCGCCTGCACCAAGGCGGCGGCCGTGGGCGCGCTGGTGCGCGTGCTCTTCGGGCTCGCCGAGGGCATGGACCCCGCCACGCGGCACGACGTCGAGGTGCTGCTGTGGGCCGTGGCCGTGCTCACGATGGTCGTGGGCACCGTCGTCGGCGCCGTGCAGACGGACGTCAAGCGCCTGCTCGCGTACTCCTCGATCGCGCACGCGGGGTTCATCCTCGTCGGCCTGGTGGGGCTGTCGGAGCGGGGCAGCGCGAGCGCCGTGTTCTACCTGCTCGTCTACGGCGTGGCCACGGTCGGCGCGTTCGCCGTCGTCACGCTCGTGCGCGAGCGGCTGCAGACGCCGGGGGCCCGGGCCGGCGGGGACGGCGGCCGGGCCGGGGACGACGACGGCGTCGTGCTGGGCGAGGCGACGCACCTGGCGCAGTGGGCCGGCCTGGGCCGCACGGCGCCGTGGCTGGCGGCGGCGTTCGCGCTGTTCCTGCTCTCCATGGCCGGCATCCCGCTCACCGGCGGGTTCGTCGCGAAGCTCGGCGCCTTCGCGGCCGCCGTCGACGCCGGCGCCTGGCCGCTCGCGCTGCTCGGCGTCGTCGCCTCGGCCGTCGCCGTCTTCTTCTACCTGCGGGTGATCGTGCTCATGGTGTTCACCCCGCCGGCGGGTGCCGCCTCGGGTGCTGCTGCGGCGGCGTCCGCCGGGGGGACCGGCGCCCCGGCCGAGGGTGCGCCGGCCGCGGGCGTCCCGGCGGACCCCGCCGCGGCCCCGGCGGGCACGCCCGGCGCCGGTGTGGCGACCGCCACGCGGCCGGCCGCGCGGACGGTCGTGACGGTGGCCTCGGGCCGCGGGACGGCCGCGTTCGTCGTCGCCGTGTGCGCGGCCGCGGTGCTGCTGCTGGGCGTGCTGCCCTCCTCGGTTCTCGATCTGGCCTCCGAGGCGGCTAAGTTCGTGCCGTGAGCCTGCCCGACCAGTCCCCCGCCGTGCCGACCGTCGCGAGCGCGGCGACGGCCATCCCGCTGTCCGACCCCGCCCTCGCGGAGCGGCTCGTGGAGCGGATGCACGTCGTGGAGGAGGCGCTGGCCGAGGCCGTCGAGAACGCCGACCGGCTCGCCGACGACGCCTCGCGCCACCTCGTCGCCGCCGGGGGCAAGCGGCTGCGCCCGTTCCTCACCCTGCTCACGGGCGAGCTCGGCGACGGCACGCGGCCCGAGCTCCTCGACGCCGCCGTCGTAGTGGAGCTGACCCACCTGGCCTCGCTGTACCACGACGACGTCATGGACTCCGCGCCGCTGCGCCGCGGCGCCCCGAGCGTGCACACGCTGTGGGGCAACACCGTGGCGATCCTCGTGGGCGACCTGCTCTTCGCGCGCGCGTCCGCGCGCGTGGCGGCGCTGGGGCCCGACGCCGTGGTGCGCCAGTCGGCCACGTTCGAGCGGCTGTGCCTGGGCCAGCTCCACGAGACCACCGGCCCGGGCGCGGACGAGGACCCCGTCGAGCACTACCTGCAGGTGCTCGCCGACAAGACCGCGTCGCTGCTGGCGACGTCCGCCCGCTTCGGCGCGATCTACGGCGGCTGCGACGCCGAGGTCGTCGAGGTGGTCGGGGCCTACGGCGAGAAGCTCGGCGTCGCGTTCCAGCTCGCCGACGACGTGCTCGACCTGGCGTCCTCGGGCGCGGAGTCGGGCAAGACGCCCGGCACGGACCTGCGCGAGAAGGTGCCCACCATGCCGGTGCTGCTGCTGCGGCAGCGGGTGGCCCGCGGGCTGGCGCAGCCGGGCGACGCCGAGCTGCTGGCGCTGCTGGACGGCGACCTGACCTCGGACGCGGCCCTCGCCGACGCCGTCGACCGGCTGCGCGCGCACGACGTGCTGGCCGAGACGCGCGTGCTCGCCGCCCGGTGGGCGCGCGAGGCCGCCGCCGAGCTCGACCCGCTGCCGGAGGGGCCCGTCAAGGAGGCGCTCAGCCGCTTCGCCACGGCCCTGGCCGACCGCGCCGCCTGACCGGCACGGCCTCGCGGGCGGGTGCCCGGGACCGGGCGGCGGGACGGGGAGAACTCCCCGTCTCGTGACCGGCACGTGCCGCCGCTGGCTATGCTGACCGCCCGAGGCCCCCGGCAGGGGACGGGAGGCCCGCGGACACAGGGGCAGGGGTACGAGGCGTGGGCCTGAGGCGGTGGGTGCGAGCGCGCCGGTCCGTGGCGTCGGCCACGGCCGTCGGCGTGCTGGCGGCGTCGGTGGTGACGCTGGCCGTGCTGTCCGACGGCGAGGCGACCGCCGACGTGGCGCTGAACGACTCCGGCGTGTGGGTGACCAAGACGTCGGCCGGCCTGCTGGGCCGGTTCAACTCCGAGGCGCAGGCCCTCGACGGCACGCTCCTGGCCGGCAGCTCCACCTTCGACGTCCAGCAGGACGCCCAGCGCGTGCTCCTGACCGACTCCGGCGCCTCGTCCGCCTCCCCGGTGGACCCCGCCCACCTCGAGCTCGGCGGCACGCTGCGCGCCCCCGCGGACGCACGCGTCGCGGCCGGCGCCGCCACCGTCGCCGTGCTCGACGTCGAGGGGCGGCGGCTGTGGGTGCTGCCGTTCGCCGGCGTCACGGCGTTCGACCCAGAGAAGGCCGACCCGGTCCTGACGCTCGAGGGCCGCGGGACGCTGACCGTGGCCCGGGACGGCACCGTGCTCGTCGCGGACCCCGCCGCGGGCGTGCTGCACCGCGTGCCGACCTCGGCCAACGGCGCGCCCACCGAGCCCGAGCGCGGTGACCTCGACGTGGCCCCGGGCGCGGAGGTGGAGGTCACGGCGGTCGGGGACGACGCGGTGGTGCTGGACCGCTCGGCGGGCCGGCTGGTGCTGCCGGGCGGCGACGCGGTCGATCTCGCCGACCCGGGGGAGGCGCGGCTGCAGCAGCCGTCCGCGGCGTCCGACGTCGTCCTGGTGGCGACCACCTCGGGGTTGGTGAGCCAGCCGCTGGGCGGTGGCGACGCGCAGGTGCGCCGCGCGTCCGGCCTGCCGGGCGCGCCGGTCCAGCTGGGTGGGTGCTCCTACGGCGCGTGGGCCCAGTCGGGCCAGGTGGTCCGCGACTGTGCGGGCACCGACCACGACGTGGACCGGACGCTCGAGGGCCTGGGCGCCGACTCGCGGCTGGAGTATCGCGTCAACCGCGACGTCATCGTGCTCAACGACCTGTCGGCCGGGACCGTCTGGCTGGCGGCGGAGGACTACCAGAAGGTCGACGACTGGGACCAGCAGATCCCCGAGGACGCCGAGGGCGAGGAGACCGAGTCGGAGGAGACCACCCCCGAGCAGGTCGACCAGGTCGTCGCCGACCGCAGCCGGCCGAACCGCCCGCCGCAGCCGGAGGACGACGACCTCGGCGTGCGCGCCGGACGCACCACCGTGCTGCCGGTGCTCGCCAACGACGTCGACCCCGACGGGGACGTGATGACCGCGTCGGTCAGCGCGGGCGCCGAGGGGCTCGACGTGCGCCCGGTGCGCGGCGGGGCCGCCCTGCAGGCCGACGTGCCGCCCGACACGACGGGCACGCACGCGCTGCGGTACGCCGTCTCCGACGGCCGGGGCGGGGTCGCGGAGGCCGACGTCGTGGTGCGGGTGGTGCCCGAGACCGAGAACGCCCCGCCGGAGCAGTCCGGTGAGCCGGTGCTCAGGATCGCCAAGGGCGGCACCGCGTCGATCGACGTGCTGCCCTACTTCCGGGACCCTGACGGCGACGACCTCCTCCTGGCCAGCGCCGCCGCCACGACCCCGGGCGACGAGGTGCGGGCGCGGCCCGACGGCACCGTGGAGCTGCGCGACGCCGGCACCTCGGCCGGACGCAAGATCCTCACCCTGTCGGTCGCCGACGACCGCGGGGCGGTGGTCGAGGGGCGGCTGCTCGTCGACGTCGTGGCAACCCAGGAGCCGCCCGTCCCGGTGAACGACCACGTCGTCGTCCTCGCCGGGCAGGCCACCACGGTGGAGCCGCTGGCGAACGACAGCGACCCGAACGGGGACCCGCTGCGGCTGGCCAGCGTCGCCGAGCAGGCGCCGGCAGAGATCACCCCCAACCACACCGCCGGCACGTTCCGGTTCGTCAGCGACCAGCCCGGCAGCTACGACCTCACCTACCAGGTCAGCGACGGCCCGAGCGCGAGCGTGGGCCTGGTGCGCGTCGACGTGCTGGCGCCGCCCGACGGGGCGGGCGCGCCGGTCGCGGTGGCCGACCAGGTGCTCGTGCCCGCCGGCGGCAGCGCCCTCGTCGACGTGCTGGCCAACGACACCGACCCGGCCGGCGGCGTCCTGGTCGTGCAGTCGGTCGACGTGCCCGCCGACGCCGGCGTCAGCGTGGCCGTGCTGGCCCACCAGGTGCTGCGGGTGACGGAGGTCCGCCGGCTGGAGCAGCCGGTGACGGTGACCTACACCGTCTCGAACGGGACGGCGACGGCCACGGGCCAGCTGCGCGTCGTCCCGATCCCGGCGCCCGACCGGCTGCGGCCGCCGGACGCCGCGCCCGACGAGGTCACCGTGCACGCCGGCGACGTCGTCACCGTCCCCGTGCTGGAGAACGACTCCCACCCCGACGGCCTCGAGCTCTCCGTGGCACCGGAGCTCGTGGAGTCGCCGGACCCGGCCCTGGGGCAGGCGTTCGTCGCCGAGGACACGGTGCGCTTCAAGGCCGGCACGGCCGCCGGCACCGCGTACGCGGTCTACGAGGTGGCCGACGCCAACGGCCAGAAGGACTCGGCGCAGGTCACGATCCACGTGGTGGACGGTGCGGACAACTCGCCCCCGCAGCTGCCGGACGTCGAGGCGCGCGTGCTGTCCGGCGGCGTCGTGCGGATCGTGCTGCCGCTGGAGGGCACCGACCCGGACGGCGACTCGGTGATGCTCGAGGGGATCGCGGGCGCGCCCGCCAAGGGCACCGCGGCCGTGGTCGAGGGGTACGTCGACTACACGGCCGCGCCGGAGGCGGTCGGCGCCGACTCCTTCACCTACCGCGTCACCGACGCCCGCGGCGCGTCCGCCGTCGGCACGGTCCGGCTGGGCGTCGCCCGACCGCCGGCGGCCAACAAGCCGCCCGTGGCGGTCGACGACGCGACGCACGTGCGCCCCGGCCGCACCGTGACGGTGGACGCGCTGGCAAACGACTCCGACCCGGACGGCGACCCCGTCGGTCTGGTGCCCGGCGCCGTCGAGGGCGGCGCGGCGCTCGACGCCGAGGTGCACGAGGGGCTGGTGCGGCTCACCACGCCCGGCCAGGAGGGCCTGCACACCTTCTACTACGGTGTCGAGGACTCCTACGCCGCCCGCGCCACGGGCGCCGTCACCGTCGACGTCGACCCCCAGGCGCCGCTGCGCCGCCCCGTGGCCCGCGACGACGTCGTGCCGCCGGCGGCGGTGACCGGTGACCGCGCGACGGTCGACGTGCTCGCCAACGACGCCGACCCCGACGGCAACGCCGCCGACCTCACCGTGAGCGTCGACGCGGCGGCCCGGGCGGCGGGCGTCGAGGTGACCGCCTCCCGGTCGCTCGAGGTGCCGCTGACCGGGCACCCGCAGGTGCTCACGTACACCGTCACCGACGTGGACGGGCAGACGGCGAGCGCGTTCGTGCGCGTGCCGCGCGACGGGCAGGGCCCGCGGCTGCGCGAGCCGCTGCCGCCCCTCGAGGTGGTCACGGGCGAGCCGCTCACGCTCGAGCTCGCGGACCTCGTCGTCGTGGCCGAGGGGCGCACGCCCCGGCTCACCGCCGAGGACGCCGTCACGGCGGTGTCGGGCACCCGCCAGGTGCAGGACGTCGGCACGGTCGTGTTCACCTCCGAGGCGGGGTACGTGGGGCCTGCCTCGGTCACGTTCGAGGTGGCCGACGGCGACCCGGGCGTCACCGGCACCCGCACCGCGATGCTGTCGGTGCCGATCACCGTGGTGGCGCCGGAGAACCTGCCGCCGGCCTTCTCCGGGTCCCCGGCGCTCGAGGTCGCGAGCGGCGAGGAGGCGGGCATCGACGTCGCGCGCTTCGTCACCGACCCCGACGGAGACCCGGTCACGGTGACGGTCACCGGGGACGCCGACGGGCTCACCGCCGGCGTCCAGGGCACCCGCGTCACGGTGCAGGCCGACCCGTCCCTGCCTCGCGGCAGCGAGGTCTCCCTGCCGGTCGCGGTGTCCGACGGCGGCCACCCGCCGGTCGAGGGGCGCGTGGCCGTCACCGTCGTCGGCTCCACCCGTCCGCTGGTGCGGGCCACCGAGGACCGCGTGGAGGACGCCCACCAGGGCCGGGCCACCACGGTGCCGGTGCTCGCCAACGACTCCAACCCGTTCCCCGACGAACCGCTGACCCTCACCGGCGCCACCGTCGAGACGGGCCGCGGGACCGTGCGCACCGACGGCGACGACGTCGTCGTCACGCCCGCGGACGACTTCGTCGGCGTCCTCGTGGTCCGCTACGGCGTCCAGGACGCCACGGGCGACCCCGAGCGCGAGGTCGAGGGGCGCGTCCACGTCGTGGTGCTCGGCCGCCCCGAGGCGCCCCCGGCGCCCGAGGTCGCGGAGGTGCGCTCGGAGACGGTCGTGCTCACGTGGGACCCGCCGGTGGACAACGGCTCGCCCGTCACCGGCTACACCGTCCGCGGCGACGACGGCCGGACGCAGCAGTGCGCCGCCACGACCTGCACCGTCACGGGCCTCACCAACGACGTGACGTACCGCTTCACAGTGACCGCGACGAACGACGTCGGCGAGTCCGACCCCTCGCCCGCCTCGGCCGAGGCGCGGCCCGACGAGCGACCGGACCCGCCGGCTCCGCCGGCCCTCGAGTTCGGCGACCGGAGCCTGACGATCACGTGGACGAACCGGACCTACACCGACCGTTCGCCGATCGAGTGCGTCAACCTGGAGATCTCGCCCGCGCCGCGCGACGGGGCGCTGCAGAAGACCTGCCTGACCGGCGGCTCCACCACGTGGACCGGCCTCGAGAACGGCACGGCGTACCGGGTGCGCGCCCAGGCCGTCAACGCCGCCCCCGAGCCGTCCGACTGGGGCGACTACTCCGCGCAGGAGGTTCCTGCCGGGGTCCCGGGCACGCCGGGAAAGCCCGCGGTCCGGGCGACGAACTCGGCGCTGGGCGGCGAGGTCGCCGTGAGCTGGTCGCCGGTCGCCGACAACGGCGCCGCGGTGCGCTACGTCGTGGCCGCCTACCGGGGGAGCAGCCGGGTCGCCGAGCAGACGGTGTCCGGCACGAGCGCGGCCTTCCGCGGTCTCGACGTCACGTCGTCGTACGTCTTCACCGTCACGGCCCGGAACAAGGCCGGCGACTCGCCGGCGTCGCCGCGCTCCGACGCGCTCGTGCCCTCCGGCACGCCCGCGGTGCCCCAGGGGGTCCGCGCCGAGATCGTCAGCGGCGACTCGTCCGGCAAGGCCCGGGTCACCTGGACGCCGCTGGCAGGCGACGACTTCCGCGGCCCGGACGGCTACTACCAGGTGCGGCGGGAAGGCGGCGCGTGGACCACGGGCGGCACGCCGTACACCGTCACGGGGCTCAGCAACGGCACCGCCTACCGGTTCGAGGTGCGCGCGTGCAACGCCGCCGCCTGCTCGGGGCCGTCGTCGCCCTCGGGCGCCGTCACGCCGTACACCACCCCCGGCGCGCCGAGCGCCTACTACTCCCGCACGGGCCCCACCTCGGGGCAGGTGGTCGTCACCGCGGGAGACGACGGCGGCGAGAGCGTCGACCGGATCGAGCACCAGGTCAACGGGGGTGCCTGGACCCGGGTCGACGGCACCCGCGCGACCGTGGGCGTCGGCAGCGGCTGGGGCCAGGCCAACACCGTCACGGCGCGGGCCTGCAACGCCGCCGGCTGCGGTCCGGCGCAGTCGGCCTCGGGCACGACCGACCCGAACCCGGACTCGTTGTCGGTGCGCATCGCGCAGGGCACGAACGCCGGTGACCACCCGAACTGCCGCGTCGCCGAGGACTGCTGGTGGCTGCAGCTGCACCTCGACAACGCCCCGCCGAACCAGACGGTCGAGTACGCCTGCTGGACCACCGAGCCCTACTCCGGGCGCAGCCCGCGGCAGTACGAGCCGGCATGGTCGGGCTTCATCAGCGGCGCGCGCCAGGGCGGCACGATCACCACGGACGCGAACGGGCGCGTCAACGGCACCGAGCTGTACTGCGGCTTCCTCTCCGGCGGGTACGACGTCTGGGTCGTGGTGAAGAAGTTCGACGGCGACGGGCAGGACCAGGTCGTGGAGTCCAACCGCCTGCGGTGGTGAGCCGGGCCGCGATGCCCGATGATCCGGCCTGGCGGTGGGGACTCCTCCCCATCGCCCGGGCGCGGTCCGGCGCGGGGCTCCGGCTATCCTCGTGGCGGCGCCGCCGCGGCGGGCCACCGGCGGCCCGGGCAGGTGGGTCGTGGAGCGCGAGGGAACGCCCCGCAGGGGGGGCACAGGGGACGGATTCGTGAGCCTGAGGGGCATGCTCGGCGAGAAGCGGCGCGCCGTGGCGTCCACGACGGTCGTGGCGGTCGCGGCGACGCTCGTCGTCGCGGCGGTGACGTACGACGGCGAGGCGACGGCCGACGTGGCGCTGAACGACTCCGGGGTGTGGGTGACCAAGACGTCGGCCGGCCTGCTGGGCCGGTTCAACTCCGAGGCGCAGGCCCTCGACGGCACGCTCCTGGCCGGCAGCTCCACCTTCGACGTCCAGCAGGACGCCCAGCGCGTGCTGCTCACCGACCCCGGCACGTCCTCGGCCTCGCCGGTGGACCCCGCGCACCTCGAGCTCGGCGGCACCCTGCGCGCCCCGGCCGGCGCGCAGATCGCCTCGGGCGGCGCGACGACCGCCGTGCTCGACGCGAAGGCCGGGCAGCTGTGGGTGCTGCCGTTCACCTCGGCGACCAGCTTCGACCCCGAGGAGACCGACCCGGTCCTGGAGTTCGAGGGCCCCGGCGCCGTGGCCGTGAGCCAGGGCGGCACCGTCCTGGCGGCCATGCCGCAGGAGGGCCGGCTCGTCGAGGTGCCCACCACGGTCAACGGCGTGCCGGAGGAGGAGCACGAGCGGGAGCTCGACGTGGCCCCGGGCGCGGAGGTGGAGGTCACGGCGGTCGGGGACGACGCGGTGGTGCTGGACCGCTCGGCGGGCCGGCTGGTGCTGCCGGGCGGCGACGCGGTCGATCTCGCCGACCCGGGGGAGGCGCGGCTGCAGCAGCCGTCCGCGGCGTCCGACGTCGTCCTGGTGGCGACCACCTCGGGGTTGGTGAGCCAGCCGCTGGGCGGTGGCGACGCGCAGGTGCGCCGCGCGTCCGGCCTGCCGGGCGCGCCGGTCCAGCTGGGTGGGTGCTCCTACGGCGCGTGGGCCCAGTCGGGCCAGGTGGTCCGCGACTGTGCGGGCACCGACCACGACGTGGACCGGACGCTCGAGGGCCTGGGCGCCGACTCGCGGCTGGAGTATCGCGTCAACCGCGACGTCATCGTGCTCAACGACCTGTCGGCCGGGACCGTCTGGCTGGCGGCGGAGGACTACCAGAAGGTCGACGACTGGGACCAGCAGATCCCCGAGGACGCCGAGGGCGAAGAGACCGAGTCGGAGGAGACCACCCCCGAGCAGGTCGACCAGGTCGTCGCCGACCGCACGCAGCCCAACCGACCGCCGCGGCCGCAGGACGACACGATGGGCGCCCGGCCCGGCCGCACCACCGTGCTGCCGGTGCTCGCCAACGACGTCGACCCCGACGGGGACGTCATCACCGCCGAGGTGGTCCAGGGCCCGGGCCTCGAGGGCGTCGAGCTGCAGCGGATCATGGGCGGCGCCGCGCTGCAGGCCGTGGTCGCCGACGGCGTGGAGGGGACGACGACGTTCCGCTACGCCGTCTCCGACGGCCGCGGCGGCGTCGCGGAGGCCCAGGTGACCCTCACCGTCGCGCCGCCGGAGCAGAACGCCGCCCCGGAGCAGACCGGCGAGCCGGTGCTCAAGATCGCCAAGGGCGGCACGGCGTCGATCGACGTGCTGCCCTACTTCCTCGACCCCGACGGCGACGACCTGGTGCTCGCCAGCGCCGACGCGACCGCCGCGGGCGACGAGGTGCGCTTCCGGCCGGACGGCACCGTGGAGATGCAGGACGCGGGCACGTCGACGGGCCGCAAGATCGTCAGCCTCACCGTCTCGGACGGCCTGGGCCTCGTGGCCGAGGGGCGCCTGCTCGTCGACGTCGTGGCGGCGCAGGATCCGCCGGTCGCGGTCAACGACCACGTCACCGTGGTGGCCGGGCAGCCCGTGACGGTCGAGCCGCTGGACAACGACACCGACCCGAACGGCGACACGCTGCGGCTGGTCGGCGTCGCCGACGCCGCGCCGGCGGAGATCACGCCGAACCTCGACGCCGGCACGTTCACGTTCACCTCGGCCGAGCCGGGCTCGTACGACGTCACCTACCAGGTCAGCGACGGCCCGGCCGCGACCACCGGCCTGGTGCGCGTGGACGTCACGCCGCCGCCGTCGCAGGACCAGGGCGCGCCCGTGGTCGTGGCCGACCAGGCACTGCTGCCCACCGGTGGCTCGACGCTCGTGGACGTGCTGGCCAACGACACCGACCCCGCGGGCGGCGTGCTGGTCGTGCAGTCGGTCGACGCGCCCGCCGACGCCGGCGTGAGCGTGGCCGTGCTGGCCCACGACGTGCTGCGCGTGACCGAGGTGCGCCGCCTCGACGGCCCGGAGACGGTGCGCTACACCGTGTCCAACGGCACCCGCTCGGCCACCGGCGAGGTGCGGGTCGTGCCCGTGCCGGCGCCGGACCGGCTGCAGCCGCCGGACGCCGCGCCCGACGAGGTCACCGTGCACGCCGGCGACGTCGTGACGATCCCCGTGCTGCGCAACGACTCGCACCCGGACGGCCTCGAGCTGTCCCTGACGCCCGACCTGGTGGAGACGCCCGACCCGACGCTCGGCGAGGCGTTCGTCGCCGAGGACGTGGTGCGGTTCAAGGCCGGCGGCGAGGGCGGCACCGCCTACCTCGTCTACGAGGTCGCCGACCCCAACGGCCAGAAGGACTCCGCGCAGGTCACCGTGCACGTGCGCGAGGGGGAGGACAACAGCGCCCCGCGCCCGCCGGACGCCGAGCTGCGGCTGCTGGCCGGCTCCGCCGCCCGCGTGGACCTGTCGCTCGACGGCATCGACCCCGACGGCGACTCCGTGACCCTCACCGGCGTCGCGACGGCACCCGCCAAGGGCACCGCGCGCCTGGTCGACGGCTTCCTCGAGTACGAGGCGGGCGCCACGTCGTCCGGCACCGACACGTTCACGTACGCGGTGCAGGACGCCCGCGGCGCCACCGCCACCGGCGTCGTCCGCGTCGGCATCGCGCGCGCCGACGACGTCAACCGGCCGCCGGACCCGGTCGACGACGAGGTCACGGTCCGTCCGGGCCGCACTGTCGCGATCCCGGCGCTGCGCAACGACTCCGACCCCGACGGCGACCCGGTGAGCCTCGTGGCCGACGGGCTCGAGGGCGCGCAGGCGCTGCGCGGCGAGGTGGTCGAGGACCGCGTCGTCGTCACCACGCCCGCGCAGGACGCGGTCGACGCCTTCTACTACACGGTCCAGGACCCGCAGGGCGCGCGCTCCGGCGCCGCGATCACCGTCACGACGAGCAGCGAGGCGCCGCTGCTGCGGCCCGTGGCCCGCGACGACGTCGTCACGATGGAGGAGGCCTACGGCAGCCCCACGGTCGACGTGGACGTGCTCGCCAACGACGAGGACCCCGACGGCACGGCGGACGCCCTGACCGTGACGGTCGACGACGAGCGGGTCACCGTGGCCGACGACGGCGGCCTGGAGGTCCCGGTCACCGACCGGCGCCAGATCATCACCTACACGGTCACCGACACCGACGGTCTCGAGGCGCACGCGTTCGTGCACGTGCCCGCCGTGCCGGGCGGCAACCGCCCGCTGCCGGTCATCACGCCCGGCCCGCCGCTCGAGGTGGTCGCCGGCGAGCCGCTGACGCTCGACCTCGCCGAGGTCGTCACCGTGGCCCAGGGGCGCGAGGCGCGCATCACCGAGGAGCGCAGCGTCAAGGGCGTCGAGGGCACCGCCGAGGTCACCGGCCCGCAGCAGATCGTCTTCACCGCGCCGGAGGACTACGCCGGCCCGGCGTCGGTGACGTTCGAGGCCACCGACGGCTCGGGCCCCGACGACCCCGAGGGCAACGTCGCGCTGCTCACGCAGCAGATCACCGTGCTGCCGGTGAAGAACATGCCGCCGGAGTACGGCGGCGGCACGCTGCAGGTCGCCGCGGGCGAGGAGGCCACGCTCGACCTGGCGCGCGCGGCCAGCGACCCGGACGGTGACCAGCTGACCTTCGCCGTCGACGCCGCCGGCGGCGGCGTGACGGCCACGGTCGAGGGGTCCGTGCTGCGCGTGCAGGCGGAGCCCACCGTGCCCAAGGGCACGGCCGTGCCCGTGACGGTCAGCGTGCGCGACGGCGAGAACCCGCCCGTCACCGGCCGGGTGCAGGCCGAGGTCGTCGCCTCGACCCGGCCGCTCGCGCGCGCCAACCCCGACCAGGTGGACGACGCCCACCAGGGCGAGCCCACCACGGTGCCGGTGCTGGCGAACGACACCAACCCGTTCCCCGAGGAGCCGCTCGAGCTCGTCTCGGCCCTCGTCGAGACGGGGTCCGGGGACGCGCGCGTCGCCGGCGACGACGTCGTCGTGACGCCGGACGCCGACTTCGTGGGCGTCATGGTGGTGCGCTACCGCGTGCGGGACGTCACCGGCGACCCGGACCGCGAGGTCGAGGGCCGCGCGCAGGTGACCGTGCTCGGCCGGCCGGAGGCGCCGCGCGCGCCGCAGGTCGAGGAGGTGCGATCGCGCACGGTCGTGCTCACCTGGGACCCGCCGAACGACAACGGCTCGCCCATCACCGGGTACACCGTGCGCACGAACGACGGGCACGCCCAGGAGTGCGCCACCACGACGTGCACCATCACGGGCCTGACGAACAACGTGACCTACACGTTCACCGCGACGGCCACGAACGACGTCGGCGAGTCCGACCCGTCGCCCGCCTCGGCGGAGGCGCGGCCCGACGAGCGGCCCGACCCGCCCGCCGCGCCGACCCTGAAGTTCGGCGACAAGAGCCTCACCGTGACGTGGACGAACAAGACGTACACCGACCGCTCGCCGATCCAGTGCGTCAACCTGGAGATCTCGCCCGCGCCGAGCTCGGGCGCCATCCAGAAGACGTGCGTCGCCGGCGGGTCCCTCGTCTGGACCGGCCTGCAGAACGGCGTCGCGTACAAGGTGCGCGTCCAGGCGGTCAACGCCGCGCCGGAGCCGTCGGAGTGGGGCGACTACTCGGCCGAGGAGGTTCCCGCCGGCGTGCCGTTCACCCCGGCCGCGCCCACCGCGACCCGCGTCGACACCGCCGTGGGCGGGCAGGTCCGGGTCTCCTGGCCGGCGCCGAACGGCAACGGCGACGCCCCGAAGGCCTACCGGCTGGACGTCCTCGCCGGCGGTGCCGTGGCGCGCACGCTGGACGTGGCCGGCACCTCGCAGACGGTGCAGGACCTCGACCCGGCCACGACGTACACCTTCCGGGTGTCGGCGCAGAACAAGGCCGGCTGGTCGGAGGTGGGCCCGCAGTCGGCCGCCGTCGTGCCGTACGGCACGCCGCAGACCCCGGGCGGCATCGCGGCGTCGCTCATCGACGGCGACACGTCCGAGAAGGCGCGCGTCACGTGGAACGGCATCGCCGGGTCGGCGTTCTACGGCCCGGGCGGCCGCTACGAGGTGCGCGCCGACGGCGCCGGCGGCCGAGAGGCCTCCTCGCCGTACACCTACACCGGGCTGAGCAACGGCAACCCGCACTCCTTCCAGGTGCGTGCGTGCAACGCCTACGCCTGCTCCGGCTGGTCCGGCAGCTCCAACTCCGTCACGCCGTACACGACCCCGGGCTCGCCGGGCGTCGCCTGGAGCCGGAGCGGCACCAACGGCGGGTACTTCACCATCACCCGGCCCAACAGCGACGGCGGCAACGCCGTCACCCGGGTCGAGTGGCGGTACAGCGGCGCGGCGAGCGACAGCGGCAGCAGCAACGGCTTCCCGACCGACGTGCGCGTCCCCGACGGGTACGACCGCAGCTACACGCTGCAGGCGCGCGCCTGCAACGCGGCCGGCTGTGGCCCGTGGGGGGAGGCCGGTGGCACCACCGCGCCCGCTCCCGAGCCGAAGGCCTGGGTGACGCGCGGCTCCAGCGCCGTCGGGCTGAAGGGGTGCTCGAACAGCAGCTGCGCCTACTTCGTGGTGAACACCCAGGACTTCCCCGCGGGCAACCACCAGGTGGAGTGCTGGGGCAACAACCCGCCGGGTTGGCACAACATCGTGGAGTCCGGACGGAGCTACACCGTCAACCTCAGCGGGAACGACCGGGCTCAGCTCCTCTGCTACTACGGCTACCCCCAGGAGCTGGTGCGGGTGCGGATCGACGGCAAGGACTACGAGGCGCGCCCGTGGTGACGACCAGGCGCACGACGACGACCAGCACGACGACTCGCAGCATCACGACCACCGGCACGACGACAAGGAACCCGAATCGATGAGCACCATGACGCCCGAGCAGGCCGCCTGGTTCGCCCAGACCTTCGACAGGCTGGTCGGCAACGTCGGCCAGGCGGTCCTCGGCAAGGCGCACGTGGTGCGCCTGGCGCTGACCTGCATGCTGGCCGAGGGCCACATGCTCCTGGAGGACGCCCCGGGCACCGGCAAGACGATGCTGGCGCGGTCCCTGGCCGCGAGCGTGCACGGCACGAACAACCGCATCCAGTTCACGCCGGACCTGCTGCCCTCCGACGTCACGGGCGTGACGATCTACGACCAGCAGTCCGGCCGGTTCGACTTCCACCAGGGCCCGGTGTTCGCCTCGATCGTGCTGGCGGACGAGATCAACCGCGCCTCGCCGAAGACGCAGTCGGCGCTGCTCGAGGTCATGGAGGAGGGCCGGGTCACCGTCGACGGCGTGGCGCACGAGGTCGGCCGCCCGTTCATGGTCATCGCGACGCAGAACCCCATCGAGCAGGCCGGCACGTACCGGCTGCCCGAGGCGCAGCTCGACCGGTTCCTCATGAAGACCTCGGTCGGCTACCCGGACCACGCCTCGACGGTGGAGATCCTCTCGGGCGCCGCGGTGCGCGACCGCAGCGCCGGGCTCCAGCCGCTCGTCACCACCCAGGCCGTCGTCGAGATGTCCGAGCTCGCCGCGACCACGCACGTGGACCCCGCGGTGCTGGAGTACGTCTCGCGCCTCACCGAGGAGACCCGCGAGGCGCCCGAGGTGCGCGTCGGCGTGTCCGTCCGCGGCGCGCTCGCCCTGGTGCGCTGCGCCAAGGTGTGGGCCGCCGCGCACGGGCGCAACTACGTGCTGCCCGACGACGTCAAGGAGCTCGCCCAGCCGGTGTGGGCCCACCGCATCACGCTCGACCCCGAGGCCGAGTTCGCGGGCGCGACCGGGGCGCAGGTGCTGGACCGCATCCTCACCACCCTGGCGGCCCCGCAGGAGAAGGCCCACGCATGACGAAGGGCAGGACCGGGCGCGCGCTCGCCGCCGTCGGCGGCGCCGCCCGGGGCGGGTGGCGCGCCGCCGGGCGGGCCGCGCGCCCCGCGCTGGAGCGGGTCGACGCCGTGGCCGGTCGCGTCGCCGAGGTCGCGCGCCCGGTCGTGAGCCCGGTGACCGCGGCGGTGAGCCCCTACGGCTGGGCCGTCCTGGCCGCGGCCGTGGCCACCTGGGTGCTCGGCCTGGCGTTCTCCTGGCTGGAGCTGCTCGTCGTCGCCGTGCTGCTCACCGTGGCGCTGCTCGCCGCGGTGGGGTTCGTCCTCGGCCGGTTCCGCTACGCGGTCGCGCTCGACCTCGCCCAGCGCCGGGTGACCGTGGGTGACCGGGCCGTGGGCCGCCTGGACGTGCGCAACGAGTCCTCGCGCCCGCTGCTGCCGTCGGTCATGGAGGTGCCGGTCGGCACCGGCGCCGCCGCGTTCCCGGTGCCGCGCCTCGCGGCCGGCGCCACGTACGAGGAGATCTTCACCGTCCCGACCCGCCGCCGCTCCGTCATCACGGTGGGCCCGGTGCGCTCCGTGCGCGCGGACCCGCTGGGCCTGCTGCGGCGCGAGGTGCGGCTCACCGACCCCGAGGAACTGTTCGTCCACCCGGTCGTCAAGAGCCTCGCCGGCTCCTCGACCGGCTTCCTCAAGGACCTCGAGGGGCGGGTCACGCAGGACATCTCGAACTCCGACGTGTCGTTCCACGCCCTGCGCGACTACGTGCCCGGCGACGACCGCCGGCACATCCACTGGAAGACCACCGCCCGCACGGGCCAGCTCATGGTCCGCCAGTTCGAGGAGACCCGCCGGTCCCACCTCGCGGTGCTGCTCTCGACGCGCGCGGAGGACTACGCCGGCGACGACGAGTTCGAGCTCGCCGTCAGCGTCTGCGGGTCCCTCGGCCTGCAGGCGATCCGCGAGGACCGCGGCGTCACCGTGCTCGTCAACGACGGGCGCCTGCGCGGCGACGACCGCACCCGCCTGCTCGACGACCTCGCCCGGGTCGAGGCGGTGCCCTCGCGCACCCGGCTCGTCGACGTCGCCCGCGTCGCCGGCACGACCGTGGGCGACGCGTCCGTCGTCGCCTTCGTCGTCGGCAGCGGCGTCGGCGCCGGCGAGCTGCGGGCCGCCTCCGCGCGGCTGCCGCAGGAGGTGCACGTCATGGCGCTGCAGTGCGTGCCCGGCGCGCCCATGAGCCGCAACACCGTCGCGGAGCTCACGGTCCTGACCCTCGGCAGCCTCGGTGAGCTGCCCCTGGCCATGCGGAGGTTGAGCGACGCATGAGCCGCCGCCCCGGAACCCCGGCGCCCGCGCCGGAGCCCGAGTCGACGACGGGCTCGTCGACGGGCTCGACGACCGGCGCCACCAGCACCAGCACCCGCGCCTCGCGCCGGCTGCGCCCGTCGGACCGCACCGGCTCGACCACGCGGCGCGGCGCGACCACCCGCGCCCGCGGCGACGCGGTGCCCCGTGCCCTGACGTGGTCGGGCGCCGGTGACGGCCTCGCGCTGCTGCTCCTGCTGGGCACCGTCGTCGTCGGCTTCGGCCCCGTCTGGGGCACGGCGGGCTACCTGCGCCCCGCCGTCGGCGGCGCGCTGCTCGGCCTGCTCGTCGCCTGGATCGGTGCCTGGCGGCGGTGGCCCACCCTGACCGTGGCGGCCGCGACGGTCGCCGCGTACCTCCTGTGCGGCGGCGCGCTGGCGCTGCCGCACACCACGGTCGGCGGCGTGGTGCCCACCCTGGGCACGGTGCGCGAGCTCGCGCTCGGTGCCGTGCACGGGTGGAAGGAGTTCGTCACCACGGTGCCGCCGCTGCACTCCTTCCCGGACCTCGCGGTGGTGCCGTTCTGCGTGCTCTACCTCGTCGCCGTGGTGGCCGGCACCGTCGCCTGGCGCGCCCGGCTGGCCGCGCTCGCGCTCGCGCCCGTGGCCGCCGGCCTGGTCGCCACCGTCCTGCTCGGCACGGTCGAGCCCGCCCTGCCGGTCGTGCAGGGGCTGGTGGCGGGCGTCGTCGGCCTGCTGTGGGGCGCGCTGCGCGTGGTCGAGGCCCGCGTCGGCCGCCACTCCGTGGCCACCGACTCCAGCCGCGAGGCGAGCCGCCGCCTGCGCTGGTACCGGCTGCGCACCGGCGCCACGATCCTCGGCGTCGGCGCCGTCGCGGCGGCGTTCGTCGCGCCCCTGCTGCTGCCCGCCGCGCCGCGCACCGTGGTGCGCGACGTCATCACCCCGCCGCTCGACCTGCACGAGTTCGTCAGCCCGCTGGTGGGCTTCCGCAAGCTCGCCAAGGAGCAGCGCGAGGCCGAGGTCCTGCGCGTCGAGGGGCTGCCGGCGGGCGCCCGGCTGCGCCTGGCCACGCTCGACACCTACGACGGCGTCGTCTACGACGCCTCGAGCGACCAGCCCGGCTCGGGCGTCTACACCCGCGCGGGCGAGGAGATCGCCACCGCGGACACGACGCCGAGCCGCGAGCTCGAGATCGAGGTGCTCGACCTCGGCGGCGTGTGGGTGCCGGGCGCGGGCAGCGTCACGGGCATCACCTGGACCGGTGCGCGCGCCGACCAGCTCGCCGACTCCACCTACTACAACGTCACGACGCGCACCGCGCTGGCCACGGCCGGCCTGCAGCCGGGCGACACCTACCGCCTGCGCGCCCAGATCACCGCGCCGCCCACCGAGGAGGACCTGCGGTCCGGCCGGATCGCGGCGGACACGCCGCTGCCGCCGCTGCCGGACGACGCCGTGCCGGGCTCCGTCGCGGCCAAGGCGGCGCAGTTCATGGGGGAGGAGACCGACCCCGTCGAGCGGCTGTTCGCGCTGCGCGACGGCCTGATCGCCTCCGGCATCTTCTCCAGCGGCCTGGAGGACCAGGCGCCGTCGCGGCCGGGCCACTCGGCCGACCGCGTCGACTCGCTGCTCGCCGAGGACGAGATGGTCGGCGACGACGAGCAGTTCGCCGTCGCCCTCGCCCTCATGGCGCAGCAGGCCGGCATCCCGGCGCGCGTGGTCATGGGCTTCTACGCCGACCCGGAGACCGACACCCGCCAGGACGGCGAGACCTACACGGTCACCGGGGCCGACGTGCACGCCTGGGTCGAGGTGCCCTTCGAGGGCCACGGCTGGGCGCCGGTCGACGCCATCCCGGACGAGGACAACAAGATCCAGCCCGAGCCCAAGAGCGAGCAGGTCCCCAAGCCGCCGGTGCTCGAGGACCCTGAGCCGCCGGAGGAGCCGGCGGACGCCGTGGCCGGCGACGTCCAGGACGAGGACGACGAGGAGCAGGACGCCGAGGGCTTCGACTGGGGCCTGGCCGCGCGCATCGCGGCGGCCGTGCTCGTCCCGCTGGCGATCCTGCTGGCGCCCGTCCTGCTCGTCCTGGCCCTCAAGGCGCGCCGGCGGCTGCTGCGCCGCTCGGCGCCGCGGCTGTCCGACCGCGTGGCGGGCGGCTGGCGCGAGGTGCTCGACGCGGCCACGGACCTGGGCGCGACGGTGCCCGAGGGCGCCACGCGGCGGGAGGCGGCGGGCGTGCTCGTCGCGACGCTCGAGGCGCCCGGGACGGTGCCGCTGGCCCACCGGGCCGACGCCACGGTGTTCGGCGCGGCCGAGCCCTCGCCGCAGGAGGTGGAGGCGTACTGGTCCGAGGTCGACGCGCTGCTCGGCGGCCTGCACGCCGGCCTCCCGCGCCGGCGTCGGTGGCGGGCGCGCCTGTCGCTGCGCTCGCTGCGCGGCACCCGCGGGTGGGCGGCCCTGCGCGACCTGGTGCGGCGCAGGCCGACCGGGGCTGTGGACCCCGGCGAGGCAAGACGGCGGAAGCCGGCCGGTCGGCCGGACGGCCGCACGGAGGGAGAGGCATGAGCACGACGGTGTGCGACGTCTGCGGGTCGCCGCAGGCCGCGCCCGGACCGTTCTGCACGGTCTGCGGCACGCCGCGCGGCGACGGCGCCGCGCGCGGGCCGGAGCACCCGGTCGGGACGACGACGGAGCCCGAGCTCGTCGCCGCCACCCGCCGGGGCGCGCCCCCGGCGCAGGAGGCGCACGCACCGCTCGCCGGCGTCGGCCGGCGGTTCACGGTGGCGGTCCTGGACTCCCTGGCGACGTCGGTGCCGTCGTGGCTGCTGCTCGTCGTCGGGCTGGCCGCGGCGGGCCGGGACGCGGCGGCGGCGTCGGCACCCGCGGGCGCGGGCGACCTGCTGGCCGCGCTGGCGGGCTGGTACCTCGGCGCCGGGCTGCTGTCCCTGGCGATCTGGCTCGCGCTGTGCGCCTGGGAGGGCCGCACGGGCGCCGCCGTCGGCGGCCGCCTGCTGGGCGTGCGCACGGTCGACCAGGGCACGCGCCGGCCGGTCGGGTTCGGCCGCGCGGTGCTGCGCTCGCTCGTGGTGGGGGCCGGCTCCCTGGTGCTCGGGGTCGGCGGGGTCCTGGTGCTGCTGAGCCCGCTGTTCGACGGCAGCGGCCGGCTCCAGGGCTGGCACGACAAGGCGGCCCGGTCCGTCGTCGTGCGCACGCAGCGCACGCCGCGCCGCGCCGCGCCGCGGGCGACGGCCGACCGGCCGTCCGCCGCGGCGCCCACCGACCCGTGGGCGTTCCCCACGGGCGCCGACGCGCCGGCCGCGGGCGGGATCGTCACGGGCGTGCCGGGCCGCGCGCCGGCGCCGGCCGCCGCTCCGGACGTCGCGCCGGCCGCGGCACCGGCTGCCGTGCCCGCTCCCGGCCCTGCCGCCGTGCCGTCGCCCGTCCCCGCGGCCGTCGCTGGCGAGACGACCATGGCACCCGAGCCGGAGGAGGACGGGTGGGACGCGACCCGGCTGTCCGCCCCGAGGTCCGGGACCGGCGCCGGGACGCGCCTCACCGCGGCGCCCGTCGTGCCCGTGCCGCTCGAGCTGCCCACGGGCGTGGTGCACGTGGTCGCCGGCCCCACGCTCGTCGGGCGCGACCCGCAGGCCGCCTCGGGCGGCTGGGCGCTGCTGGCGCTCGACGACCCGCGCCGCTCGGTGTCCAAGACCCACGCGGAGCTCGGCGTCGACCACGGGGGGCTGTGGGTCACCGACCGCGGGTCGACCAACGGCACGGTGGTGTCGGTGCCGGGGGCGCCGCCGCGCGTCGTCGAGCCGGGCGCCCGGGTGCGGGTGCCCGCGGGCGCGTCGATCCACCTGGGGGAGTACCGCGTGACCGCGCGGGCGGCGACGGACGCGGCACGGGTGGGGGACGCGTGAGCGGGGCCGAGGGCGTCGTCCTGGCGTGGGGCGCGGCGACGCACCGCGGGGCGCGCCGCCCGCTCAACGAGGACCGCTACCTGGCGACGTCCTCCCTCTTCCTGGTCGCCGACGGCATGGGCGGGCACGAGGCCGGCGAGGTCGCCAGCGCGACGGCGGTGGACCTCCTCGAAGGCCTCGGCCTGCTCGGCGCGGTGCGCCGCGGCGACGTCGCGCAGGTGCTCGCGGTGGCGAACGAGCGCGTGCGGGCGATCGCCACGCAGCCGGGCCGCGGGGCGGGCACGACGGTCTCGGGCGTGGTGCTCACCGAGCGCGACGGCGTGCCGCAGTGGCTCGTGGTCAACCTCGGCGACTCGCGCACCTACCTGATGTCGCGCGGCCGGCTCGAGCAGGTCAGCGTGGACCACTCCGAGGTCCAGGAGATGGTCGACGCGGGGATGATCACGCGCAGCGAGGCGATGACCCACCCGCGCCGGCACGTGGTGACCCGCGCGCTGGGGTCGCCCGAGGCGCCGCGGCCCGACCTCTGGTACGTGCCGGTGGAGTCCCACGACCGGGTGCTGGTCTGCTCCGACGGGCTCACCAGCGAGCTCGCCGACGAGCGCGTCGCGCTCGTGCTGCGCGAGACGCCCGACCCGCAGGACGCCGCCGACCGCCTGGTGGCGGAGGCGCTGGCCGCGGGGGGCCGGGATAACATCACGGTCGTCGTCGTGGACGCCGTCGCGCTGTCCCAGGGGCCCGGGGGCGGGCCGCCCGGCGACGACGAGGCCGACGAGGACACGCGTCCTCGCGCGGCCGGGGTCGGGGCCGGCCGGTGAGGCCCGGCGGTCCGGACGGGCGGCACGACGAGGGAGGGGACCGAGACATGGGCGTGCGCTACGCCATCGGGTCGGGGCGTGCCGTCGTGCGGGGGGACGTCGTCGTCGTGCTGCCGCAGCCGCCGGAGCCCGGCGTGCTCGACCGCCTGTGGGAGGCGCTCGACCCGGCACCCGGGGCGGAGCCGGGCGTGATGGACGCGCTGCAGGTCCTCACCGACGGCGTGGGCGGGCTGCACCGCGTGCCGCCGTTCGCCGTCGCCGCGGTCCGCGACGGCGTCGCGCACGTGCTGGTGCGCGGCGACTGCCGCGTGGAGCTCGAGTCCGGCGACGGCGGCGCCGTCACCGTCGACGGCGCCGGCGTGGCCACGTGGTCGGAGCGCACCGTGCGCGACGTGGTCGGGTTGTCCGTCCGGGCCGACGGCGGCAGCGGGCTGCTGCCCGTCCAGGGCACGTGGCCGCTGGCCGGCGGCGTCGTCGCCGCGGGCGCCGTGGGCGTGCGCCTCGCGCTCGCCGCGCGGCCGGACGAGGCCGGCGCCCCGGCCGTCGGCGCCGTGCCGACGACGCCCGCAGCGCCGGTCGAGCCCGCGGTGCCCGTCGAGCCGGTCGAGCCGGTCGAGCTGCTCCAGCTGCTCCGGGCGACCGCCGCGGCGGGCGACGCCGACGCGTCGCCGGACACGCTGCTGCCCGACCACAGCACGGTCGGCGTCGTCGCAGCCCCGGCCGCCCCGGACGACGGCATCGCCACCGCGGCCGTCGCGGCGGCCGTCGAGGCGCCGGTCCCGGCGGCCGCGGAGCCGGTCCCGGCCGAGCCCGTCCCGACCGGGCCCGTCCAGGTCGAGCCCGACGAGGAGACCTACGGCCACCTGTGGGGGCAGACCGTGATGCGCGGCGTCGAGGCGGCGGCCGTCCGCCCCGACGAGGAGGACGAGGACGCGAGCGGCGACGCCCCGGCCGCGGCAGCGGCGGACGTCGCGCCGTCGACGCCGTCGTTCGCGCCGCCGCCGTCGGACCGCGAGCCGGACCTCGACCCGGCCGCCGTCCGCGACCCGGTCATCCCGGCCCCGGGCGCCGCGCCCGCCGCGGCGCCCGGGGCCTGCCTGCCGGAGCCGCCGCCCGGCATCCTCGCCGGCGTGCCGAAGGTCTGGGACGCCTCGCCGGTGCCCCCGCCCGCGCCCGCCGTCGCCCCCGGGCCAGCCCCCACCCCGGCTCCCGTGCCGGCGGCTCCCGCCGCGCCCCCGGTGGCGCCGGCCCCCCAGGCTCCTGTCGGTGACCTCGACCACGACGGCAACACCGTGCTGTCCTCGGCCGTCGCGGACCTGCGCGCCGCCGCCGGGCTCGGCGCCGCGCCCGCCCGTGGGTCTGCCCCCGGCGCCCCGGCCGACCGGCCCGCCGGGCCGCAGATCCTGGCGCGCACCTGCCCGCAGGGGCACCCGAACCCGCCGTCGTGGGAACGGTGCCGCACCTGCCAGGCCGAGCTCACCGGGGACGCGGCGCTCGCGCCGCGCCCGCTGCTGGGCCGGATGCGCACCTCGGCCGGCGAGGTCGTCGACCTCGACCGCACGGTCGTCGTCGGCCGCCGGCCGCGCGCACCGCGCACCTCGGGCGGCGACGGCGCCCGGCTGGTCACGGTCGACAGCCCCAGCCAGGACATCTCCCGCTCCCACGTGGAGGTGCGCCTCGAGGGCTGGCACGTGCTGGTCAGCGACATGGCCACCACCAACGGCACCACCCTGCTGCGGCCGGGCCAGCCGCCGCGGCGCCTGCACCCGAGCGAGGGCGTGCTCGTCGCCGACGGCGACGTGGTGGACCTCGGCGACGGCGTCACCCTGGGCTTCGAGGAGATCTGGTGAGCAGCAAGCGGCCCACGTCCGCCCCGCCGCGCATCGACGGCTTCGAGTACGTCTCGCTGATCGGGTCCGGCGGGTTCTCCGACGTCTTCCTCTACGAGCAGCAGCGCCCTCGCCGCCGCGTGGCCGTCAAGGTGCTGCTCAGCGAGCGCACCGCCTCGCAGCGCGCCGCGTTCGACGCCGAGGCCGACCTCATGGCGACGCTGTCGACGCACCCGTCGATCGTCACCATGTACGAGGCCGACATCGCCGAGGACGGGCGCCCGTACCTGGCGATGGAGTACTGCTCGCGGCCCAACCTCGGGTCCCGCTACCGCACCGAGCGGTTCGCCGTCGCCGAGGCGCTGCGCGTCGCCGTGCAGATCGCCGGGGCCGTCGAGACGGCGCACCGCGCCGGGATCCTGCACCGCGACATCAAGCCGGCCAACATCCTCGTCACCGAGTACGGCCACCCGGTGCTCACCGACTTCGGCATCTCCTCCACGCTCGACGACGCCCGCGCGGCGGAGGGCATGTCGATCCCGTGGTCGCCGCCCGAGTCCTTCGGCGACCCGCCGGTCTCCGGCGTCGCGACGGACGTGTGGGCGCTCGCCGCGACCCTCTACACGCTGCTCGCCGGCCGGTCCCCGTTCGAGGTGCCCGGCGGCCCCAACGGCAGCGCGGACCTCGTGGCGCGCATCGAGCGCGCGCCGCTGCAGCCCACCGGCCGGGACGACGTGCCGGCGTCGCTCGAGCGCGTGCTCGCCACGGCGATGGCCAAGCGGCCGGAGTCCCGCTACCCGTCGGTGCTCGCGCTCGCCCGCGCCCTGCAGCACGTGCAGACCGAGCTGCGGCTCGCCGTCACGCCGATCGACCTGCTCGACGACTCGGGGCACGTGGCCGAGGAGGAGCCGGACGACGCCCCGGGCACCCGGCTGCGCAGCGTCACCTCCATCGACCCGTCGGCGGCCGGGGCCGCAGGCGCCGCCACCGGCGCGGGCGCGCCGCGCCCGGCGGCCGGCCCGCCGTGGCCGCAGGCGACCGAGGCGACCGACGCGACGGCGCTGCGCGAGGCGCGTGCCGTCGGCGGGGACGGCGTGCCGGACGGCACGGTGCGGCGCGGCGCGACGGCCGACGCCCCGGACCCGGCCGCCGCGGAGCCCGGCTCCGCGCGCCGCGGCCTGGGCATCCTCGTCGGCGCCGCCGTCGCGGTGGTGGCGGTCGCCGGCGTGCTGTGGGGCGCGCTCGGCGGCGGCACCGAGGAGCCGCCCGCCGACGCCGTCGCCCAGGAGCCGACGCCGACCGGCCCGCCGCGCGACAACCTCGGCTCGCTCGTGCCCGCGGTGCGCGACCTGAAGGTGGCCGTCGAGGGCGACCGGGCGACGTTCACCTGGCAGCCGCCCGCCGACGCCCAGGACGGCGACCGGTACGCGTGGCGCCAGCTGAGCATCACCGAGGAGACCCTCTACGAGCCCACGGACGCCACGTCCGTCACCGTGCCGCTGTCGGCGGACGGGCAGACCTGCGTCGAGGTCGTGGTGGTCCGCTCCGGCAAGCAGTCCGCGACCCCCCAGGATGCGTGCGCCTCATGACCCAGCCGACCGTCCAGCCGACCGTCCAGCCCACCCTCCAGCCCACCGCCCAGCCCACCGTCCAGCCGGCCGTCCAGCCGCCGGTCCAGCCCGTCCCCGGTGCCGCCGGGCCGTCCACCGCCGCGCCGGGCGGCCGCCTCGCCGTCGAGTTCTGCGGCGAGTGGTTCTACCCCGACCCGGACGGCGCGCCGTTCGAGGTCGGCCGCGACGGCGACCTGGCGATCGACGACAACCCGTACCTGCACCGCCGGTTCCTGCAGCTGCGGCACGAGGGCGGCATCTGGTGGCTCGTCAACGTGGGCTCGCTGCTGTCGGCCACCGTCTGCGACGCCGGCGGCGGCGTCCAGTCGTGGGTGTCGCCCGGCAACCGGCTGCCGATGGTCTTCCCCGCCACCCAGGTGGTGTTCACCGCCGGCCCGACGACGTACGAGATCTCCGTGGTGCTCGAGGGCGCCCCGTACCACCAGGTGCAGGCGGTGGACGAGGAGGACGGCGGCGCGACGACGATCGGGATGATCCCGTTCACCCGCAGCCAGCGCCAGCTCATCGTCGCGCTCGCCGAGCCGCTGCTGCGCCGCGACGGCACGAGCCTGGCCCAGATCCCGTCGTCCGCGTCCGCCGCCGCCCGCCTCGGGTGGACGACCACCCGGTTCAACCGCAAGCTCGACAACGTCTGCGAGAAGCTCGACCGCATCGGCGTCCAGGGGCTGCGGGGCGGTCCCGGCGCCCTGGCCACCAACCGGCGGGCGCGGCTCGTCGAGTACGCGGTCGCCTCGCGGCTGGTCACCGCGACGGACCTCCCGCTGCTCGACGAGCCCACGGAGGGCGACGAGTGAGCACGGGTCCCGCGCCCGGGCGGGTGCTCGTCGCGTGGCCCGTGGCCGCGGCGGCGGTCGCGCTCGTCGTCATGGTCGCGCTCGAGGTGCTGCTGCACGGCGCCGGGACGGGGAGCTTCGCCGACCCGTACCGCGCGCTCGGGCGCGCGCTGACCGCGGGCGGCACCTGGGCGGCCGTCGGGCTCGCCGCCGTCGGCGGCCTCGTCGTCGGGACGGTCCACGCGGCCGTCCTGCGGCGCCGCGGCCGCGGCTGAGCACCAGACCACGAGCACCACCAGCACCACCACCATCACCAGCACCACCACGTCAACCAGCACGGCACGAGGCAGGGGAAGCACGGATGCACGTCAAGGCCACGCTGCGCCGCGTCGACGGCACCGCGGAGGACGTCGTCATCACCGCGGACGCGGGCGCGACGATCGGGGAGATCGCCGCGACGATCGCGCGCGTCGACCCGCACGCGAGCCACGGCGACCCGGACGCGCCGCGCACGCTCGAGGCGCGGCTGCCCGGCCAGGAGCAGCCGGTGCGGCTTCCGCAGGACGCCGCGCTCGGCGAGGCGTGGATCGGCTCTGGCGCGGAGATCGCGGTCGTCGACCTCTCGCTGCCGGGCTTCGACTACCCGCGCTCGCAGGACGTGCGCGCCGTGGTGCGGGTCGAGGGCGGCGAGACCCACCAGCTCACCGAGGGCAGCTGGACGCTGGGCCGCGCCCCGGAGTGCGACGTCGTCCTCGCCGACCCGCTGGTGTCGAAGCGGCACCTGCGGCTCGACGTGGGCGAGACGGTCGACGTCGTCGACCTCGGGTCGGCCAACGGCACGCTCGTCGACGGCGCCCCGGTGGCGCGGCTGCGCGTCGACGGCGCGCAGCGCGTGGTCGTCGGTGACACCGCCCTGGTGGTCGAGCGGCGCCGGGACGCCGCCCGCATCACCGGCGTCGCGCCCAAGGCGGGACCGGTGCCGTTCACGCGCTCCCCGCGCGTCGAGGCGCGCTACACCGGCGAGACGTTCGAGGCGCCCGACGCCCCGGAGGAGATCGAGCCCCGGGAGTTCCCCTTCCTCGCGCTGGTCGCGCCGGTCCTGCTCGGCCTGACGATGTTCTTCGTCCTGCACCGGCCCACCGCGCTGCTGTTCGTGCTCATGACCCCGCTCATGCTGCTGGGCAACCACCTCACGCAGGGCCGGCAGAACCGCAAGCGGCTCGAGCGGCAGGTGCAGCGGTTCGACGAGCGGCTGGAGTCGCTGCGCACCGCGCTCGCGCAGGAGAAGGAGCAGGAGCGCTCCGTGCGGCTGCGCGAGGCGCCGGCCACGCAGCACGTGTTCGTCGAGGCCATGCGGCACGGGCCGCTGCTGTGGACGCGCCGCCCCGAGCACTGGAGCTTCCTCAACGTCCGGTTCGGCCTCGGCACCATGCCCTCGCGCAACACCATCAAGACGGGCGACCGCGGCCGGCTGCTCAAGGAGCACCAGGAGCAGCTCGACGCCGTCGTCGCGCAGTTCGACACCGTCGACGGCGTGCCGGTCGTCGAGAACCTCTACGACGCCGGTGCCCTGGGCTTCGCCGGCCCGCCCCCGCGCGTGGCCGGCTCGCTCAACGCGATCCTGCTGCAGCTCACCGGGCTGCACGCGCCGAGCGAGCTCGTCGTGACCGCCATGGTCAGCCCGGTGTGGACGCGGGCGCTGGAGTGGCTCACCTGGGTGCCGCACACCTCCAGCCCGCAGAGCCCGGTCGACGGCCTGCACCTCGCCGACTCCGCCACGGGCGCCTCGCGCCTCGTGGCGCAGCTCGAGGAGCTGGTCGCCACCCGGCTGAAGGCGCACCGCCCGCGGCGGCGCGGCGCGGTCGACGAGGACGACGCCGCGATCGAGCGCGGCGCCGACGTCGGCGCGTCCGCCCACGAGGCCGGCACGCGGTCGCCGGTCCCCGCCGTCGTCGTGGTGGTCAGCGACGACATCGACGTCGACCGCGCCCGCCTCGTGCAGCTCGCCGAGCAGGGTCCCGACGCCGGCGTGTACCTGCTGTGGGTCGCCACCGAGGCCGCGCGGCTGCCGGCCGCGTGCCGCACGTTCGTCGACCTCGGCGCCGCGCAGCCGCGCGTCGGCCTCGTGCGCCTCGGCCGATGGGTCGACGACGTGCAGCTCGAGGAGCTCGACGCCGCGGCAGCGCTCGACTACGGCCGCCGCCTGGCCCCGGTGTTCGACGCCGGCGCCGTCGTGGAGGACGCCAGCGACCTGCCGCGCTCGGTGTCGCTGCCGGCGCTGCTGGGCCACGACCTGTTCGAGTCGGCCGAGGCGGTGCTCGACCGGTGGCGGCAGAACCGGTCCGTCTACGACCGGTCGGGGCGCTCCCTCGAGCGGCGGCGCGCCGGGTCGCTGCGCGCCGTCGTCGGCTCCGCGGGCGTGGACGCCCAGCATCTCGACCTGCGGTCCCAGGGCCCGCACGCCCTGGTGGGCGGCACCACCGGCGCCGGCAAGTCCGAGTTCCTGCAGGCCTGGGTGCTGGCCATGGCCGCCGAGTACAGCCCCGACCGCGTGACGTTCCTGTTCGTCGACTACAAGGGCGGCTCGGCGTTCGCCGACTGCATCCACCTGCCGCACAGCGTCGGCCTGGTCACCGACCTGTCGCCGCACCTGGTGCTGCGCGCCCTGACGTCCCTGCGTGCCGAGCTGCACCACCGCGAGCGGCTGCTCCACCGCAAGAAGGCCAAGGACCTGCTCGAGCTGGAGAAGCGCGGCGACCCGGAGACGCCGCCCGCGCTGGTCATCGTCATCGACGAGTTCGCCGCGCTCGTGAGCGACGTGCCCGAGTTCGTCGACGGCGTCGTGGACGTCGCCCAGCGCGGCCGCTCGCTCGGCATCCACCTGATCATGGCCACCCAGCGGCCCGCCGGCGTCATCAAGGACAACCTGCGCGCCAACACCAACCTGCGCGTGGCGCTGCGGATGGCCGACGCCTCCGACTCCAGCGACGTCGTCGAGGTGCCCGACGCCGCCTACGTCGACCCCAGCATCCCCGGCCGCGGCCTGGTGAAGACCGGCCCGGGCCGGGTGCAGGCGTTCCAGTCGGGCTACGCCGGCGGGTGGAGCACCCGGGCCCCGGAGCGGGCCAAGGTCGAGGTGGCCGGGCTGCGCTTCGGGCGCGAGGAGCCGTGGGAGGAGCCGGTCGACGACGCGGCGTCCCCGGCGCCGGAGGACTTGGGCCCCAACGACCAGCAGCGGCTCGTGGCGCGCGTGCGCGAGGCGTTCGACGCCGGCGGGCTGCCGACGCCGCGCCGCCCGTGGCTCGACTCGCTCGCGGACCTCTACGACCTGACCCGGCTGCGCCAGCGCACCGACGCCGAGCTGCTCGTGGGCGTGGCGGACCTGCCGCAGGAGCAGGCGCAGCGGCCGGTGTACTTCCAGCCCGACCTCGACGGCAACCTGGGCATCTACGGCACGGGTGGCTCGGGCAAGTCGACGGCGCTGCGCACCGTCGCCACCGCCGCCGGCATCACCCCGCGCGGCGGCCCGGTCCACGTCTACGGGCTCGACTTCGCCTCCGGCGCGCTGCGCATGCTCGAGTCGCTGCCGCACGTGGGCGCCGTCGTGCGCGGCGACGACGGCGAGCGGATCGTCAGCCTGCTGCGCATGCTGCGCGACGAGCTCGAGCGCCGCGGCGAGGCGTTCGCCGCGGTGTCGGCCGCGAGCGTCACCGAGTACCGGCAGATCACCGGCCGCCACGACGTGCCGCGCATCCTGCTCGTGGTGGACGGGTTCGCCGCCTTCCGCGACGACTGGGAGGTCGGCACCGGGCGCTCGGAGTGGTTCGACGTCTTCCGCGACGTCATGACCGAGGGTCGCGGCCTGGGCATGCACGTCGTGTTCACCGCCGACCGCGCGGGCGCCGTGCCCACCTACGTGCGCTCGCTGGTGCAGCGCAACGTGCTGCTGCGCATGACCGACGACGGCTACCTGTCCTTCAACGCGCCGCGCGACGTCGTGACCGCGACGTCGCCCGCCGGCCGCGCCGTCGTCGACGGGCTCGAGGTGCAGGTCGCCGTGGTCGGCGGCGCCCGGTCCGTGGCCGACCAGGCCGCCGCCACCGAGCGGCTGGCGGCCTCCATGCGTCGCGCCGGCGTGACGCCGGCGCCGCCGGTGCGGGTGCTGCCGCAGTCGTACCCCGCGACCGAGCTGCCCGACGCCGTCGACGGCCGCCCCGTGCTCGGCCTGGACAACGTCGACCTGGCGCCGCTGCCCTTCGACCCGACCGGCGCGATGGTGGTCTCCGGCCCGCCCGGGGCGGGGCGCAGCAACGCCCTGGTCGCGATCGCGCGGGCGGTGCAGCGGGCGAACCCCCGGGCGCGCTGCTACCTGTTCGCCCAGACCCGTTCGGCGATCGCCGGCGAGCTGGCGTGGGAGGACGTCGCCACCGGCCCGGACAAGGTGGCCGAGATGGCCAAGGACCTGCTCGCCGCCGTGAGCGACGAGGACGTCGAGCCCGGGATCGTCGTGGTGGTCGAGGGCGTCAACGAGTACCTGCAGACGCCGGCCGACAAGCCGATCCAGGAGCTCACCAAGGCGATCCGCAAGAGCGACCACCTGCTCGTCGCGGAGGCCGAGACCGCGGCCTGGTCCTCGACGTGGCCGCTGCTGGCCGAGGTGAAGAACGCCCGGCGCGGCCTGCTGCTGCAGCCGGAGAACCTCGACGGCGACACGATCCTCAAGACGTCGCTGCCGCGCGCGGCCAAGGGGGAGTACCCCGTGGGCCGCGGCGCGTACGTCGCCCGCGGCAAGCACGTGCGCGTGCAGCTGCCGCTGGTGATCGACGGCTGAGGGCCCGGCGGGGCCGTGCCGGGCCGGATGGGGACCGCTCCCCATCGACGGTCCTGGACGGCTCCGTTAGTTTGACCGCAGCAACGGCTGGCGACAGCAGCTCATGACAGCAGGGGACGGGGATGGCCGGGTACGACCTGAGCATCGACATGGACACGCTCTCGCAGCTCGCGGGCGACCTCACGGCGATCGTGAGCGAGCTCGAGAACGCCGACGACAACGCCGGTGACGCCGCCGAGGCGACGGGTCACGACGACCTGCGCGACCGGGTCCAGGACTTCGCCGACAAGTGGAAGATCAAGCGCGAGGAGATGCTCGGCGACGTCAAGACGCTCAGCGACATCCTCAACCAGATCGTCGACACCTTCACCGAGGTCGACACCGAGCTGGGCAGGGCGCTGGAGGACTCGGTCGAGAAGGCCGGGAAGTAGGCGGGGGGAGCCATGGGAGACACGCCGTACCAGGAGCTGCAGGGGGCGCCGGGCCTCGTGGAGAGCAAGGCCCGCCGGTACATCGAGATCGCGGACGCCATCCAGCGCTCGACCGCCGCGCTGAAGAAGATCTCCGACGAGATCGACACCAGGTCGCTCGCGATGGACGAGACGCGCGAGAAGGCGGAGAAGGTCCGCGAGAGCATCGAGAAGGCGCAGGACCGCTACCGGGAGACCGGCTCGGCCCTGCAGGCCTACGCCTCGTCGCTGCGCTCGGCCAAGGAGGACGCCCACGCCGCGATCCTCGAGATCGGCAGGGCCGAGTCCGAGCTCGCGTCGGCCCGCACCGCGCAGCACCACGCGGAGCAGCACGAGTCGGGCCTGCCCACGTCGGCCACCCCCCAGGAGGCGGCGGAGGCCCGGACCGCGAGCAACCGCGCGGGGGACCGGGTGTCCGACGCCGAGGGCGACCTCGCCTACTGGCAGGGCCGGTGGCGCGACGCCGCGGACGCCAAGGACTCGGCCGCCCGTTCCGCGGTCGGGCGCATCGAGGAGGTCGTCACCGGCAAGAACACCCACGGGCTGCAGGACGGCACGTGGGACAAGATCGGCAAGGTGTGGGACTCGTTCTACGAGCTCGCCAAGGTCGTGTGCGACGTGGCCGGGATCCTCGCGATCTTCTTCTCGTGGGTCCCGTTCGTCGGCCAGGTCCTGCTCGTCCTCGCGGCGGTCGGCGCGATCCTCGCCGTCGTGGACGCGGCGATGAAGTGGAGCAAGGGCGAGGGGTCGTTCTGGGGCGTCCTGGGCGCCGCCGGCCTGGCCGCCCTGTCGCTCTTCGGCGGCAAGGCCATCAGCTCGATCGCCCAGTACACCAAGGCGCGCATGATCGTCCAGACGTCCGCGCGGATGTCGGGCTCGTCGGCCCGGGCGATGTTCGGCCGCAGCGCGATCTCGAGCGCGCGCAACGTGTTCGCGCAGTCGACCGGCCAGCGGGTCACGGAGGTGCTCCGGTCGCCGTTCGTCCGGTCCAGCACGGACAAGGCGGTCGCGGGCATGTTCGCCAGCGGCAGCTACGGCCACGCCTTCAGGACGCTGTTCCCGAACCCGTTCACGGGGGCCGGCATGCGCGCGCTGTTCACGAACGACGACGTCAGCGACATGCTCCGGGTCATGAGCACCAACGGGGTGCGCGTGGACGACGTCACCGCGGTGACGTCCTCGGTCGCGGTGGGCCTCGCCTACGTCAACAACGCCTACAGCCAGGGCAAGAACCTCGTCGACTTCGCGACCCAGGCGACCGCGGGCGACGCCGGCCAGGCCGCCAAGCCGGGCGTCGACATCGCGACGTCACCGTTCGGCGGACCCTACGGCAAGATCGTCGGGTACGGGGCGCAGCTGATCCCCAACTCGACCGACGACGCGGTGGCCGCCCCGTGACGGCGCGCCTCGTGGGGTTCGACCTCGCCCTCCCGGAGGACTGGGTCGTGCTGCCGCACGTCGTGCCGGACGTCGACCGCTGGGCGCGCGAGACCGCGCGGTCGCTCGTCAGCCGCAGCGGGCGGGCGCCCGCCGAGGCGGACGAGACCCCACACCCCGGGCGGGAGGCGCTCGGGCGGGAGGCGCTCGTCGACCCCGCCGAGGCGCTCGCCGACGGCATCGCCGGGGTGGCGCGGACGGTCGCGGACGCCGGGGTGACGGGGATGGAGACGGCGTTCCTGGTGCGCCGTCCGGACCTGGGCCGGCTCGACGCGATGCTCACGCTGGTGGCGCAGCAGGACCTGTCCGCCGAGGCCTTCGGCGCGGACCTCGAGCGCGTCGTCGCGGACGGCGGGGAGAACCAGCTCGTGGCCACCGAGGTCCGCGGCGACGTCCCCGCCGGCGCGGTGCGCGGGCTGCACCTCATGATCGGCCACTCGGTGCCCGACCTGGGGGAGGGCGTGGCCCACCTCGAGGAGCGCGTCGCGCTCGGCGTGTTCCCGCCCGACAGCACGGACATGGTCGAGGTCACGGCGATCGCGAACGGCGTCGGCGCCTTCGACGACCTCCCGCAGGCGGTGCTCGACCTGCTGACCGGCCTCACGATCGAGACGGAGGTGGCCGCGTGACGCGCGCGGTGGGTGCTGCCGGGGGTCGGCTCCGGTTCGTCCTGCCCGGGACGTGGGCCAACGTCCCCCTGGGCGACGCGGAGGTGACCGCGCGCTTCGTCAAGCAGCTCGTCCTGCGCCAGGTCGGCCGCGCCGACCGCCTCGCGCGCGCACGGCGCGAGGCGGCCACCGAGCTGACCCGCAACGCCGCCGACGCGGCCGCGCTGGGCGCGCACACGTACCTCATGTCGCTCGAGCTCCTGCCCGGCGTGCCGTTCCCCGCCGCGATCCTCGTCTTCGACGAGGACTGGCCCGCCGCGGCGCGCGCGGGGCTCGAGCGGGGCGACGTGGCGGAGGCGCTCCGCGAGGCGTACCCGGCGGGGGAGGTGGCGCCGCAGCGCCACGGGCCCGTGGCGCGCGTCGCGGAGATGACGCGCGCGACGACGGACTCCGGCGAGGAGCTCGTCACGATGCGGCTCGAGTACCACGTCCCGTACCCCGACCGCTCGCGGCTGCTGATGGCCCGCGTCAACGTGCCGAACATCCCCTCGGCGGAACCGTTCGCCACGCTCTTCGACGAGATCGTCGACTCGGTCACCTTCGTGGACGCCCCCCAGGACGACGTCGGGACGGCGGCGGGGACGGCGGCGGGGACGGCGGCGGCCGGCGCTGGTAGCGTCCGGTGACCGTGGAGCCCCTGCCCCGGTCCGAGACCGCACCCGGCGTCCGTCCGCGCAGCCCCGTCCAGCTGGCCCTGCGCCCGTTCGCGTACCTGCTCCTGGCGGTCTTCTGGACCGCGATGGGGTTGCTGTTCTTCGCGCTCGGCCCGGGCTTCCTCCTCTACGCCCTGGTCGACGGGGGCCTGACGCTCGGCGAGCAGTGGCGGAGCCTCGTCTCCCAGCCCTCGGAGATGGCCGCCTTCGTCCTGGCGGTCCCGCTGCTCTCCCTGCTGTGGGGCTCGGCCGTCCTGTGGATGCTGCCGTGCGCCTCGTGGCCCCTGGCGGGCCTCGCGTGGGTGCACCTCGCCCGGTCCCTGCGCCCCCGGTTCGCGGGCGACGCGCTGTCGTACACGACCTGGGGAGCGCGCGGGGAGACCTTCGGCATCACCGCGACCAACGTGGCGCTGTCGCTCCAGCCGGTCCACCGGTCACGGGCCACCGACCTGCTCATGCGGTTCTACCGGATGGGCTGGACGCCCCGGTGGAGCGAGATCGGCTCGGCGATCCCCGCGGGGCTGGGCTGGCTGATGTACGTCGTCGTGGTCGCGGCCGACGCCCCGCCGGTGCTGCGCGTCGCCCTCGCCGTCGTCGGTGCCGGGCTCGTCGCGCTGACCGTGGTGAGGCTGCGCAGGCAGTGGCGGGTGCGGTACGACCCGTCGTTCGCGCCGCCGGGCGCGGGGCGGCGGGGCCGCCCGGAGCGCAGGGTGGCCGACCTGTCCGCCGTCGAGCGCCGTGCGCGCCTCGAGGAGCTGCGGCGGGCGCGCGAGCGCCGCGTCGGCGAGCGCTGACGCAGCGCTGACGCCGCGCTGACGCCGCGCGGCCCGTGCCCCGGGCACCCATGGGGAGTCCTCCCCATCGCACCGTGACGGGCGCCTCGTCTACTGTGCTGGCAGGCGGTACGGCCGAGGGGGCCGGCCCAACGAGGGAGGAATCCTGACATGGCGAACATGAACGTGACCTACGAGGAGCTCAACTCCACCGCTGACCAGCTCACGCAGGGGCAGGCCCAGCTCGAGGACACGCTCAACATGCTGCAGACCCAGGTGAACAACCTGGTGGCCTCCGGCTTTCAGACCGACGCCGCTTCGGGCGCGTTCCAGCAGTCGTACGACGACTTCACCAACGGCGCCAAGCAGACCATCGCCGGTCTCGAGGGCATGTCGCAGTTCCTCAAGCAGGCCGCCACGACGCTGCAGGACGTCGACTCGCAGCTGGCGCAGGGCATCCGCGGCTGACGCCGCACGCAGGAGCGGGGGGGGGGGGGGGGGGGGGGGGGGGCCCCCCCCCCCCCCGGGGGGGGGCGCCCCCCCCCCCCCCCGGCGGGGGGGGGGGGCCGGCGGCCCCCCCCCCCCCCCCCCCCCCCCCCCCCCCCCCCCCCCCCCCCAGCCCCCCCCCCCCCCCCGCGCCTGGGCCGGGCGTCCGCGTGCCCGGAACGGC
>NZ_JAXUAK010000013.1:0-101911 GCF_046535855.1 Puerhibacterium sp. TATVAM-FAB25 | reverse complement strand
TACTCCATACGAGATAGGATCAGGCGTTACTGGAGCTCCGTGTGGTTCTCTTCCGATCTGCGCCGCCCGAGGCGGGCCGCCCCGGGCGCCGCGCCGGCCGCGCGCCGCATCAGCGCCGGCGCGCCCCGTCGGAGTGCGCGAGGGTGCCCAGGGCCTGCTCCCACTGCTGCTGGCTGTGGGCCGCGTGCTCGGGGGTGTCGATGTTCTCCTGGATCACCGTGATCCGGGTGCCGCCGTCGGCGGGGTCCAGCTCGATGCGGATGTCGTGGTAGTTCTCGGGCACGTCCTCGAGCCCGGAGAGCGGCGAGAAGTGGGTGAAGCGCACCAGGTGCGGCCGCTCGTAGGCGAGCACCGTGCCGTGGTCCTGGAAGGCGCGGCCGAAGAAGTGCCCCTCGAACGTGATGGGGCTGCCCACCTTGAAGTCGGACTCGATGTTGGCCCCCAGCATCCACCGCGCCCCCGGG
The DNA here is from genome assembly GCF_046535855.1 of Puerhibacterium sp. TATVAM-FAB25. Classification (NCBI taxonomy): domain Bacteria; kingdom Bacillati; phylum Actinomycetota; class Actinomycetes; order Micrococcales; family Promicromonosporaceae; genus Puerhibacterium; species Puerhibacterium sp. TATVAM-FAB25. The sequence goes on along the minus strand of NZ_JAXUAK010000013.1, from coordinate 101,447 downwards.
TGGTGGAGCTCGGCCCACACGCGCTCGGGCGGTTGTGCGACGAAGGTGGAGGCGGTCGCGATGTGGCGGTCGGTCATGGACAGACGGTAGACCGGCCGAGGCGGTTCGGCACGGCGTCCCAGGCGCTGGACGGTGCGCGCCCGGGCGGGGCCGTCGACGCCGCCCGGCCGGCGGCGGCTCAGCCCCGGGCCAGCTCCTCGGCCAGCGCGGCGACGAACCGGTCCACGGTGTCGGTGGTGGTGTCCCACGAGCACATCCACCGCACCTCGACGCGGTCGCGGGTCTCGCCGCCGGCCCAGTCGTAGAACCGCGCGCGGGCGCGCAGCCGCTCGGCCGCGGCGCGCGGCAGGGTCGCGAAGACGGCGTTGGCCTCGGTCGGGCGCGTGACCGTGACGCCGTCGAGCGCCTCGACGCCCGCGCGCAGCCGTGCGGCCATCGCGTTGGCGTGGGCGGCGTTGCGCAGCCACAGCGGGGCGTCCGCCGCCGGCGCGGCGTCCGGCGTCGTGCCCACCGGGGTGCCCGGCTCGCCGAACAGCGCGAGCAGCTGTGCCGAGACGAACCGCGCCTTGGACGCCAGCTGCATCGTCGCCTTGCGCAGGAACGGCACCGCCCGCGCGGCCGCGGCGCCGCCGGTGCCGGCACCCTCGGCGTCGAGCACCACCACGGCCTCGCCGATCATGCCGCCGTTCTTGGCCGCACCGAGCGAGAGCACGTCCACGCCGACGTCGGCGGTGAGCGCGCGCAGGCTCACGCCGAGCGCGGCGGCGGCGTTGGCCAGGCGGGAGCCGTCCATGTGCACGGCCATGCCGAGCTCGTGCGCGGCGGCGGCCAGCTCCTTGAGGTCCTGGACGGGGTAGACGGTGCCGAGCTCGGTGGACTGGGTCAGCGACAGCACGGCCGGCTGGGCGCGGTGCACGTCGCCGATCTCGCGCCCCCACGAGGTGACGTCGTCGACGGTGAGGCGCGCGTCCGTGGTGGGGCGGGTGAGCAGCTTGAGGCCGCCGACGCGCTCGGGGGCGCCGTTCTCGTCGGTGTTGATGTGGGCGAGGTCGGAGGCGACCACGCCCGCGTAGCGCGGGGTCACCGACATCAGCGAGATGACGTTCGCGCCCGTGCCGTTGAGCACCGGGAACGCCACGGCGGTGGGGCCGAACACCTCGCGCACGCGCTCCGCCAGGCGGGCGGTCCACGGGTCGTCGCCGTACGCGACCGCGTAGCCGTCGTTGGCGGCCGCGACGGCGGCCAGCACGTCCGGGTGCGCGGGGGCGTAGTTGTCGGAGGCGAAGGGCGGAAGCGGGGTGCTCGACGACGTCACGCGCTCAGCCTAGGCCCGGCCGCATAGGGTGACGGCCGTGCTCGATCGCCGGTGGACCCTCGCCCTGCGCACGGCCCTGGCGGTCTATCTCGCCGCCGTCCTGTGCCTGACGATGTGGCCGTCCCTGGAGCAGACCGCCGTGCCGTCCTGGGCCGAGGCGGTGGTGCGCGCGGCCGCGACCGTGGGCCTGACGCTGACCGTCGCGTTCCTCGAGGCGGCGTCGAACCTGGTGATGTTCGTGCCGTTCGGGGTGCTGGTGCTGCTGCTGTGGTGGGGCGCCCGACGGCGGTCGGCGCGCGCGGGTGGTGCCGGTGCGGGGGCCTGGCGGCTGGTGCTCCCGGTGACGGGCGTGGCGTGCGCGTTCTCCGCGGCGATCGAGCTGGCGCAGCTCGGCATCCCGGCCCGGGTCAGCACGGTGCAGGACCTCGTGCTCAACACCGCGGGCGGGCTGCTCGGGGCGGCCGTGACGGCGGCCGTCGTGACCGCCGTCGGGCGCCGGCCCGCGGCCCCGTCCGCCGCGGACCGGGTCCAGGACTGACCGCGAGGACCCGTCGAGCGTCGTAGTTCCCCGGCTTCCGGGCGGCCTTGGCCGAGAAACTACGACGCTCGGGCTGCCTCTGCGGCGCCTCCGCGGCGGTCGGAGCGCCGTCGGGCTCAGACCGCGGCGGGCTCCGCCTCCGGCGTCGGCACCACGTGGGCCTCGGGCTGCGTCGGCGCCCCGGCCGGCTGCGGGGCGGCCGGGCGCGACGGCACGCGCGTCACGACACCGTGGCCGGCGACGTCGCGGCCGATCTCCACGACCTCCGTCGCGCCGTCGGGGTGCACCCGCACCGTGGACACCGAGGCGTTCGGCAGGGGCACGAGGCCGGTCGGCTGGAGCGTCCACAGCCAGGCGCCCAGGGTGAGGCCGTGCCCGACGACGAGCACCTCGCCCTCAGGGTGTGCCTGGGCGATGCGGGCGAACACGTCGCGGGTGCGGCCCATGAACTGCGCGCCCGACTCGCCCTGCGGCAGGCCGGGGTGGACCTCGGTGAGCACCTCGGTGATGAGCTCGGCCCACGGCTGGACCGCCTCGAGCTCGTGCTCGGGCTTGCGCTCGAAGGTGCCGAAGTCGTACTCGCGCAGGTCCGCCTCGACGCGCAGGCGCAGGTCGGGGTGGTGGCGCAGGATCTCGACGGCCGTGGTGACGGCGCGGCCCGCGGGGGAGCAGTAGGCGGCGGTGAAGCGGGTGCCGGCCAGGTGGCGCGCCGTGGTGCGCACGCCCTCCTGCCCGGTGCGTGTGAGCAGCGAGTTGCTGCTGCCCTGGAGCAGGCGGCGGGCGTTGAAGTGGGTCTGCCCGTGGCGCACGAGCGTGAGCGTGAGGGTCATCGTGGTCCCTTCGTCGATGCGGTCGCCACGACGGTAGGCAGGCGGTGGTGGCCGCCCGGCGGCGGCCGGGTTGCCGGACGGCGAACGGCGGCGGAAGCCTGCGCGGCGGGCGCCGCAGACCGGGGGGCGGGAAGGCGCGACGTCGAGGCGCCCGGTGACCGGCTGGGCTGGGCCGTTGTGGGCGGTGGCATGCATGCTGTGCTGCGAGGAGGTGGCCGGTGCAGCTGCTCGACGACGGCACGCTGGTCTACAGCGCGACCGACCTGGCCCACGCCGCGGAGTGCGAGTACGCGCTGCTGCGCCGCCTCGACGTGCTGCTCGGGCGCGGCGAGCCCGTGCCCGACGACGGCGACGGGTTGCTGGCCGCGGCCGGCGTGCTGGGCGCGCAGCAGGAGGCCGACATCCTCGCCGGCTACGTCGAGACCTACGGCCGCTGGGCGCCGGGCGGGCGCGGCGGCGTCGTCGAGGTGGCGCACCTCGGCGGCAGCCGGTCGGCGGCCGAGCACCGCGACCGCGACGCCCTCACGCTCGCCGCCCTGCGCGGCGGGGCCGACGTCGTCGCGCAGGGCTACGTGTTCGACGGCCGGTTCGGCGGGTACGCCGACTTCATCGTCCGCCAGGGCGGCGACGGGGGCGGCGACGGCGGTGACGGCGGCGACGACGACACCACCGCGCCGCCGAGCGCGGCCGGCGCGGCCGGCGGCCCGGTGTTCGCCGTCCTCGACTCCAAGCTGGCCCGCACCGCCCGCGTCACGGCGCTGCTGCAGGTCACCGCCTACGCCGAGCGCCTGCGGGAGGCCGGCGTCCGGGTGGCCGACCAGGTCGGCCTGCTGCTCGGCACGGGCCGCACCGAGCGCTTCGCGCTGGACGACCTCGCCCCGGTCTACCGCCGTCGCCGGGCCCGGCTCGAGGCGATCCTCGACGCCCACCGCGCGGGCGACGCCACGGTGGTCTGGGGCGACGGCTGGTACACCGCCTGCGGGCGCTGCGCGGTCTGCGAGCCGCAGGTCCGGGCCGCCGACGACGTGCTGCTCGTCGCGCACCTGACCACCGCGCAGCGGGCCCGCCTGCGCCGGGTGGGCATCACGACGGTGCACGACCTCGCCGCCGCGCCGCCGGAGCTGCCGGCCGGCCTGGTGATGGGCACCGGCGCGTGGGAGCACCTGCGCGCCCAGGCCCGCATCCAGGTGCGGCAGGCCGAGGCCGGGCACCCGGTGTTCGAGCTGGTCGACGCCGCCCCGATCGAGCAGCTGCCGCCGCCGGACCCGGGCGACATCTACTTCGACTTCGAGGGCGACCCGCTGTGGACGGACGCCGACCGGTGGGGCCGCGAGTACGGGCTCGAGTACCTGTTCGGCTGGGTCGAGCGGCCGGCCGAGCCCGGCGCGCAGGCGCCGTTCCGCGCGCTGGTGGCGCACGACCGCGCCCAGGAGAAGCAGGCGCTGGTCGACTTCGTCGCCACCGTCGTCGAGCGCCGCCGCCGGCACCCCGGCATGCACGTCTACCACTACGCGCCCTACGAGAAGACGGCGCTGCTGCGGCTCGCGGCCCGGCACGGGGTGTGCGCGAACGAGGTCGACGAGCTGCTGCGCGACGGCGTGCTGGTGGACCTGTACGCGACGGTGCGCCGCAGCCTGCGGGTGGGCCAGGAGTCGTACTCCATCAAGAAGCTCGAGCCGTTCTACATGGGGGACGAGCTGCGCGACGCGGACGGCGTCACGAACGCCGCCGACTCCGTCGTCGAGTACCGCCGCGCCTGCGCCGTCCGCGAGTCGGACCCCGAGGAGTTCGCGCGCACGATGCGCTCGATCCTCGACTACAACGAGTACGACTGCGTCTCCACGCTGCGGCTGCACGGCTGGCTGCGCGAGATCGCCGACGGCGGGGGTGCGCGTGGCGCAGGTGGCGCGCCGCCCGACGCCGCGCGCCCGGACGGCGCGGACGCCGCCCGCCCCGACGACGCCCACGCCGGGCCGTCGACCACGCCCGCCGACGCACCGTCGTCGGACGCCGAGGCTCCGCTCACGCCGCAGCAGCAGCGCCGGCAGGAGCACCGCACCGCGGTGCAGGAGGCGGCCGACCGGCTGCTGGCCCTGGCCGGCGACGCTCCCGCCGCCGAGCGCACCGACGCCCAGCAGGTCGCCGCCCAGGTGGCGCACTCGCTGCTGTACTGGGAGCTGGAGACCAAGCCGTTCTGGTGGGGCCACCACGACCGGCTGAGCCGCGAGCCGGACGACTGGGCCGACACCCGCGACACGGTGGTGGCCAGCGACCCACAGTCGGTGCGCGTCGTGGAGGACTGGCGCGACCTCGGCGGGCGCCGGGGCGTCGGCCGCCTGCTGGAGGTCACCGGCCAGATCGCGCCCGGCAGCCTGCTCAGGGCCGGCTCGGACGTGTGGCTGATGTACGCGCCGCCGCTGCCGCCGTGCGCCAGCCAGGGCGGCGACCGCGGGCACGGCGTGACGCAGAAGGGCACGGTCCTCGACGTCGCCGCGGCCGACGACGGGCGCGACGTCGTCGTCGTGGAGGAGCGGATCGGCGCGACGGACCTGAAGAACGGCGTGACCACGCACGCGCAGCTGCCGTACGCGCTGGCGCCGGCCGCCCTGGGCATCAACACCGTGCCGCTCGAGGCGGTGCTGCTGGAGTACGCCGCCGACGTCGAGGCGGCGTTTCCCGACGTGCCGCGCGGCCTGGCGTGGGACGTGCTGCTGCGCCGCCCGCCGCGCACGGGCGACGGCGCGCCGGTGCACGCCCGGCGCGACGGCGGGGACACCGCCGACGAGATCGTCGAGGCGCTGCTCGTGCTCGACGGGTCCTACGTGGCGGTGCAGGGCCCGCCCGGGACCGGCAAGACCTACACCGGGTCGCGCGTGGTGGCCCGGCTCGCGGCCGAGCACGGCTGGCGGGTGGGCGTCACGGCGCAGTCGCACGAGGCGGTGGCGAACTTCCTGCGGGCGGTCGCCGGCAAGGGCGGGCTCGGGCCGCAGCAGGTGGCGCGGTACCGCTCGGGGGCGGACCCCCGCCGGCCGGACGGGCCCTGGGGCGAGCTGGCCAAGCCCGCCGACGCGTCGGCGTTCCTCGGCGAGCACGCCGCGGCAGGGACGGGCTGCGTGGTGGGCGGCACCGCGTGGCTGTTCGCGCGCGGCGACGACCTGGACCTGCTGGTGGTGGACGAGGCCGGGCAGTTCTCGCTCGCGCCCACCCTGGCCGCCGCGCGCCGGGCCCGGCGCGTGCTGTTCCTCGGCGACCCGCAGCAGCTGCCGCAGGTGAGCGCCGCGCCGCACGCCGAGCACGTCGAGGTCTCCGCGCTGTCGTGGCTGCTGGGCGGGCACGCGACCCTGCCGGACTCGCACGGCTGGTTCCTCGACACCTCCTGGCGCATGCACCCGGCGCTGTGCGAGGCGGTGTCGGCGCTGAGCTACGAGCGGCGCCTGCACAGCGCCCCGGCCGCCAAGGAGCGGTGGCTCGAGGGTGTCGCGCCCGGCGTGCACCCCGTGGAGGTGTGGCACCCCGGCGACGCGACGTTCTCGCCCGCGGAGGCGGACGCCGTCGTCGAGCTGGTGCGCTCGCACCTGGGGCGCGCCTGGACCGACCCGGGCGAGCGCGACCCGGGCCGCCGCGAGCGGCCGCTCGGGCAGGACGACGTGCTGGTCGTCGCGCCGTACAACGCGCAGGTCGCCACCGTGCGGCGGGCGCTGGAGGCGGCGGGGTACGACGACGTCCGCGTCGGGACCGTGGACAAGTTCCAGGGCCAGGAGGCGCCGGTGGTCATCGTGTCGATGACGGCGTCGTCGGCCGAGGACGTGCCGCGTGGCGTCGAGTTCCTGCTCAACCGCAACCGGCTCAACGTGGCGGTCTCGCGCGGGCAGTGGTGCGCGTACGTGGTCCACTCGCCGGCGCTCGTGGAGCACCTGCCCATCAGCCCGCAGCGGCTGCTCGAGCTCGGCGCGTTCTGCGGGCTGCTCGACGGCGGGGTGCGCGGCGGCTGACCCCGGCGCCCGGGCCGCGGGAACGGTCGCGCGACGCGACGTCGCCGGCGGTCCTTCATGACCCGAGGCGTTTCCCTATAGGATCCAGGCAGTAACGCTCATCACACCTGAACGGATGGCGGCCATGTCGACGAAGACGGTCCCGCTCACGCCCCGAGCAACGGTCCCCCTGACGCGCAAGATCCTGCGGGACGACGTGCACGACGCCCTGCTCGAGATGCTCATGACCCAGCAGCTCGCGCCCGGGCAGTCCCTGAGCATCGACTCGCTGGCGCGCGAGCTCGGTGTCTCCCAGACCCCCGTGCGCGAGGCGCTCGTGCAGCTCGAGCACACCGGCCTGGTGATCCGGGCCGCGCTCAAGGGGTACACGGTGACGGCGCCGCTCACCGCCGCGCAGATGGCGGAGCTCGTCGACGCCCGCGAGGTGCTGGAGCTCGCCGCCGTCGAGCGGGCGGTCGGCGCCGAGGGCCTGGCGGAGCGGCTGGAGGCGGCCCACGCGGAGCACCAGGCGGTGATCGAGCGCTACGGTCTCGACCGCGCCGAGTCGGCCGGCGAGATCACCCAACGGCACCTGCTGGAGTACTTCCGCGCCGACTGGGCCTTCCACGAGGCGATCATCCGGGGGTGCGGCAACCGCTTCATCGACCAGATGGCCTCCATCCTGGGCGCCAACGTGCACCGCATGCGCCAGACGATGGACGTCGGGCTCACCGACTCGGCCGACGCCCTGCGCGAGCACGCGGACATCCTCGCGGCGTTCCAGGTCGGCAACCGGGCGGCGGCGGTCGGGGCGATGGCGCGCCACCTCCACGGCGTCTCGCAGCGGGCGCAGGCGGAGGCCGCGGCCGAGCGCTGAGCCCGCCGCCCCCATCAGCAGCTCGGCGTGACACGCACCACATAGATCCCATAGGATCCACGCACCACGCCACCCGGAAAGGACCGGGCGGCGCCCTGACGGCTCGAGGACGAGGCGCGCAGCACCTCACGGCACCGCGGACCCGAGCCCCTGCTCGACGCCGTCCCCCGACGGCCGACTGCGTCACCACCGCGAGGAGAACCGATGACCACGACGACCGTGACCACCCGCCCCCGGCTCGCCCTGACGCTCGGCGACCCCTCCGGCGTGGGCCCCGAGCTGGCGATGAAGCTGCTCGCCAGCGAGGAGAACCGCGAGCAGGCGGAGATCTACCTGCTGGCCAGCCAGGCCGAGGTCGACTTCTACAGCGCCGAGGTGGGCGTCGAGGTCCCGACCTCCACCGAGCCCGAGCCCGGCAAGGTCACGCTCGTGGGGTCCCGGCTCGCCGACCAGCCGGTGGAGCGCGGCGTGGCCTCGGTGGCCGGCGGCTCGCGCGTGCTGCAGGACCTGCTCGAGTGCCTCGAGCTGTTCAAGCAGGGCAAGGTCGACTCGATCATGTTCCTGCCCCTGAACAAGTCGGCCCTGCACGACGCCGGGATGCACGAGGAGGACGAGCTGCGCTGGTTCGCCAAGGAGCTCGGCTACGACGGCGTCACCTCCGAGCTCAACTTCGTCCCGGGGCTCACCACGTCGCGCGTGACGTCGCACTGCGCCGTCAAGGAGGTCGCGGAGCGGATCAGCGCCCGCTCCGTGCTCGACGCCATCCGCCTGCTGCACGAGGTGGTCAACGCCAACGGCGTCGAGAAGCCGCGCCTGGCGGTGTGCGCGCTCAACCCGCACGCCGGCGAGAGCGGGCAGTTCGGCCGCGAGGAGATCGACCACATCGCCCCCGGCGTCCGCCTGGCCCAGGCGGAGGGGATCGACGCGTCGGGGCCGTTCCCGTCGGACACGGTCTTCATCGCCGCGCGCGACGGCGAGTACGACGGCGTCGTGACGATGTACCACGACCAGGGCCAGATCGCGATGAAGCTCATGGGCTTCGACCAGGGCGTGACCGTGCAGGGCGGCCTGCCGGTGCCGATCGCGACGCCGGCGCACGGCACCGCCTACGGGATCGTCGGCCAGAACAAGGCCAACCTCGGGCCCACCCAGCGCGCCTTCGGCATCGCCGTCGCGCTCGGCCGCCGCACGCAGGAGAACCGCGTCCCGGCGATCGTCTGAGCCCGGGCGGGGGCGCCGGGCCTGCCCAGGCGCCCCCGCCGTCGCTCGGCTCCGCGAGCCGGCCGCCGTACCGGCGCACACCGCGATCGCCGCAGGTCAGCAGTGATTGCACCGGCTGGTGTGACATGGCACACTACGGATCGTTCTCGGATAGATCCTATTGGATCGACGCAGTGAGGGTGAGAGCTATGGGGCTCTCCCGCAGAGAGGCAGCCATCGATGATGAGGCTCGGCTTTGGAACCGCGCGGCGGGGCAGCTGCCCGCCGCGCACCGCCACCCGACACCAGGGAGGCGGGCAGTGAGCGCGCGCACGGCGACGGTCAGCACCGGCGCGTGGGTGATGCGCCTGGCCCTGCTGGCGCTGGGCGCCGCGGTGCTCCTCGGCGGCATCGGCTACGGCGTCGAGACGCCGGAGGGCCTCGTGGGCCCCGGCATGATGCCGGTCGCCGCCGGTGCGCTCATGGTCGTCGCCGGCGCCTGGGAGTGCCTCAAGGCGTTCCGGGCCGAGCGTTCCGCGGTCGCCGCGGCGCCCGCCGAGGCCGACGGCGCTGGGGCCGACGGCGTCGCCGCCGACGAGGCGGCGCAGCTCGACGTGTTCGGCCGCACCAGCCGTCAGCGCAACCGCGCCGTGGCCGTCGTCTTCGGCGTGATCCTGCTGGCCGTCGTGCTGGCCTACGCGATCGGACTGCTCCTGGCGCTGAGCCTGATGGTCGTCGTGCTGCTGACGTTCGTCGAGAAGAAGCCGCTGTGGGTGGGCCTCGTCGCCGGCGTCGGCGCCTTCGCGTTCGGCTACCTCGTGTTCGGCATGGCGCTCAACGTCCCGCTCGCCACCGGCGCGCTCGGGCTGATCTGAAGGGAGGCGTAGAGATGCTCGACAACATCCTGCTCGGATTCCAGACCTCCCTGACGCCGGAGAACCTGCTCTGGTGCTTCGTCGGAGTGCTCCTCGGCACGGTCATCGGCATGCTGCCGGGCCTCGGGGCCACGACCGGCGTCGCGATCCTGCTGCCGCTCACGCTCAGCATGGAGCCGGTCACGGCCCTGATCATGCTGGCCGGCATCTACTACGGCTGCCAGTACGGCGGCACCATCGCGGCCGTCCTGATCGCCACCCCGGGCGACGCGAACGCCGTGGCCACCGTCGTCGACGGCTACGCGCTGGCGCGCAAGGGGCAGGCGGGCAAGGCGCTGGCCATCGCCGCGATCGGCTCGTTCGTGGCCGCGATCGCGTCGCTGGTGCTGCTCATGCTGGTCGCCGCGCCGCTCGCGACCTTCGCGCTGAAGTTCGGCCCCGCCGAGATGCTCGCGATCATGATCATGGGCCTGCTCACGATCATCTCCTTCTCCGGCGACAACCTGGCCAAGGGCCTGGTCATGGCCGGGCTGGGCATCTTCCTGTCCACGGTCGGCATGTCGTCCGGCTTCGTGCAGTCCCGCTTCAGCTTCGGCAGCGTCAACCTCCTCGGCGGCATCGACTTCGTCGTCGTGATGATCGGCGTGTTCGCCGTCGGTGAGGTCGTCAGCCAGATCGGCGACGGCGGCGTGCAGCCGATCCGCACGCGGATGAAGGACATGGTCATCCGGGCCAAGGACATCAAGGACTCGATGCCCGCGATCGTGCGCGGGAGCGGCATCGGGTTCCTGCTCGGCTGCCTGCCCGGCGCCGGCTCCACCCTGGCCGCGCTCGTCGGCTACGGCGTCGAGAAGCAGGTCAGCCCGCACCGCAAGATGTTCGGCAAGGGTGCCATCCAGGGCGTGGCGTCGGCCGAGTCGGCCAACAACGCCGCGGCGAACGCCAACTTCGTGCCCACCCTGGCGCTCGGCATCCCCGGCGGCACCACCACCGCGGTGCTCCTGGGCGCGTTCGTCATGTACGGCATCCAGCCGGGCCCGCTGCTCTTCGACAACCAGCCCAGCCTGGTCTGGGGCCTGCTGACGTCGTTCTTCATCGGCAACGTGATCCTGCTGGTGCTCAACCTGCCGCTGGCGCCGGCGTTCGCCCAGGTGCTGCGGATGAAGTACGCCTACCTGTACCCGGCCATCCTGTTCTTCAGCATGCTCGGCGCCTACGCGGTGCAGAACAACCTGTTCGCGCTGCCGGTGCTGCTGATCGCGGGCGTCGCGGGCTTCTTCTTCAAGAAGTTCAGCTACCCGACGGCGCCGCTGATCCTGGGCCTGGTGCTCGGCCCGATGGTCGAGAAGGCGCTCGTGCAGACGTCGTCCTACGCCAACGGCGACCTCACCGTGCTGTTCACGGAGCCGCTGTCGCTCGGGATCCTCGTCCTGACCGCGGCGATCATGGCGGTCCCGGCGCTGCTCAAGCGTTTCGCGGGCGGCCGCAAGGCCGAGGCGACGGCGGCGGCCGAGCTCGCCGTCGGGGACGCGGCCGACGCCGCGGCGCCCGGGGCCGCCCCCGTGGGCGCCACGGCGGCCCCGCACCGATCGGCGGACGGCGTCGCCGGGACCCAGCGAGGCGGCACCGGCGGTCCGGGCACCGGCGGTCCGGAGCTCGGACGCCGCAGGGACGAGTGACGGCGCACCGCCGTCGCACCTCGATCAGCACCTCATCAGCACCTCGATCAGCACGACCCGCTCCGCCGGCGCTCTCGCCGGCGGGGCATCCCATCACTCAACCCCCCCCGGGTCAAGGAGGACTCATCACCATGGCAGCTCTCAGGAAGACGGCACTCGTCGCGGGCCTCGGCGCCGCGGCGCTCACGCTCGGCGCGTGCGCGGGCGTGGACACCTCGGGCTCCGGCGGCAACGGCGGCGGGTTCGACCCGGGCGACCGCCTGACGATGATCGTGCCGATGGGCGCGGGCGGCGGCTCGGACCTGTCCGGCCGCTCGATCGCCGCGGGCCTCGAGGAGGTCACCGGCAAGTCGTTCTCGGTGGAGAACCAGGACGGCGGTGGCGGCGCCATCGGCTACGCCAACTTCCTGGGGCTGCAGGGCAAGGCCGACTCCCTGCTGGCCACCGAGACCGCGCTGATCAACCTGGCGCTCACCCAGGACGTGCCGTTCAGCTGGGAGTCGTTCACCCCGATCATGAAGGTGGGGCAGGACTCCACGATCATGGTGGTCCCGTCCGACGCGCAGTACGCCACCTGCACGGACGTGGTCGAGGCGGCCAAGGCGGGCGACGTCCGCGTGGCCGTGTCCGGCGGCGCCACCGGCAACGACGCGATCCAGTTCGGCCTGATCGAGAAGGACCAGGGCGTCACCTTCCAGCGCGTGCCCTACGAGTCGGGCGGCGAGGCCATCGCGGCCGCGCTCGGCGGCCACGTCGACGTCGCGCTGACCAACCCCGGCGAGGTGATCGGCCAGCTCGAGTCCGGTGACCTCAAGCCGCTGTGCGTCATCGCCGAGGAGCGCTACGAGTACGAGGAGCTCGCCGACATCCCCACCACGGTCGAGCAGGGCATCGACGTCACGTTCTCGCAGTACCGCGGCATCATCGCCCCGGGCGGCATCTCCGACGAGGCCAAGCAGTACTGGGTCGACGCCAGCAAGGAGTACGTCGAGACCGACTCCTTCGAGGAGTACATGTCGACCAACTACATGCAGGTCGACCCGCTGTTCGGGGACGAGTTCTCCGCGTACCTGAAGGACTACGAGGCCGACCTCAAGGCCGGCCTGGGCGACTGACGCGTCGTCGTCGCAGGAGGCCCGACGGCGGGGTGGTGGGGACGGACCCACCACCCCGCCGTCGTGCTGTGCGGTGCTCGTGCGGTGCGGGGGCGCCGGCCGCCCCGGCTCAGGGCTGCGTGTCGCCGTCGACGTACAGCCAGCGCCCGCCCGGGCCGGCGGGCTCGCGCACGAACCGGCTGACCTCGTGCAGCCGCCCCCGCTCGCCGGTGGCGGCGTCGCGCCAGAAGGCGGCGAACTCGACCTCGCCCTGGTCGTCGAACGGGCCGCCCGCGCGGGTGGCCAGGATGTCGAGGCGGCGCCAGGCGACGTCGTCGTCGAGGTCCACGGTGGCCGGCCGGGTGCGCGGGTGCCAGGACGCGAGCAGCCAGGCGGCGTCGCCGACGGCGAAGGCGCTGTAGCGCGAGCGCATCAGCGCCTCGGCGGTGGGGGCGGGGCGCTCGCCGCGGTGGATCGGCCCGCAGCAGGCGCCGTAGGCGTCGCCGGACAGGCACGGGCAGCGGTCGTCGTCGGACACGGAGAGGGGCACGGACTCAGTGTGCCCGGCCCCGCCTGTGCTGCCGGACGCCTCGGCGGTCAGTCGGCGGCCACCTCGGCGGCCTGCGGCGCCACGGTGGCGTCCAGCTCGTGCCCGTGCTGCGGCAGCGGGGCGTTCGTCCGCTCCTCGACGACGGTGACCACCAGCGCGAGCAGCACGAGCCCCGCCCCGACCGCCGGCACGGCGTGCACGCCGACGGCGGCCGTCAGCGCCGCGCCCAGGCCCGACCCGGCGGCGATGCCGAGGTTGAAGGTGGACGAGTGCAGGCCGATGCCGATGTCGGTCGAGCCGGGCGCGACCAGCATGATGCGGTGTGACAGCGTCGGCGGGACGGTGGAGAACGCGAACCCGAACAGCGCCAGGCAGGCCACGGCGGCGACGGGGTTCGAACCGACCAGCCACAGCAGCCCGAGCGCGACGGTGATCAGCGTGAGGATGGTCAGCAGCACGGCGGTGTGGTGCCGGTCGATGAACCGGGCCACCACCAGCGCACCGACCACGCCGGCGCCGCCCTGGATGAGCAGGAGCCAGGACATGTCCTCCTGGCGGTACCCGGCGACGTCCTGCAGCAGCTGGGTGACGAAGGTGATGAGCCCGAACGAGCCGGTGACCACGAAGACCGTGGTCAGCAGCTGGGTCCAGAACCGCCGGCGGTGGGGGAACGGGGCGCGCGAGGCGCCGCCCTCGGAGGGGCGCACCAGCGGGAACATCACGATGACGATCACGAAGATCACCGCAGACAGCGCCGCGACCGCCCAGAACGTGGTGCGCCACCCGGCCTGCTGGCCCAGCCAGGTGCCGGCCGGCACGCCGAGGACCGGGGCCAGGGAGTTGCCGACGGCCAGCCGGGCCATCACCCGCCCCCGCACGGCGGGCCGGAACAGGCCGGTGGTGGCGGGGATGACCGCGACCCAGAACAGCGCCTGGGCCAGGGCGGTGATGAGCCGGGCGGCCATGATCTGCTCGTAGGTGGGGGCGAACGCGGCCCACAGCGTGGCCAGCGCGGCGACGCCGACGCACACCGAGAGCACCCACCGGCGCGGGACCCGCTTGGTCCACTGCGCCAGCGGCACCGAGGCGACCAGCACGACCAGCGCGTAGCCCGTGACCAGCAGGCCGATCTCGGAGGTGGACCGGCCCAGGTCGGGCGCCATGAGGGTGAGCAGGCCGCTCGGCAGGCTCTCCACCAGCACGAACAGGAAGGTCGAGATGGCCATCGCCACGAGGATCACGGTGGCGCGCCGCTCGTCGACCACGGGCACGAACGGGCGCGAGGTGGTGGGCGTGGTCATGGGGCCTCCGACGGCGGTGGGTGGGGTGGTGCAGCGCGCGGGGCGCCGTGGGGCGATGTCGTCCCGGTCGGTCGGCCGGTCGGTCGGCCCGGAGGTGCACCGCGCGGGCGGCCGACGGCCGGGCGCGCGCGGGGTCGAAACGATTCTACGGGTCGGCGGTGACGGCCAGGCAAGCGCTTTGGTGAGCGCCTTGAACGGGGTGAGCACGAGGTGCGAATGCCCGGATCGTGCCGTTACGGTCGCAACGACCGACGACACGAGGGAGTGTTCGCGATGACGACGAGGTCGACGCGCGCGGTACGGGCAGTGACGGCAGGGGCGGCGTGCGCGGCGATGGCCGCGACGCTCGCCGTGGTGGCGCCGTCGGCGCTCGGGGTGAGCGCGGTCGCGATGCCGGCCCACGGAGGTCACGGCCGGCAGCAGCCGGCGCTGGAGAGCCGCTCGGCCCCCATCCTGCGGGTCGACGGGGCGAGGTTCCGCGACCTGGACCGCAACGGGAAGCTCACGCCGTACGAGGACTGGCGTCTCAGCCCGGAGCGGCGCGCCGCCGACCTCGTCGGGCGCCTCAGCCTGGAGGAGAAGGCCGGCCAGCTGATCCACGGCAGCCTGCGCGGGGAGGGCACCTACGACCGCGCGGCCTTCGATTCGCTGCTCGAGCAGCACGTCACCACCTACATCTCGCGGCTCGGCGTCGGCGCCGTCGAGCTCGCCACCGAGCACAACGACCTCCAGGCCGCCGCCGAGGAGCAGCCGTTCGGCATCCCGCTGAAGATCAGCACCGACCCCCGCCACGGCTTCACGGTCACCGAGGGGCAGACGGTCTCGAACGGGGACTTCACCGCGTTCCCGGACGCGATCGGCGTCGGCGCGATCGACTCGCCGCGCCTGACCGAGCGGATGGGCGAGGTGATCCGGCGCGAGTACCGCGTCGTCGGCATCCACGAGGCCCTGTCGCCGCAGGCGGACATCGCCACCGAGCCGCGCTGGACGCGGATCAACGGCACGTTCGGCTCCACCGGGGAGCTCGCCGCGCGGCACGTCGCCGCGTACGTCGCGGGGCTGCAGGGCGACGACGACGGCGTGGCGCGCGACGGCGTCACCACCGTCGTCAAGCACTTCGCCGGCTACGGCGCGCAGGTCAACGGCTACGACAGCCACTACTACTACGGCCGGTTCGCGGCGTTCCCCGGCGGCAACTTCGGCGAGCACCTGGTGCCGTTCGAGGCGGCGTTCCGCAACAACCCCGCGGGCGTCATGCCGACGTACTCGATCCTCAAGGACCTGCGGCTCGACGGGGAGTCGGTGGAGCAGGTGGGCGCCGGCCACAACGAGCAGCTGCTGCAGGGGCTGCTGCGCGGCCGGTACGGCTTCGACGGCGTGATCACCAGCGACTGGGGCATCACCGGCGACTGCCCGCAGGAGTGCCGGGAGAACCGGCCGCCGGCGTCATTCGTCGGCCCGTGGGGCGTGGGCATGCCGTGGGGCGTGGAGGACCTGACCCGTGCCGAGCGGTTCGCGAGCGCCATCAACGCCGGCGTCGACATCGTCGGCGGCGACGACCATCCCGAGTACATCGTCCAGGCGGTCAAGCAGGGGCTGCTCAGCGAGGAGCGGGTGGACGACGCCGCTCGACGGGTGCTGGCGCAGAAGTTCCGGCTGGGGCTGTTCGAGGACCCGTACGTCGACCCGGCCGCGGCCGACCGCGTCGTCGGGGCGGAGGCGCACCACCGGCTCGGCGAGGCGATGCAGGCGCGGTCGCTGACGCTGCTGCACGACGACGGCCGCACGCTCCCGGTGCGTTCCGGCAAGCACGGGCTGGCCGTCTATCTGTACGGCGTGGAGCGCGAGGCGGCGGAGGCGCTCGGCCTGCGCGTGGTGGAGGACCCGGCCGACGCCGACCTGGCCGTCGTGCGGCTGGCCGACCCCCGTGGCGGGGAGGACCTGACCGGGCTCGACTTCTCCGGTGACGAGGACGACTACCGGGCGCTGGTAGCGGCGCACGAGGCGGGCGCGACGACCGTGGCGTCGCCGCAGCTGTCGCGGCCGCTGATTCTCGGCAACGTGCTCGAGCACTCCGACGCCGTGCTGGCCAACTACGGGGTGTCCGACGACGTGCTGCTGCGCACGGTGCTGGGCAAGGAGCGGCCGGGCGGCACGCTGCCGTTCGAGCTGCCGTCGAGCATGGCCGAGGTGGAGCAGCAGCTCGGGGACGTGCCGGACGACACGGAGAACCCGTTGTTCGAGCGCGGGTTCGGGTTGAAGTACCGGGGTGGTGGCGGTGAGTTCCGCCCTTACTGATCGAGGCGGTCCTCGGGCTACCGCTCAAGGTGGGTGTCAACCGTAGAGACGATGTGGTCGGCGATCGGCTCGATCCCGACTATCGGATTGAGATCACCGTTTACCTGTGCCGGAAGGACGACACGGAACGAAATCGATGCCGGATCGATGTGGGGACGGCCCTCGACGTCGTTCGAGCGTAGGAGCCGGATTCTCTCGTCGGTCATGTCATAGAGCCGCTCGAACGCGGGGAGGAACCTCCTCGAGTAGCGAACGTCGGTACTGTCTCGAGCATGGTCGTAGCCGATCCCGGCATCGCCGCCATACTGGCGGACGCGGGCAAGGAACTGATCCTGCGCCTCGGGATCCAGCCGAGACGCGATGGTGTCGACGAGCCTTGGGATCGACGTACCGCCGTCTGTGGTCGGGGGAAGCCAGCGCAGTCCGACGCTCAGGAGGTAGAGATCGGTCTCGGGCTCGCCTCCGTCGGGATGGCCAAGTTCGACCTGGTGAAATCCCTGCACCGAGTGGGTGGACGAGGCGCTCGTCGTGGCTTTGACCTCGACCCCAACGGGACCAAGCTGGAAGTCCCGCGAGGACGGTGCGCTGCCCTGCCACGTAGCCGCAACCCATCGCGCGGACTTCGCGTGCCGGGTGAGCGCTTCGAGGAGAAGGAGCTCGCCGGCAAGGCCAACGAGTACCTGGCTCCCGATCTGCTCGCGCTGCAGGAGGGCGGCAATCACCGGCTCGGTCCGCGCAAAGGCGGTCTGCGGGTCGGCGACCAGACCGTTGGCCAGAAGCTCTGCACAGATGAATGCGGCGACGCCTGGGAAGTTGGCCTCGTCGGGCAGGACGATGTGGTTCGCGTCGAGTGACTCCCCGGTCGAGGTCTGCCATACCTGGTGGTGCAGCACCGCCTTGAGCGTCGGGGTGATCGCCTGCAGCGCACGGCCCACGATGAACACCTCAAGCGCGCCGTTCACGTCTCGGGAGCCGGCGAGCGACCTTTGACCGTCAGCCCAAACAAGCTCGCGCAGATCTTGGGCGGCTGCAGGTGGGTGGCGCTCGAGCCGGGCGCGCAACGCCTCGAACGTCGCGCTGGTCATGGCGGTCACGACTCGGTCCCCGCTCGTGCACGGATATGGTCCGGACCGCCGAGCGGGATGCCGAGACCGACAGCGATGGTCTGCGAACCGTCCTCACGACCGATCACGTGAAAGAGGATCATGCCGTCCGAGCCCGGCAGGCGGGCCCCATCAAGGTTCAGGGGCGGGTCGATGCCCCGAGCCGTGTAGTCAAAGACCTCGTCGCCGCGGATCGTCTCGCCTGCTCGGTTCCGGGAGCCCCAGGTGCCGTCGAGGTCATTCGTCGCGTCGACCAGCCGGCGCTTCATCGGGCGGACCGGCCACCGCAGGGAGGAGAGCGGGCCCTCGGTCACAGGGTCTCCGGCGCCGAAGCGGAGGCCGAGCCAGAACCGCGGCTCGCGCCTCTCGCGCTCGGCAGAGGTGAGAATGTTCCAGCGCACTGGTCGGGCGTCGGTAGTCATCAAGGCAGGCACACCACGCGTGATGGCTGCCGCCCAGAGCCGTAGGTAGGCAGCGATCGAGTAGGGCGAGGAGACGCCTAGCTCGACCGAGGCGCCCACGACCGGTGCACGGTAGAACGGCACCAGCGGGTCGTCGTCGGGCATCTGTGCGTGATGCGCGACCGAGATCCACCGCGCTGCCTCCACGCTTGTCGGAGACGCGCCGTGGTCGGCGTACCGCAGTCGATCGAGGATGTCAGCCGCCTCGACAAGGTTCACTGGCTCGTCGAGGAGTAAACCGCGCCGCGCCGACTCGTCAGGGACGGGGTGAGCGTCGCCGCTGAAGAGCTCGGAGACGAGCTTGAGATTGTCGTCGTCGTTCCCGGGCGCATTCATGTGCCTGATGAACGGCTCGTGCCCAGGAAACAGTGGCTCGGACCGGAGGTTGGCGATCTTGCCTGTCGCGAGGAACGAACGACCTTGCAAGATCGTCAGGTCAGGGGTGCTGCCCGCCTCCATCGCGGCCAGGACGTCGCGGCGGAGCGCCTCGTCGTTCTCGTGATACTGGGTGAACAGGTCGATCTGATCCTGCGGCATGAGCACGCGGCACAGCTCGATGTATCCCCCGCGATAGCCGAACCAGCGCTGCATCTGCATCTGGGTGTCGGCGAGTGGCGTCGAGGCGCTCCGGGTGAAGACTGTCGTGGTCAGGCCCTCTAGCGTCAGGCCGCGCGACATGACGTTGCCAGAAACGAAGATCGTCGAGTGGTTGGCAGGGGCAGACCAGGTGCCGTCGTCGTTCTTGCGC
Organism: Puerhibacterium sp. TATVAM-FAB25; assembly: GCF_046535855.1. Classification (NCBI taxonomy): domain Bacteria; kingdom Bacillati; phylum Actinomycetota; class Actinomycetes; order Micrococcales; family Promicromonosporaceae; genus Puerhibacterium; species Puerhibacterium sp. TATVAM-FAB25. The sequence goes on along the minus strand of NZ_JAXUAK010000013.1, from coordinate 82,607 downwards.
GGCGAGAACTCCGGGCGGTCGTCGGCCTTCTCGTCGCTGTTGATTACGGAGACGCCGGTTCCCGGGACCAGCTCGGTCAGGATGGTCCGGCGCACCTCGTCCCACGACTCGGCAGCAGGGACGGGCCGCGGAGTGTCGAGCGCGAAAGTACGTTCCACCTCGCTCGCGGTCGCACGGTAGCGATCGAGCCACACTGCCCAGCGTCCCGCGTTCTCGTCCATGTCGAGCTCGATGCCGCGCGTGCCCAGTGGCCGCCCGGACGGCCCGTCGGCCTCGCGAGGTATCTCAGAATCTGAACCGTACGACCATGCGAGCAGGCTATTTGCGACGTCGAAGTGGCTCTCCATCGCTGCCGACGGATTGACCAGCATCGACATCACTGGCACGACGCTGCTCTTGGCTTCGTCCCGTGAGCCAAACGCTCGGCCACGGGCGGCAGCAGGGCTCAGCCTCTCCGCCTCACGAAGTACCCGCACGGCAGAAGCGACGAGGTACGCGCGCGCGGCGTCGGGCACGAGGTCGTCCGGCTCGGCCGCGTCCGTCGGTACGCAGAGCGGGGCGGAGACGAGTGACTTGTAGTAGATCTCCCCACCGGTGTACCAACCCTTGAGGCCCTCTGGCACGCGGTAGGACGACTCACGGACTCGTGGATCACCGGACGAGCCAGGAGTGCGCAGGCTCGCGACGAAGTCCACGGGTGCCAGCGGGTTACGCACGTCCTGCAGGAAGTTCGCCTGCGGTGTAGCGGTATACGCGAGGTACGTCGCGTACAGGTTTGGCTCAGCCGTCTGACCGGGGCGCTGGCGGGACTCCCAAAGATCGACAATCCGGCGTGGAACCTGCTTGCGCAACAGGTCGATCTGATCAGGCCCGTCGGCACTTGCGTCCACGACAGACGAGTCGTCGGCCTCGTCGTCGATGACAAGGAGGTGAAAGGGCTCGCCAGTCCGGCTCGCGGCTGGGAAGACGGTCTCGTGGAGGGCGCGGCCGAGCCTCTCTAGATGCGCGGTGTTCTTCATCGCGACGCACACGATCGGACGCCTGCGCTCGACGGCACGGGTAGCTCGCCCCGTGTTCATCGAGTACAGCAGGTCTAAGTCAGTACCCTCGACTGCACCTGGGGGGCCGCTTGGCATCCGGACCCGTCTCAGATGAGAGTCAGGCAGGGTGTCGAGCTGATCGACGAAGCGTTCGAGCGTCTGCACCCACAGTGCCGTACGGGTGCCGCCCAGGATTATGAGGACATCGACTCCGCCGTCGAGCGCCATCGCAGCGACTGCCATCATGGACGCGGTCTTTCCGGACTGGACCGCACCCATCACCAGACCGCGGCGTTCGCGGGACACTGGCCACGCTGGCGCACCGGCTGGCCCAGCACCGAAGATGCCGTTCTCGACGATGTACCGGGCATCGGCACCAATCACTTCCCTGCTCGCGCTCCCGATGCCGGACACCTGAAGCCGGTTCGAGTAGGCGGACCACCAGGACGCGACGAGCGGGTCCGCGAGAGAGACAGTCTCAGTGCCGTAGGGCGTGCTGCTCTCGTTCACGACTGCTGGGCGGCCTCAGGAAGACCGACAAGGGTCTTGAGGCCGGACGAGCCGAAGCGCTCCCGCAGCGCGCGGTCCGCCTTGTCAGCGTCCACTCCGACCAGCTCGAGCAGCTGACCGACGACGAACCCGATCCAGTCCCACTGCTGCTTGGACTGATTGCGCGCAGGCTTGCCCCAGGCTGCCGAGGCCTCGAGAACATCTGGCGCCACACTCTCGAACGCGTCCGTCAGATCGTCACCGAGCACGGCAGCCGCTGCGGTCAGGCCGATGAGGCTCGCGACGAGTCGGAGCTCCTGCCACTTCCCTGAACCCCTCTCGCTGCCGCTTCGGAACGACTTCGACCAAACCTCGGCTGGTGCCGCATGAGCATCGAGGCCGTGGTCAATCAGGAGCATCAGCTGGCGCACGATCTCGGGGTTGCGGAGGTGATCTCGCTTGTTCTCGCTCACGCGGTGGAGCAGCGCGTTGATCTGGCCTGCGGTCGAGCGGGTGATCGCTGTGACACCGGGCTCCTCAAGCAAGAGCGCGGCCGCGACCCACGAGAGAATCTTGGTGCGCTTGTAGCCGACGTCACCGAACGCGTACTGCGTGAGGATCTCACCGGTCGATCGAAGGTCGTCCCAGTCGTCGACGAGGAAGTCGGCGACAACCTTCACGTCCTTCGAGTCGCCTGCGGTCACGAGAAGCGCTCGCATCAGATGGAGCTCGTGGTAGAGCGCGTTGCGAATCTCCTCGGCGTTCAGGTGCTTGCCCTGCTTGTTGTAGAGAGAGAAGACTTCGTGGACCTGCGCCGTCGTCACCTTCTTGTACTTGATGACTGGAACCTTGTAGGTCGAAGCCATCTCGAAGATGTCGTTCACGGGCAGCGGCTGCCCCTGGATCTCGATGATCTCTTCACGGATCTCGCAGTAGTACTTGCCGCGAAGTTTTTCCCGGTCGCCGGTCAGCGGGTTGCGGCTGTCTGCAGTGTCGGTTGCCCGGAGCGGGAATGGGAAGTGATTCTGCCGCTCCACCTGCGCTGTCAGACGCTGCTTCTCGTGCTTGGCCCATAGCGCCTTGAACTCGGGGTAATTGCGCCTGAACAACTCGAGCGCCCCGGGCTCGGACCATTCGTCGGACTTCTGCTTCACGACCTCGACAGCGTGCGGGTGGGCACCGATGAACCGGAGGACTGACGTGAGGCGCTGCTTCCCGTCGACGACCTCATACTCGGTGCGTCGATCGACCACCTTCTCCAAGATGATTACGGACGGCAGGGGGATGCCCCGAAGGATCGACTCGATGAGCCGCTGAGAATCCCCGGTCGGCCAGACGTCAGCACGCTGGTAGGAGGGGCTGAGGTTGAGCTGGCCGTAGCGCGCACGCTGCACAAAGTCCTGGATCGGCCATGTCTCTGCCGTGGCGTCAATCTGGCCACTCTGCTCGACACCGTCGTCCTCCGCCGCGTCCTCCCAGGCGTCGGACCACTTCAGGGAAGCGCTCGTGAGAGTCTCCGTGCCTTCGACGGTCCGCTCCATCGCAGCCGCGAACTCTTCGCGGAGTGCCAGAGCGCGGTCGAGCCGCTGGGCGAGGGAGTCGAGGAGATCCTCCGGCATGGCGGAGACTTCAAGGCCAAGTGCGCCGCTGAGGCTCGCGTCGAACGCTGCAGGTGACGTCTCGTCGAGCGGGGACGGCAAATGAAGCCACGCCTGGACATCGGCGAGACGCTGGCGCCATGAGCCGTCGTCGAAGCGGACGTCCTCGGCTGCGAACCTCTCGTGGGGCTCGTCGAAGTCCTCGGGCACCGGCCCTGGCTCGCTGAGCCGCGCGAGGTAGTCAGCGATGTTCTGCTCGAGCTCGGTGGCGTCCTGCGGCATGAAGGGTTCCTTGTCGTGCGGTTGCGATCCCTGGTAGGGATCCGGTGTTCGAGAGGCAAGAAGTCGTTCTACGAGGCTGGCGGACTCGTCCGCCGATACGGCTCGAAGCCGCGCGAGAGCCACCGCATCGACGAGGCGGTTCATCCCCTCGAGCGTGATCGTGTCTCCGGTCGACCTGCAGCGGTCGTCCCAGGCGACGTCGACGGCGTGGGCAATCTCCTCTGCGCAACGGTGCTTGGTCCGGGTCTCGCGGAGATCGAGTCCTACAGCGGAGCCGAGTGCCTCGAGCGCGGAGCGCTTCTCCTTGCTCCCAGGACCAAGGGGCTCGGCAGGGATGCCGGCAAGCAGGTACATCCTTGCCACCGCTGCAGACTTGGAGGTGGCGCTGGCGTACTCCACCAGCAGTCCCCCTTGCTCAGCCGCGTGCCGCATAGTGCTGGAAACAGTACACATCGCCCGCCGCGAGCGACTCGCATCGTGTCGCGGCGCCGAGGCGGCGAGAGGGTGAACTTTCCGCCGTTCAGGACGTCGCGGTCCGGGGTTTGCATGACGGAGCGCCAGACCTCCGGCGCGCTGGCCGCGAGCCCGGCCGGCGACGCGCGACGCTGTGGATCACGGACTAGCTCTGCCCGTCACCCGGACGTATCATCGCGTCCTCGGTGCGTACCTCTGGGGGTCGGTTTGTCCACGTTTAGGTTCGTCGATCTCTTCGCAGGTATCGGCGGGTTCCATGCCGCCCTCAGCGCGCTCGGCGGTGAGTGCGTCTACGTCGCGGAGATGGACGACGACGCGCGCGCTGTGTACAAGACCGCATGGCTCGCGGATGTCGCCGAAGATTTTCCGTTCACCCGGGACATCAACGACGACGTGCCGCCCCTGGACGACGTGTCGACGATCGCGGAGCTCGCCGAGACTGCTCGCCGTGCCGGTGGCGGAACGTTGAAGCACATCCCTGACTTCGACGTCCTCGCTGCCGGTTTTCCCTGTCAGGCGTTCAGCAAGTCTGGTCACCAGAAGGGTGTGCTCGACGAGACGCGCGGAACGCTCTTCTACAACATTCTTCGGATCGTGGCGGAGAAGCACCCGAAGATCGTCTTTCTCGAGAACGTGCGCAACCTCGTAGGCCCCAAGCACAGGGACTCGACGTTCAGGACGATCGTCGAAGCGCTCCGTGGGGTTGGCTATGTCGTGAGCGACAAGCCGACGCTGATCTCGCCGCACAAGATCGCGAACCATCTCGGCGGAGGGCCGCAGGTTCGTGAGCGCGTCTACATCATGGCGATCCGTCGCGACCTCGCGGTGAACGAAACTGAGTTTCCCGGGTTCGACTTCGGGTCTTGGGATCCTACGACGTGGCGCATCGCCGAGACGAAGCTGTGGGACGAGGCGCCTGCGGCGATCAGCGAGGCGTGGCTTCGTTCAGCGGACCCGGAGACGGCCGCACGCCTGGCGAGTCTCTGCGACGTCGATGGCCGAGACCTCGCGGTCGCCGACGAGGAGTGGGTGGCCCCCTGGCGCGACCTCTTGGCTGCTGTCGTGAACAACGGCCTTCCGGACGGTGCCGTGCCGTTCCCTGGACATCCGATCTGGTTCCGTGTCGCAGAACCGACGTGGCGAGCGTCGCAGTACGCGGAAGCGGCGGCCATGGGGCAACCGTGGAAGGCGGATTTCGTCAGGAAGTCAGTGAAGTTCCTGGACGACTACGCCACCGAGATCGATGCGGCGGGCGCGCGCGAGGAGATCCTCGCTCTCGGCAACAACAGTTGGAAGAAGCTCGAGTGGCAAGCCGGCGACGCGCGCTCTCTTGACGAGTGTCTGATTCAGCTTCGCCCTTCCGGCATCCGGATAAAAAAGGCGACGTACGCCCCTGCGCTCGTGGCAATCACGCAGACGCCGATCCTCGGGTCAGACATGCGCCGGCTGAGTCCGTACGAGGCCGGGCGTCTCCAGGGATTCCCGGACCGCGTGTATGAGGCCATGGCGCGGTTGCGGCACGACGGATCCAGAAAGCCGGAGCAGTGGGACCGCGCCTTCTACAAGCAGTTCGGCAACGCCGTCCACGTCGGTGCGGTCAAGTTCGCGCTCGTCCAGTTCATGGGTCACCACTTCCGATCCGCACTTCCGGACGACCCCGCGTTGGCCGGTCTCTATGAGGCGTGCTCGCAGACTCGTGTTTGGGATGAGACGGTCGCGCCGTCGATCGGCACGCCGACGTTCCATCAGCCCGATCTCATGAGGATCCTGGAGCCAGCTGCCGAGACCGCCCGCGGCTCCGACGTGCACGTCGAGGCGCTTGCGAGCTGACGTTGAATCCGCAGTTCGTCCCAGCGCACCCTGGTCCGTCCTCGGCTGTCGTGTCGCGGCGGATGAGTACGGCTCGCCGCCGCGACACTGCGCCCGAGCTCGCGATACGCCGGCAGCTTCACGCCCGTGGGTTGCGATATCGCGTGGCCTACCCCGTCCCAGGGCAGCGACGCAGGACGATCGACATCGCTTTCACGCGAAAGAGGATCGCTGTCTTCGTCGACGGATGCTTCTGGCACGGATGCCCGGAGCACGGGACCAGACCTCGCGCCAACAGCGACTGGTGGACGAGGAAGCTGACGGCGAATCAGGTGCGCGATCGCGATACCGATCGGGTGCTGTCAGCCATGGGTTGGAAGGTGCTCCGCTTGTGGGAGCACGAGAGCCCTGCCGCCGCCGCTGAGAAGGTGGTCGCAGCAGTCGCCGCGGTCGGCTAGCTCTCGTCTCGCGCCTCCTGGGCCGCCTCCCCGATCCCAGCAGCCCTTCAGCGCTGCCTCGCCGCGCTTGAGCGTCCTTGCGTCACCGCCTTGACCTGCACTACCGTCCGCGTCCAGGTCACGAGCGATCAGCGATACGCCCTCCGCGTGCTGGTCCGGCAACCGCGCCCCTCGCGCACGGTGCCCCAGGAGGAAGACCGGCCCGCCGGCAACCGCCGCGGGAAGTGCGAGGCAGCTCTCGCCGGCGGCTCGTTCAAGCCTCGGCGACGGCTCCTCCTGACGTGGGAGGCACCCATGACGTCTCGTTCCGCCGAGCCGCACCCGGACGACGACCTGCTGCCCTGGTTGCACGTGAAACCGGAGCACCAGCACGGCTACCACCCGACGATGTTGCGCATGGAGGCGCGTCGTCGGGCGGGGCAGGGCCCGGGCGCGGTGGGCAGGTTGCGGCTGAGCTCCTGGCTGCGCGACCTGCGGGAGCTCAACGCCGTCGTCCTGTACGACCCGGACACTCCGGACGGGTTCCATCTCGTGCCGCGGCTCGCGCAGGACGGCCAGGGGATGGTGCGCCGACCCGGTCGCCCGCCCGCCACGGAGTGACCGGGCGAGTGGCCGGCGAGCGCGGACAGCGCGCCCGCCGGTCACCCGCCGAACGTCCGGCGCCCGTGCCACCCTGGACCCATGACGACCACCCGCGCGCACACCTCCGGTGACATCGACGAGACCGACATCGCGACGGCCATCGCCCAGGTCGAGGCCGAGGAGCGCGACCTGGTGCTGCCGCGGTTCACGCACGATGACGCCTGGCGCCTCGGCTGCCTGCTGTTCGAGCTCGCCGCCGAGCGCAACCACGCCGTGACGATCGACGTGCGCAAGGGCACCCAGCAGGTGTTCCACGCCGCGCGCGAGGGCACCACGCCCGACAACGACACCTGGGTCGAGCGCAAGGTCCGCACCGTCTACCGGTTCGGCACGTCGTCGTACCTCCAGGGCCTCAGGGCGCGCGCCAAGGGCCAGGACTTCAACCACAAGCACGGCCTGCCGTTCACCGAGTACGTGGCGCACGGCGGCGCGTTCCCGGTCCGGGTCGAGGGCGTGGGCATCGTCGGCGTCGTCACCGTCTCGGGGCTGGCGCAGCAGGACGACCACGCGCTCGTCGTCGAGGCGCTGCACGCCTTCAAGGGGTGACGACGGCGGTGGCGGACGCGGGCGAGGCCGGCGCGGCGGGCGTAGGCGCCGCGGCGGGCGACGTCGGGCCCGAGGAGCTGGGGCGCCTGCTCGCCCGCGTGCCGGAGGGCTGGACCCGGTTCCAGATCGCGGGGCGGCCCTGGGCGGTCAGCCGCGTGGCGCGCGGCGACGGCCGCACCGTGACGCTGGAGGCCGAGCAGCTCGGCGGCGCCGACAGCTTCGGCGCGAACGTGTGGTTGACGTCGTCGGGCCCGGTGCTGCGGCCGTGCGAGGTCCCGGCCGAGAAGGTTCTCGGCCTGCTGCGCGCGCTGCCCGCGCCCGCCGATGAGTTCGGCATCCACCCGCCGTCTTCCCTGCTGACCGCAGCGAACCGACGACGGAGGACGACGATGCCCGAGCCCACCACCCGCACCCTCGAGGTCCCCGGTGCGGTCCTGACCTACGACGTGCGCGAGCCGGCCGCGCCGAGCTCGGAGCGCACCCTGGTGCTCATCGGGTCGCCGATGGGCGCCGCCGGCTTCACCACCCTCGCCGGCCACTTCGACGACCGGCGGGTGGTCACCTACGACCCCCGCGGCGTCGAGCGCAGCACGCTGACCGGCGACGACCCGGTGACGCCGGACACGCGCGCGGACGACCTGCACCGGCTGGTGCAGGAGGTGGGCGGCGGCCCGGTCGACGTCTTCGCCTCGAGCGGCGGCGCCGTCGAGGCCCTGGCGTGGGTGGCAGCGCACCCCGACGACGTGGCGACGCTCGTGGCGCACGAGCCGCCGCTGCCCGCGGTGCTGCCCGACCGGGACCTGGCGGCCGCAGCCATGCGCCGCAACCACGAGATCTACATGGCCCAGGGGTTCGGTGCCGGCATGGCGCACTTCATCGCGATCGTGAGCCACGAGGGCGAGTACACCGACGAGGTGGTCGCGATGCCGGCGCCCGACCCGGCGATGTTCGGCATGCCCACCGAGGACGACGGCTCGCGGGACGAGCCGTTGATGGGCATCAACATGCGCACGTACCCGGACTGGGAGCCGGACCTCGAGGCGGTGCGCGCCGCGCCGACGGTCGTGGTGCCCGCGTACGGCGAGGAGTCGCGGAGCGTCATGACCGGCCGCGCCGCGATCGCCTTGGCCGAGCGGCTCGGGACCGAGCCGCTCGAGTTCCCCGGCGGCCACGACGGGTTCCTCGGCGGCGAGTACGGGCAGACCGGCCAGCCCGAGCCGTTCGCCAAGCGGCTGCGCGAGGTGCTGCAGGGCTGACGCGCGCAGGGCCCCGCGGGTGTCGCGAGCGCGCGGCGGCAACCACTGCACGTGCGACCGGCCCCGCTGGAAGACTGGGGCCGTGGGCGAGCAGAGCAGCGAGCAGACACGCCGGGACGACTGGGCGCAGCGACGCACCGAGGCGGCGCAGGTCAAGGCCGAGCGGCTGCGCGCGAAGCAGGACGCCGAGCACGCCCACGCCGCCGCGATGCTCGAGGCGTTCGTCGACGTCGCGCGGCGGGTGGGCCTCGAGCCGGAGCCGCTGCGCGTGCGCGGGTACGGCGGGCGCGGCGAGGCGCGCACGCCGCTGCGCGGCTGGTACCTGCGGGTCGACCGCACCGCCGCCGTCGGCACCGACGCCGAGTTCTACGTGCTCACGGCGCCGCTGTCCGTCGTCGACCGCCTGCGCGGCGTGCACCCGCGCCCGCAGCGGCCCCCGCTCGTGCTCGGCGCGGGCGGCAAGGACGGTGACTCCATCGAGCTCGGGCAGGCCCTCGACCGGGTGCTGCCGGGTTGGCGGTCCGTGCCCCCCGCCGGGCTCTGACCCGCGGCTCCGCCCCGAGCGACGGACGGCCGCCCGAACCCCCTTGCGGTTGACGCAGCGTCAACTCCTACGGTGGCCGGCATGGACTGGTCGATCCAGGAGGTCGCGCGCCTCGCCGGCGTCACGAGCCGCACCCTGCGGCACTACGACGCCGTCGGGCTGCTGCCGCCGAGCCGCGTCGCGGCCGGCGGCACCCGTCGCTACGACCGCACGGCGATCGTGCGGCTGCAGCGCATCCTGCTGCTGCGCGAGCTCGGGCTCGGGCTCGAGGCCGTGGGCCGCGTGCTCAGCGAGCAGGCCGACGAGGCCCGCGCCCTGCGCGACCACCTCGACGGGCTGCGCCGCGAGCGCGACCGGATCGACCGCCAGATCAGGTCCGTGCGCCGCACCCTCGTGGCGCTGGAGACCGGCCCGGGCACCGGGGACGACGACAGGGAGACGATCATGGCCGCCGACATGCTGGACGGGTTCGACCACACCGAGCACCGGGAGGAGGTCGAGCAGCGCTGGGGCCGCGACGCGTACGCCCGCGGCGACGCGTGGTGGCGCGGGCTCGGTGCCGAGCAGCAGCAGGAGTTCCTGCGCGAGGTGGGCGAGCTCAACGCCGACTGGCAGGCGCCTGGCGGGACGGCGCGGACCCCGCGGGGGAGCGGGCGCAGGCGCTCGCCGGGCGGCACGCGGCCTGGCTGGCCGGCATCCCCGGCACGCCGGGGCACGCCGAGGGGCGTCCGCCGGCCGAGTACGTGCTCGGCCTGGCGGAGATGTACGTCGCCGACGAGCGGTTCGCGGCCAGCTACGGCGGCCCCGAGGGCGCCGCCTTCGTGCGCGACGCCCTCACCGCCTGGGTCGAGGCGCACCGCTGAGCGGCACCCCCCGAGCGGCACGCCGCTCAGCAGCACGCGTCCGGTTCAGCCCTGCAGGACGTAGCCCCGCACGAGCCGCCACACGTTCCGGTCGCCCGTGCGCTCGAACGTGAACCGGTCCACCGTCCGCTGGATCAGCGCCAGCCCGCGGCCGCTCGTCGACGTGTCGGCGGGCAGGGCGCGGTCGAGGTCGACGGGCGTGGCCGCGCCGTCGTCCGTCACCTCGGCCTGCACGCCGCCGCCGCCGGCGGTGAGGTCGACCTCGACGTGGACGCCCTCGGCGACCGGGACCGCGTGCTGCACGACGTTCGCGACGACCTCGACGAGGGCGATCTCGAAGAGCATGCGGTCGGTGTCGGGCACGTCGGGCGCCGCCGCCCACAGCTGCGCCACGCTCTCGTGGACCGCGTCGAGGAGCTCGCCGTCGGCCGGCCCCTCGAGGCGCACGGTGACGGGCTCGGTCTCAGCCGGCACGGAGGGCCTCCTCGACGCTGGTGCGGGGCTGGAGCACACGGTCCATCGTCGTGAGCTCCAGGACGGTGACCACCTGCGGGGTCGGCCGCGCGATGCGCAGGTCGCCGCCCGCGGTCCGCGTGGCGCGCAGGCCGCCCACCAGGGCCCCGAGCCCCGAGGAGTCCATGAAGGTGGTCTCCGCGAGGTCCACGACCACCATCGGGCGGCCGCGCGAGACCGACCGGTCCACCAGCGCCTTGAGCTCGCCGGCCGACGTCATGGTGAGACGCCCCTGCGGCGCGATGACGGTGGCCCCGTCCTCGACGTCCTCGACCCGGAACTCCATCTAGCTCTCCTCTCCTGCGCCCTGGTACCCGCGGTACCGCAGGGCGCTGATGATCACGCTCAGCACGACCAGGTCGTAGGCGACCCACAGCAGGTTGACGGTGGTGCCCACCCACGGCGCCAGCCCCATCCCGGCGCGGACGATGCCGACCACCGCGGCCACCACGAGCAGCGCCATCGCGACCAGCTGCGGCCGCACGAGGCGCCAGGCGCCGCGGTTGCTGCCGCGGACCTTGGGGGTCACGGCGAAGCCCAGCGGGCGGCCGAACCACACGTTCGCCGCGGCGGTGACGGTGGCGCGGATCCACACCGGGAACAGCGCCAGGCTGTACTGCTGGCCGCGCCACGTGCGCACGCCGTGCGCCGCGACGAGGAACAGCAGCTGGCTCGCGATCTGGAAGGGGATGAAGCGGGCGAAGAAGTCGACCGACCACGCGGTGACCGGCAGCACGCCGAAGCACAGGAAGATGATCGGCGCGGCGAGGTACACGACGGCGGTGAAGCCGGACAGGTAGGACCACATCGTCGCGAAGTACATGAGCCGCTGGCCGCCGGTCAGGCCCCGCAGCCGCAGCGGGTTCTGCTTGAGCAGCACCTGCAGGGTGCCCTGGGCCCACCGCAGCCGCTGCGTGATCATCGTGCTCAGGTCCTCCGGCGCGAGGCCGAGGGCGAGCCGCTCGTGGTGGTACACCGACCGCCAGCCCTGCGCGTGCAGGTGCATGGCCGTGGCCATGTCCTCCGTCACCGAGATCGTCGCCAGCGGCATGATTGCCTGGGCCTCCGCGGAGCGGTCGACGTCGACAGCCCTGATCAGCGCCTGGACGGACTCGATCGCCCCGAGCGGCGTCCAGTCGCGCTCGGCGAGGCGGGCGAGCGCCTGCTCGTCGACGACGACGGCGTCCAGCTCGCTGTCGCGCTGCACCGGCAGCGCGGCGATGGCCCGCAGGTCCTCGGCCATCTGCGCGGCGTCCGCCGTGACCAGCGCGGCGGACGCGGCGTCGACCTGCCGCTGGAAGCCGTACGTGACCTCGGCGACCGGCTCCCCGGCGCGCATCCGCGCCAGCGCGTCGCGCGCCCCGTTCTCGAGGGTCTCCAGGGCCTGCGCCTGCGCCGGGTCGGTGGCGCGGCGCCGGGCCTTGGCGAGCATCCGGCGGGCGGCGGTGAGCGCCTCGCGGACCGAGGTCTCGGTCTCGCGCACGTACCCGACGATGCCCAGGCGCATGAGCGCCTCGCGCCGCAGCACGGCGTTGGACCCGCAGAAGAACGCGGCGTTCCAGCCGTCCTTGCCCTGCTGGATGGGGCCGTAGAACAGCGGCGCCTGGCTGCCGAGCGGGTCGGCGTCGGGCACGTTGGTGAAGTACTGCGGGGTCTGCACGAGGGCGACCTCGGGGTCGCGGAAGTACCCGAGCGTCCGGTCCAGGATGCTCGGGTCGGGCACCTGGTCGGCGTCCAGGATGAGCAGGAACTCCCCGTCGGTCTGGAACAGCGCGTTGTTGAGGTTGCCGGCCTTCGCGTGCCGCGGCCGGTCCTGCCAGTCCGCGGACCGCACGATGTAGCCGATCCCGGCCGCGCGGGCGGCCTGCTCCAGCTCCGGCCGCGCGCCGTCGTCCAGCACCCAGGTGCGGTGCGGGAAGCGGATCGCGCGGGCGGCCACGGCGGTGTGCATCACCAGGTCGATCGGCTCGTTATACGTCGTGACGAACACGTCGACCGTGGCGTCCTCGGCCGGCGCCGGCGGCTCCGGCCGCCGCCGCGCGCGCCACATGGTGATGGCGAAGAGACCGACGTCGATGAAGCTGTACGTCTCGGCGATCACCAGCGGCACGGCGATCCACCAGGCGCTCCAGTTCACCGACTCGAGCCAGCGCCACACGACGTAGTTGACGCCGAGCACCATGGTCAGCAGCGCGACGATCCGCAGCAGCAGGAGCCGGACGTCACGTGGTTCGGCGGCTGCTGCGCGCCGGTGCATGCCCCCCATGCCGTGAAGGTAGCGGCCGTGCCGCTGACCTGCCACAAGACGCCCCCTTCGCGCTGTGCCGTGCGCCCGCAGCCCCTAGGCTGCCGGTGCGGACGAGGAGCGGGGGACGTGGTGGCAGGGGGTGCAGGGCGGCGGACGCCGTCGCGCGGCGGGGTGCCGACCAGGGGAGACCTGGGGCTCCTGGCCGCCTTCGCGGCCGCGTACGTGGTGGCCGCGGTCCTGGGCCGGCTCACGGTCCTTCCCGACTCGAACGTGAGCCTCGTGTGGCCCGCCGCCGGCGTGGGGGTGCTCTGGCTGCTGGCCCGCGCCCGGCGGCCCTGGCCCTGGCTCGACGTCGTGGTGCTCTTCGGCGCCACGGCCGCCGTGGTGGCCGCCACCGGCGCGAGCCCGGAGCGCGCCGCGGTGGGCGCGCTGGCGACCGTGGTCGAGACCGTGGTCACCTGCGCCGTGATGGCCCGCGGCTGCCGCCGGGTCTGGGCGGGCCGCGGGACGCGGGCCCTGCCTCACGCCGAGCTCGGGTGGTTCCTCGCCGCCGTGGCGGCCGGCGCGCTGGCCTCCGCGCCTCTCACCGGCCTCGCCGTCTGGCTGGACTCGGGCACCTGGTCGTGGGAGGTGCTGCTGCTGTGGTGCGCCCGCAACGGCGGCGCCGTGGTGGTGGTCGGCACGGTGGGCCTCGTGCTCGGTGCCTGGTTGCGCCGGGCCCGGACCGGCCTGCCGACCCCGGGCCAGGTCCGCCGGGCGCGGCCGGCCGAGTGGGCGGTGGTCCTGGTGCTGACACCCGTGGTCTACGTCGCCTGGTTCATCGCCCTGGGCGAGATCGTGCTCGTGTTCCCGCTCATCGCGCTGTCGGTCTGGGCGGGGGTGCGGCTGCCGTCGCCGGTGGTCACCGTGCACAACACGGTGGTCGCCTCCGCCGTCGTGGCGCTCACCGCCCACGGCGTCGGCCCCTTCGTGGGCATGCCCTCCCCGACGTCGCAGGTCGCGGTGGCGCAGCTCTACGTGGGGCTCGCCTGCGTGCTCGCCCTCTCGCTGGCCCTGGCCACCGACGACCGCGACCGGCTGCTGCGCGACCTGTCGGCGACGCGCGACGCCGCGCAGGCGCAGGCGGCGCTGCTGACCACGATCGTCGACACGATGGCGGAGGGCGTGCGCGTCGTGGACGCGGCCGGCCGGCTGGTCGTGCGGAACCCGGCGGCCACGCGGCTGCTGCTCGGCGGGACCGCGGCCGGGCCCGCCGCCGACGGCGAGGACCTCGCGGGGCTGCGCCGCCTCGACGGCTCGCCGCTGCCGCCCGAGGAGCTCCCGTTCCGCCGGGCGCTCGCCGGCGAGGAGGTCACCGAGACGGACCTGCTGGTGCGCCCGCCCGCGGCCTCCACGTCCCGCATCGTCACCTTCACCACCGCCCGCCTGCCCGCGGCCAGCGGCGGCGGCGTGGTGACGGTGATGCGCGACGTCACCTCCGAGCGCCAGGAGCTCCGCCGGGCGGCGGCGATGCAGGCGAGCCTGCTGCCTGCCCGCGCGCCGGAGGTGCCGGGCTACGAGCTGGCGGCCCGCTTCGTGCCCGCCCGGTCCGTCGGCGGTGACTTCTACGACTGGCAGGCGGACGGCGGCGGGCTCGTGGTCACGCTCGCCGACGTCATGGGCAAGGGCCCCGCGGCCGCGATCCTCGCGGCGTCGACCCGAGCCACCCTGCAGGCCCACGCGCGCGGCGCCGACGTGGCCGGCACCCTGGCCGGCACCGAGGACGCGATGGCGGACGACCTGGTCAACGCCGCCGCGTTCGTCACCGCCTTCCGCGCCCACCTCGACCCGGCGAGCGGGCTCGTGACCTACGGCGACGCCGGCCACGGGCTGAGCTTCCTCCTGCGCGCGGACGGAACGGCCGAGCGCCTGCTCGCCCTCGGCCCGCCGCTCGGCGTCGGCTTCGGGTCGGCGCGCGAGGCCGCGACCGTGCACGTCGGCCCCGGCGACGTGCTGCTGATCTTCTCCGACGGCGTCCTGGACGCCGCCGGCGGCTCGGTGGACAGCCTCCGGCGGTTCGAGCCCGCGCTGCGTGGCGCGGGCTCGGCGCGCGAGGCGGCCGACGCCGTCGTCGCGCTGGCCGCGGCCGCGGGGCCCCAGGAGGACGACCTCACCGTGATCGCGCTGCGGCGTGAGCCGGACCCGACGCACCCGACGAAGGAGTGACGTGCCCCGCCCCGCCATCTCGACCCGCCGTCCCGGCCGGAACCTGACCGCACTCGCCGCGAGCCTCGCCCTCGGCGGGCTCGCCGTGGCGGGGTGCGGCGCCGCGGACGACGTGGGGCAGGCGCCGGCCTCGTCGTCGGCCTCGCCCACCCCCTGCCCCGCGATCCCGCCGGACGCCGCGCTGCCCGCGGGGCAGGTCACGTTCGGCGTCAACCCCGACTGGGGCTCCGAGACGCTCGAGCAGTTCACCGACGCGACGCAGCTGGTCCCGGGGGCGGCCGTGTCCTTCGTCGGGATGCCTCTGACCGCCACGGACGCGCAGAACGTCACGGCCGCCGCCGAGCAGGTCGGGGCCACCGGCGGCGTGCTGATGCTGACCCTCGAGCCGCACGACGGGCTGGCGGCGGTCACGGACGGGTCGATCGCCGACCTCACCGAGCTGCTCGCCGAGATCAACGCCACGGGGGTGCCGGTGCTGGTCCGCTTCGCGCACGAGATGAACGGCTCCTGGTACGCCTGGGGACAGCAGCCCGAGGCCTACGTCGCGACGTTCCGGCGGGTCGCCGCCGCCGTCCATGACGGGGCCCCGGCGTCCCAGATGCTCTGGGCGCCGAACTACGGCGGCGGGTACCCGTTCGCGGGCGGCCGGCACGCCGCCGAGGTCGGCACCGCCGACGGCGACCGCCTGGACGTCGACGGCGACGGCGAGCTGACCCAGGCGGACGACCCGTACGCCCCGTACTACCCGGGCGACGACGCGGTGGACTGGGTGGGCATGTCGCTCTACCACTGGGGCAGCACGTACCCCTGGGGCGAGGACGAGGTCCCCGAGGAGGGCAAGTTCGCGGCGCAGCTCACCGGGACCTACGACGGGCTCGGCGGCGACGACCGCAACCTCCCGGACTTCTACGCGACGTACACCGACGAGCACGGCAAGCCGCTCGCCATCCCGGAGACCGCCGCGTTCGTCACCGCGGACGCCGACCCGGACCTCGCGCTCGAGATCAAGCGGACCTGGTGGCGCCAGGTCTTCTCGGACGACGTCCACGTGCGCTTCCCGGACCTGCGGCTGGTCAACTGGTTCGACTGGGACAAGCACGAGGTGGAGGTGGACGCGCAGGTGCGCTGGTCCCTCAGCGGGGACCCCGCCGTGGCGGAGGCCTTCCGGGCGGACCTTCCCTCGTGGGTCCGCACCGGCCCGGGAGCCGGCGACTGCTCCTGAGCGGCGTGCGGCACGTCACCCGGCCGGCGGTGCCGGGGCGGGCGCACGGCGCGAGAGAGTAGGGGGTCGCGCCCGCCGCCCGCCCGAGAGGACCCCGTGACCGCGTCCCGCACCACCCGCTCCACCCGATCCGCCACCACCTCGGCCGCCCGCCGCCCCGTCGCCCGCCTGCTGGGCGCCGGCGTCGCCGCGCTCCTCGCGCTGGGCGGGTGCGCCGTCGAGACCTCGGCGGGTTCCCCTGCCGACGTGTCGCCGCAGGTCGGCGGCACGGCGACGCCGAGCGCGCCGTCATCGTCGCCCGACGCGTCCGCCGGCGCGTCCGCCGGGACGACGACGCCCGACGCAGGCCCGGCGCTCGCGGCCGCCCGGGAGCTCACCGTCAAGGGCCGCGCGCCGAAGACCGGCTACGACCGCGCCAACTTCGGGGCCGCGTGGGCCGACGTCGACCACAACGGCTGCGACCAGCGCAACGACGTCCTGCGCCGCGACCTCGTGGACGTCACCGCGAAGGCCGGCACGCAGGACTGCGTCATCCTCACGGGCACGTTCCACGACCCGTACTCCGGCGAGACGATCGCGTTCGAGCGCGGGCAGGACACCAGCGCGATGGTGCAGATCGACCACGTCGTCGCGCTGTCGGACGCCTGGCAGAAGGGCGCCCAGCAGTGGGACGCCGCCACGCGGCAGTCGTTCGCCAACGACCCCCTCAACCTCATGGCGTCCAAGGGGTCGGTCAACCAGTCGAAGGGCGACGGCGACACCGCGACCTGGCTGCCGCCGAACCGCTCCTTCCGCTGCGAGTACGTGGCGCGGCAGGTGGCCGTGAAGCAGCTGTACGGGCTGTGGGTCACCCAGGCGGAGCAGGACGCGATGGTCGCCGTGCTGTCCGGCTGCCCGGACGAGCCGCTGCCGGCCGGCGGCCTGCGCGGCGCCGCGAGCGCCGCACCGTCGTCCGCGGCACCGTCGCCCGCGGCCCCCGCCGAGGAGCCCGCCGTCTCCTACGCCGGGTGCTCCGAGGCGCGCGCCGCCGGCGCCGCCCCGTTGCACCGCGGCGAGCCGGGCTACCGCGAGGCGATGGACGGCGACGGCGACGGCGTCGCCTGCGAGTGACGGCGGCCGGCGCTCAGAGCGCCACCCGCCCCGGCGCCGCCGGGCGCGGGGCGCCCACCCGGACGTCCACGCCGGGCGACCAGTGCGCCAGCGGGCGCTCGTCCCGCGGGTCGGGCAGGCCGGCGCGGCGCAGCGCGTCCGTGCGCAGCCGCAGCACCCGGGCCTCGTGCAGCGGCCACGGCGGGTGCTCCACCGGCACTCGCCAGGTGGCGCCGACGTGGCGGGTGAAGGCCGAGAACCGGGCGGTCAGCGCGGTCAGCAGCGGGTCCGGCGCGGCGGGCGTCCCGGCCTCCACCGCGACCCGCGTGCCGGTCATCGCCCAGGTCGTCACGCCGGCCCGCGTGCCGGCCCTGCCCGGCACGTACGCGTAGGGCAGGCCCAGCCCGGCCCGCAGCGCGGCCACCACGAGCCGCCGCGCGCAGTGGACCCGCAGGAACACCAGCCCGTCGTGCTCGCCGTCCGTGACGTACGTGCGCACGTTGACCTCGGCGAACGTCGCCCAGCCCGGCGCCGGCAGTCCGGGGACGCGCAGGTGCAGGACGAGCGGGACCAGCCCCACCCACGCGGACCCGTCGACCACCTGCAGCCGCACCCCGGGCGGCAGCAGCGGGCGGAGCTCGTCAGGGCGGTAGCGCCAGTGCACGAACGCCACGCGGTCCCAGCGCTGCAGGCTCAGCGCCGGCCGCACGCGCTCGTCCGGGAGCCCACCGGCCATGCCGCCAGGGTGGGTCGGGCCCGGGACGCTCGCCCGCCGGGCGGAACCGGGTGTCCACCCAGGGTCGGACACGCCGCCGGGGAGATCCGCCCGGGCGGCGACGCGGCGCCCGGGCGGGCGTCCGTAGCGTCGAGCCATGACCTCGACGACCGCCGACCTGCCGCTGTCCACCACCGTGCGCCCGCGCACCGAGTCGCGCGCCTTCGCCGTCCTCGCCGCGGCGGCGGCGCTCGCCGTCGGGCTGTCCGCGCTCGGCGGCCTGCTGGTCTGAGCACGCCCGGTCCGAGGACCTCCGCGGGCGCGGCTACGGTGTGCCGGTGACCGCCTCGCTCCTGCTGACCGGCGCCCGCGTGCTCGGGCGCGACGGCCTCGTCGACGTGCGCGTCGACGACGGCGCCGTGAGCGCCGTCGTCCCCGCCGGCACCGCGGCCACCGGGCCCGACGTCGGCGCGCCGGAGCGGGTCGCGCTGGACGGGCGCACGCTCGTCCCCGGCCTGTGGGACCAGCACACGCACCTGACGCAGTGGGCCCTGGTGCGCCGGCGCCTGGACGTGTCCGCGGCGTCGTCGCCGCAGCACGCCGCCGCGCTCGTGCGTGCGGGGCTGGCCGACCCGGCCACCGCGCCCGCGCCGGGCCGGCCGCTGGTCGGGTTCGGCTTCCGGTGGGCCGCCTGGGCGCAGGAGCCGAGGGCGGACGTGCTCGACGCCGTCGCCGGCGAGGTGCCGGTGGTGCTCGTCTCCGGCGACCTGCACTCGGCGTGGGCCAGCAGCGCGGGCCTGCGGTTCCTCGGCGTCGAGCACCCCACCGGGCTGCTGCGCGAGGAGGAGTGGATGCCCGCCAGCCCGCGGCTGGTGGCCGTGCCCGACGACGTCACCGACGCGCTCGTGGCCGACGCCGCCCGGGCCGCCGCGGCGCGCGGCGTCGTCGGCGTCGTCGACCTGGAGCTCGCCGACAACCTCGCCGTCTGGCGCCGCCGCCTGGCCGCCGGCTGGGACGGGCTGCGGGTGCGCGCGGGCGTGTGGGAGCAGCACCTCGACGCGGTGCTCGCCGAGGGGCTGCGCACCGGGGACCCGCTCGCCGGGGACACCCGGCACGGCGCGCTGGTCACCCAGGGGCCGTTCAAGGTCATCAGCGACGGCTCGCTCAACACCCGCACGGCCTGCTGCTTCGAGCCGTACGCCGGCTCCACCGGCCCGGACGCGCACGGCGTGCTCAACGTGGCGCCCGAGCACCTGGTGCCGGTCATGGCGCGCGCCCACGCCGCCGGGCTGCGCTGCGCGATCCACGCCATCGGCGACCGCGCGAACACCCTGGCCCTCGACGCGTTCGCGGCCACCGGCGCGCGCGGCTCGGTGGAGCACGCCCAGCTGCTGCGGTGGCAGGACGTCGAGCGGTTCGCCGCGCTCGGTGTCGTCGCCAGCGTGCAGCCGGAGCACGCCATGGACGACCGCGACGTCGCCGACCGGCTGTGGGCCGGGCGCACCGACCGCAACATGCCGCTCGCGACGATGCTCGCCGCGGGCGTGCGGATCGTGCTCGGCTCGGACGCGCCAGTGGCGCCGCTCGACCCGTGGCAGGCGGTCGCGGCGGCGGTGACGCGCTCGCGCGACGGGCGCGCGCCGTGGCACCCCGAGCAGCGCATCGGCGTCGTGCCGGCGCTCGAGGCGTCCGTCGACGGCGCCCCCCTGGCGCTCGCGGCCGGCATGCCTGCCGACCTCGCCGTGCTCGACGCCGACCCGCTGGACGCCGCCACCGACCTGCGCGCGATGCCCGTGGCGGGCACCCTCCTCGCCGGCCGCTGGACCCACCGGACGCTCTGACCGGAGCCTGCCCACCCCGCGGCAGGCGCCCGCGCGCGGCCTCTGAGGGGCAGGTCCACCATGGAGAGGTGGGCCGCAGGGACCCGCGCCGCTCGTGAGCCGATGACGCCGTCGCCGCAGCGCAGCCACCGGTGTCGTCGACCGGGAAGGAAGGCTGCTCGTGGACACGATCATCGACGTGGCCTGGTACGACTACGTCCCCCTGGTCATCTACTTCACGCTCGTGCTCGGCATCGGCTTCCTCGGTCGCCGGCACGTCTCGAACGCCATCGACTTCCTGCTGTCGGGGCGCTCCCTGCCGGCCTGGATCACCGGCCTGGCGTTCGTCTCCGCCAACCTGGGCGCCGTCGAGATCATGGGCATGTCGGCGAACGGCGCCCAGTACGGCATCCCGACCGTGCACTACTTCTGGGTCGGCGCCATCCCCGCCATGCTGTTCCTCGGCCTGGTGATGATGCCGTTCTACTACGGCTCCCGGGTGCGGTCGGTCCCGGAGTTCATGCTCAAGCGGTTCGGGAAGGCGGCGCACCTCGTCAACGCCATCTCCTTCGCCCTCGCCCAGCTGCTCATCGCGGGCGTGAACCTGTACCTGCTGGGCACCATCGTCAACGCGATGCTCGGCTGGCCGATGTGGGTCACGCTCATCATCGCCGCGGCGATCGTGCTGTCCTACATCACGCTCGGCGGGCTGTCCGCAGCCATCTACAACGAGGTGCTGCAGTTCTTCGTCATCGTCGCCGCGCTGCTCCCGCTGCTGCTGATCGGCCTCAACCGCGTGGGCGGCTGGGACGGCTTCGTCGAGCGCGTGTCTGCCTCCGCGGGCGGCGGCGCCGAGCAGCTGTCCTCCTGGCCGGGCTCGAACCTGTCGGGCATCGAGAACCCGGTGCTGTCGATCATCGGCTTCGTGTTCGGCCTCGGCTTCGTGCTGTCCTTCGGCTACTGGACCACCAACTTCGTCGAGGTCCAGCGAGCGATGGCGTCGAACTCGATCCGCGCCTCCCGGATGACGCCGATCATCGGCACGTTCCCCAAGATGTTCGTGCCGTTCATCGTCATCATCCCGGGCCTCATCTCGGCCGTCCTCGTCCCGGAGATGATCCAGTACAAGGAGGCGGGAGGCCCGTCCGGCGGCGAGGTGACATGGAACCAGGCGCTGATCTACCTGATGCGCGACGTCATGCCCAACGGTCTGCTGGGCCTGGCCATCACGGGCCTGCTGGCGGCGTTCATGGCCGGCATGGCGGCGAACGTCTCCGCCTTCAACACCGTGTTCACCTACGACATCTGGCAGCGGTACGTCCAGCAGGACAAGCCCGACCGCTACTACCTGCAGCTGGGGCGCATCGCCACGGTCATCGCGACCATCGTGGCGATCTTCACCGCGCTGATCGCCGGCGGGTTCTCCAATCTCATGGACTACCTGCAGACGCTCTTCAGCTTCTTCAACGCTCCGCTGTTCGCCACGTTCATCCTCGGCATGTTCTGGAAGCGGATGACGGCGGCGGCCGGCTGGTCCGGCCTGGTCTTCGGCACGCTGTCCGCCGTCGTGGTGTTCATCCTCGGCCGGATGGAAGTGCTCGACCTGTCCAACCAGGGGCTCTCCTTCGTCGCAGCGTCCACGGCGTTCGTGGTCGACATCGTCGTGTCCGTGGTGGTCACGCAGTTCACCGCGCCCAAGCCGGAGAAGGATCTCGTCGGCTTCGTGTACTCGCTGACCCCGAAGGAGCGCCGCACCGACCCGGAGGCCTCGCGGCACCCGTGGTACCAGCGCCCGGTGCCGATGGCCGGCGTGTCCCTCGCCCTCGTCATCGGCCTCAACCTGCTGTTCGGCTGACCTCGGAAGGAGACGACCATGGCATCCGTCGGCCCGACGTCAGCACGACGCACCGTGGGCGCGTTCGACGTGCGGTACTTCATCGCCGTGGCCCTCGGCCTCATCGGCATATTCCTCCTCATCGTCGCGGCGGTGGCCGACCCGGAGCTGGACAAGACCGGCGGCATCCACGCGAACCTGTGGACGGGCATCGCCCTTGTCGCCGCGGCGATCGTGTTCGCGGTGTGGGCCCGACTGCGGCCCATGTACGTCGACGCCTCCGCGCCCGCGGAGGCCCCGCCGCAGACCGTCGGCGCCCCCGAGCCGGAGCTCTACGCGCGCGACGACGACACGCCGGGCGGCCGCGCCGGCCCCGGGCGCTGAGGCACGCCGGCGCTGGGGCACGCCGGCGCACCACGTCCGTCGTCGGCGCCGCCCGCCGCGGGCGCGGTGCTGCGCGCGTGGCCGCGCCCGCCGGGCGTCGGCCGGGCACGATGGGCCCGTGACGGACGACGGCGTGGACCTGCCCCGGGCGCGCGAGCGGCTGCACGCCCGGCTCGCCGACGTCGAGCGGCTGCTGGCCGGGCAGTCCGCGCTCGCGGCGGAGATCGCCGAGTCCGGGCGGGACGCGAACGCCGACGACGAGCACGACCCCGAGGGCTCGACCCTGGCGTGGGAGCGGCAGCAGGCGGCGGCCCTAGCCACGGGCGCGGCGGCCGAGCGCGAGCGGCTGCTCGCCGCGCTGGCCCGGGTGGACGCCGGCACCTACGGCCGCTGCGAGGTGTGCGGCCGCCCGATCCCGCCGGGGCGGCTCGAGGCGCGCCCGGCGGCCACCCGCTGCGTCGAGCACGCGCGCTGACGCGCCGGCCGGCGGGCGCCGCGAGCCCCGGTGGACGAGCGCCGAGACCTGACTTGTGGCCGCCTCCGAGGTGTCGGAGGCGGCCACAAGTCAGGTCTCGGCGAGGGGAGGGGTGTCAGTCGGCGCGGACGGCGGTGCCCGGCGTCGCGTCGGCGCCCCGCGACCGGCGGGTGATCCGCATGATCACGTAGAGGACGACGCCGACCGCCAGCAGCACGCCGGCGCGCAGCCACGTGGTGCCGTCCTGCTGGGTCAGCAGCAGCACGCAGCTCGCGGCGCCGAGCACCGGCACCACGCTGAGCACGCGGAAGTGCGGCCGCTCGACCGTGTCGCGGCGCAGCACCAGCACCGAGACGTTGGTGCTGAGGAAGACGAGCAGCAGCAGGAGCACCACGGTCTCGGCCAGCGCCGCGAGGTCGCCGGTGAAGACCAGCGCCATGGCCACGAGCGTGGTGGCGACGATAGCGACCCACGGCGTCCTGCGCCGGGGGAGCACGCGGCCCAGCACGGTGGGCAGCAGCTGCTGCTCCGCCATCCCGTACGCCAGGCGGCTCGACATGATCATGGTCAGCAGCGCGCCGTTGGCCACGGCGATGAGCGCGACCAGGGAGAACACCTGCTCGGGGACGACGCCGGCGGCGGCGACGACCTCGAGCAGCGGGCCGCTCGAGCCGGCGAGGGTCTCGGGCTCGACGACGATGACGGCCGCGACGCTCACGAGCACGTAGACCACGCCGGCGGTGAGGAGCGCGCCGAACAGCGCCCGGGGGTAGACCCGGCGCACGTCCTTGACCTCCTCCACCACGTTGGCCGAGGTCTCGAACCCGACGAACGAGTAGTACGCCAGCACGGCGGCGCCGAGCACGGCCGTGCCGGGCGCGACGCCCTCGGCGAGCTGGCCGACCCGGCCGGGCTCGCCGTCGCCGCGGCCGAGCACCATGAGCGCGAGCACGACGACCGTGACGAGGCCGCCGACCTCGATGACCGTCATGGCCACGTTGGCGCGCAGCGACTCGCGGATGCCGCGCATGTTGAGCGCGGCGACGGCGACGAGGAACAGCACCGCGACCAGCCGCTGGGGCGCGTCCACGAACGCCCCGAAGTAGTCCCCGGCGAACGCGAGGGACAGGCCGGCCGCGCTGGTGACGCCCGCGGCGAGCATGGAGAAGCCGACCAGGAACGAGATCACCGGCTGCTTGTACGCACGCTCGGCGAACACCGCCGCGCCGCCGGCCCGCGGGTACTTGGTGACCAGCTCGGCGTACGAGCCGGCGGTGAGCAGGGCCAGGCCGAGCGCGACGAGCAGCGGCAGCCAGACGGCGCCGCCCACCTCCCCGGCCATCTCGCCGACGAGGGCGTAGACGCCGGCGCCGAGCACGTCGCCGAGGATGAACAGGTACAGCAGCTTGCCGCTCACCGAGCGCGACAGCCGGGTCTGCGGGTCGGTCGCGCTGTGCTGCGTGGCGTCGGTCGTCATGGGCGGAGGCTGGCACGGCTCGGGCGCGCTCGCAGGCCGTCGACCTGCGCCGAGACCTGAGCTGTGGCCGCCTCGGAACCTTCGGAGGCGGCCACAGCCCAGGTCTCGGCGGGACACGAGGGCGGCGTGGCAGCATGGCCGGGTGCGTGTGGAGCCCGTGTCGTTCGACGTCGTGGTAGACCACGTCGTCGGGCTGGTCACCGACCGGCCCCGCGGGCGGGCGGTGCGCGTGCTGGTCGACGGCCACCCCTCGACCCGGCCCGAGGCGCTCGCGGACGCCCTGGTCGAGCCGCTGCGCGCGGCCGGCCGCCCCGTCGCCCGGGTGCGGGTGCGCGACTTCCTGCGGGCGGCCTCGCTGCGGCTCGAGCACGGCCGGCGCGACCCCGACTCGCTGCTGGACGCCTGGATCGACGTCGGCGGCCTGAACCGCGAGGTGCTCGGCTCCGTCGTCGAGCGCGGGCGCTACCTGCCCACGCTGCGCGACCCCGTCACCGACCGCTCGACGCGCGCGCCGTACGCCGACGCGCCGGAGGGCACCGTCGTCGTGCTCGACGGGACGCTCGCGATGGGCCGGGGCCTCGACGTCGACCTCACCGTGCACCTCGCGCTGCGCACGCCCACCGAGACGCGCAACACCCCGCTCGACGACGCGTGGCAGCTCGCCGCGTACGACCGCTACCGGCGTGAGGTGCAGCCGGAGCGGCGGGCCGACGTCGTCGTGCGGGCCGACGACCCGCGGCACCCGGCGCTCGTCCGCCGCTGACCCGGAGCCCGTCCGCCCAGAGGTTGTGGGTACAGAACACGCCGTGCGTCCCGCGGGCCGCACGGCGTGTTCTGTACCCACAACGGGGTCAGTCGTCGGCGGGGAGCTCCGGGACGACGGCGGCGGCGATGTCGTGGTCGCCGCGCCCGGCCGCCTGGGCGAACTCGAGCGTGCCCAGCAGCGCCTCGACGGCCGGCAGCGACGTCCCCGCGGCCGCGAGCATGAGCCGGGCGTCCTTGGCGAGCAGGTCCACCGAGAACTGGGTGTCCTCGAACGTGCCGTCGAGGATGACGTCCCGCTTCATGCCGGCGATGAAGCCGAGGCCGGTGCTGCCCAGCATGGCGAGCGCGTCGGCCGGGGCGGTGCCCTGCGACCGGGCGAGCCGCAGCGCCTCGACCAGGCCCTGGACGCTCACCCCGAGCGCGAGGTTGGCCAGCAGCTTGCCCACCGCCGCGTCCTGCGGGCGCGGCACCACGCGCAGGCGCTCGGGGTCCGCCCACAGCCGTGCGAGGGGCAGCACCTCCTGCACCGCCGCCTCCTCGCCGCCGAGGTAGACGCCCAGCTTCCCGGCGCGGGCCGGCCCGAGCGTGCCGACGACGGGGCCGTGGACGTACCGCACGCCGTGCGCGGCGGCCCAGCGGGCGTAGCGGGCGGCGTCCTCGGGACCCACGGTCGTGACGTCGAGCCACACGGTGCCGGGGTCGAGCACGTCGCCGTCGAGCACCGTCTCCTGCACGGCGTCCGGCCCGAACAGGACCGTCATGACGACGGGCCGGCCCGCGGTGGCCTCGCGCGCGGTGGCGGCCCGCTCGGCGCCGGCGTCGACCGTGCGGTCCGCCCCGGCAGGCGTGCGGTTCCAGGCGGTGACGCGGTGGCCTGCCCGCAGCAGGTGGACGGCCAGCTCGTGGCCCATCCGCCCGGTGCCGAGCAGCGCGACGTCGGTCATGGGGTCCTCCTTCGACGACGGGGTGCCCGCCGAGTCTCTCGCGCCGCGGGACCTCCGGCGCCCGGGATGTCGCCGGTCCGTGGCAACCGTCTCACGGTACGGCTGTTTTACCTGTCCACATCGCGGGACGCGGGTTCCGCCCGAGTGCCGCGCTCCTTAGCGTTCGTTCCGAGTGGTGGACACGTCTCGATATATGAGACAGGGAGCCGCTCGGCCGCCCTGCGTCCGCCGGGCGACCCCGCCCGCCGACCGGCGCCCGCCCGGAGAGGAGACCGCCATGACCGCCGTCGCCCTCCCCGTGCGCCGTGCCCCGGGCTGCGCCGCCGCGCGCCCCGGGCGCCGCTGTCGAATGCGGAGCCGCACCGGCATGTGACCGCGCCTCGGCGCGGACCGGGACCTCCCGGAGCTCGCACCGGTGCCCCGCAGGCCCCCGCGGCCGCCGGCGCGTCCGGCCGGTCGCGCCCGACCACGACGCCGACCCAGGACGCCACCATGACCTCCACGCTCACGAGCCCCGCCGGCACCGCGCGCCCCGACGCGCCGGGCCGCCGCGCCGCCCACGCCGTCGCGCTGCAGTCCGTGGCGCGCTCCTTCGACACCCCGGCGGGCCCGCGCGAGGTGCTGCGCGCCGTCGACGTCGAGCTGCGCGCCGGCGAGATCGTGGCGATCGTCGGGCCCTCGGGCTGCGGCAAGTCGACGCTGCTGCGCCAGGTCAGCGGCCTGGACGCGCCGACGTCGGGCAGCATCCTGCTCGACGGCGCGGCCGTGACCGCCGCGGACCCGCGTACCGCCGTCGCCTTCCAGGAGCCGCGCCTGCTGCCGTGGCGCACGCTCGCGCAGAACGTGGCGCTCGGCCTGCCGCGCGGCACCGCCCGGCGTGAGGGCCGCGAGCGCGTGGCCGAGCTGCTGCACCTCGTGGGCCTCGAGGAGGCCGCCGACCTGCGCCCGCGCCAGGTCTCCGGCGGCATGGCGCAGCGCGCCTCGCTCGCCCGGGCGCTGGCGCGCAACCCCGGCGTGCTGCTGCTCGACGAGCCGTTCGGCGCGCTGGACGCGCTGACCCGCCTGCGCATGCAGGACCTGCTGCTCGACGTGCATGCCGCCCGGCCCACGACCGTGCTGCTCGTGACGCACGACGTCGAGGAGGCGCTCTACCTCGCCGACCGCGTGCTGCTGCTCCGCTCGCTCGGCGGCACCGCCGACGACGCCGACGCCGCGCCGAGCGTGGCGCGCGTCGTCGAGGTGCCGGGCGCCCGCCCGCGCGACCGCGCCGACCGCACGCTCGCCGAGCTGCGCGTCGAGCTGCTCGCGGGCCTCGGCGTCGACGCCCACCACGGCACCACCCCTGACCTGTCCCCGCTCGCCGTCCCCACCCAGGAGTCCTGATGCGCATCCGCACCGCCCGCCTCGCCACCGTCACCTCGGCCCTCGCCGCCGCGACCCTGATGGCGACCGTCGGCTGCGTCGCCGGCGAGGGTTCCGCCGCCGAGGCCGGGGACTCCACGGCCGGCTCCGAGTGGAGCACCGACACGCTGAACATCGACTTCGCCACGTACAACCCGCTGAGCCTCGTCGTGCGCGACCAGGGGCTCATCGAGAAGGAGCTCGGCGACGCGGTCGAGGTGAACTGGCTGCAGTCCGCCGGCTCCAACAAGGCCAACGAGGCGCTGCGCGCCGGGGCCGTCGACGTCGGCTCGACCGCCGGCTCGGCCGCGCTGCTGGCCCGCGCCAACGGCTCGCCGATCAAGACGATCGACGTCTACAGCCAGCCGGAGTGGTCGGCGATCGTCGTCGGCCCCGACTCGGACGTCACGTCGGTCGCGGACCTCGCGGGCAGGTCGGTCGCCGCCACCAAGGGCACCGACCCCTACTTCTTCCTGCTGCAGGCGCTCGAGGCCAACGGCGTCGACCCGGCGGACGTCGAGGTGCAGAACCTCCAGCACGCCGACGGCCGCACGGCCCTGGACAACGGCTCGGTGGACGCGTGGTCGGGCCTCGACCCGATCATGGCCGCCGCCGAGGCCGAGTCCGGCGACGAGCTGCTGTACCGGAACGTCGACCTCAACACCTACGGCTTCCTCAACGCCACCGAGGAGTTCGTCACCGAGCACCCGGACGTCGCGCAGGTCGTCGTGGACGCCTACGAGGAGGCCCGCGCGTGGGCGCAGGAGAACCCGGAGGAGGTCTCGGCGCTGCTCGCCGAGGTGGCCGGCATCGACCCGGAGGTCGCCTCGACGGTGATCGAGGAGCGCAGCAACCTCGGCGTCGACCCGGTGCCGGGCGACGCGCAGCGCGCGGTGCTCGAGAAGGTCGGCCCGATCCTCGTCGCCAACGGTGACGTCCCGAACCAGCAGCAGGTCGACGACGCGCTCGACTCGCTGTTCGACACCCAGTTCGTCGAGAAGGCGACGGAGTGATGTCGGCCCGGGACATCCCCGGCGACCGGGCGATCGCCCCGCGCTCGAGCGGCCTGACGACGGCGGGCGGGCGCCCGGCGTTCTGGTCGCGCCGGCCGGTGGTGGTCGTGGGCGGGCTCGTGGTCCCGGTGCTCCTGCTGGCCGCGTGGCAGTGGGTCACCGCGGCGGGGCTCGTGCCGGCCTACCAGCTGCCCGGGCCCGTGGCCGTGTGGGACGCCGCGGTGGACCTGCTGCAGCGCGGGGAGCTGGGCCACCACGTGGCCATCTCCACCCAGCGCGTGCTCGTCGGGTTCGCGATCGGCGCCCTGATCGGCCTGGCGGTGGCCGCCGTCGTCGGCCTCTCCCGAGCGGGCGACGTGCTGCTGAGCCCCATGCTCGCCGCCGTGCGCGCCGTGCCGTCGCTGGCGTGGGTGCCGCTGCTGCTGCTGTGGCTCAAGATCGGCGAGGAGTCCAAGCTCACGCTGATCGCCATCGGCGCGTTCTTCCCCGTCTACACCACGGTGGCCGCCGCGCTGCGGCACGTGGACCCGCACCTCGTGGAGGCCGGGCGGTCGTTCGGCCTGCGCGGCTGGTCCCTGTTCAGGACGGTGCAGCTGCCGGCCGTGCTGCCCTCGCTGGTGTCCGGCCTGCGGCTGGCGCTCGCGCAGGCGTGGCTGTTCCTCGTGGCCGCCGAGCTCATCGCGTCCTCGATGGGCCTGGGCTTCCTGCTGACCGACTCGCAGCAGAACGGGCGCGTGGACCGGATCCTGCTGGCCATCGTGCTGCTGGCGCTGCTGGGCACGATCACCAACGGCCTCGTGGGCGTGGTGGAGAAGCGACTGCTGAAGAGGTGGGCATGACGACGACGGACACGACCGCGACCGGAACGGCCACGGCGGCCGGGACCGAGGCCCGCCTCGTCGAGACCCGCGTCTACCCGCCGTCGGACGCCTTCGCCGCCCAGGCCAACGTGGGGCCGGAGGTCTACGCCCGCGCCGCCGCCGACCCGGTCGCGTTCTGGGAGGAGGCGGCCCGCCGCCTCGACTGGGCGCAGGACTGGCACACGGCGCACGAGTGGGCGCCGCCCGTGGCCGACCCGGCGACCGGCGAGCTCAGCGTGCCGGAGGCCCGCTGGTTCATGGGCGGGAAGCTCAACGTGGCGGTCAACTGCGTCGACCGGCACGTGGCCGCCGGCCGCGGCGCCAAGGTCGCCCTGCACTTCGAGGGCGAGCCGGGCGACCGCGTGAGCGTCACCTACGCCGACCTGCAGCGGCGCGTCGCCCAGGCGGCCCACGCGCTCACGGCGCTCGGCGTCGGCCCCGGCGACCGCGTCGTCGTCTACCTGCCCGTGCTCGTGGAGACCGTGGTGATCGCGCTGGCGTGCGCCCGCGTCGGCGCCGTCCACAGCCTCGTGTTCGGCGGCTTCTCCGCCGAGGCCGTGCGGTTCCGGCTCGAGGACACCCGCGCCAAGCTGCTGGTCACCACCGACGGGCAGTACCGCCGCGGCAGGGCCGTCGAGGTCAAGTCCGCCGCCGACGCCGCCGCCGCGGGCCTGGCGCACCTCGAGCACGTGCTCGTGCTGCGCCGCACCGGCGACGACACCCCGGACGTGCCGTGGACCGAGGGCCGCGACGTGTGGTGGCACGACGTCGTCGACGCCCAGCCCGAGACGCACGAGCCGGAGTACTTCGACGCCGAGCACCCGCTGTTCGTCATCTACACCTCCGGCACCACCGGCAAGCCCAAGGGCCTGGTGCACACCAGCGGCGGCTACCTCGCGCACGCGAGCTGGGCGCACTGGGCGCACTTCGACGCCAAGCCGGACGACGTGCACTGGTGCACCGCCGACCTCGCGTGGGTCACGGCGCACACCTACGAGATCTACGGGCCGCTGTCCAACGGCCTGACGCAGGTCATCTACGAGGGCACGCCGGACACCCCGCACCGCGAGCGGCACCTGGAGATCATCGAGCGCTACGGCGTCACGGTGTACTACACGGCGCCCACGCTGATCCGCACGTTCATGACCTGGTTCGGCGACACGCTGCCGGAGGGCCACGACCTGTCCACGGTGCGCCTGCTCGGCACCGTCGGCGAGGCGATCAACCCCGAGGCGTGGGTGTGGTTCCGCCGCAACTTCGGCCGCGACGAGACCCCGGTCGTGGACACGTGGTGGCAGTCGGAGACGGGCGCCGCGATGATCGTGCCGCTGCCCGGCGTCACGCCGCTCAAGCCGGGCTCGGCCACGGTGGCCCTGCCCGGCGTCGACGTGGCCGTGGTGGACGACGACGGCGCGCCCGTGGGCCCCGGCCGCTCCGGCACGCTGGTGGTGCGCCGGCCCTGGCCGGGCATGGCCCGCACCGTGTGGGGGAACCCGGAGCGCTACCGCGACTCGTACTGGGCGAAGTACGCCGGCAAGGGCGAGCACGGCGCGTACTACGTGGCCGGCGACGGCGCCACGGTCGACGACGACGGCTACGTGTGGGTGCTGGGGCGCCTCGACGACGTCGTCAACGTCTCGGGGCACCGGCTGTCCACCATCGAGATCGAGTCCGCGCTCGTGGCGCACCCGGGCGTCGGCGAGGCCGGCGTGACCGGCGTGCAGGACCCGGTGACCGGCCAGGCCGTGGCGGCGTTCGTCGTGGCGGCGCGCGGGCCCGCGCCGTCGGCCGACGAGCTGCGCGCCCAGGTGGCGCGCGAGATCGGGCCCGTGGCCAAGCCGCGGCACGTCGTCGTCGTGCCCGAGCTGCCGAAGACCCGCAGCGGCAAGATCCTGCGCCGCCTGCTCGCCCAGCTGTGGGATGGTCACGAGCTGGGCGACACGACGTCGTTGCAGAACCCGTGGGCGGTGGACCAGGTCCGCCAGGCCGTCGCGGCCGCCCGCACCCCGAAGGAGAACCGATGACCGACCACCGCTTCGGGTTCCGCACGCGTGCGCTGCACGCCGGCGGCATCCCCGACGCCACCACCGGCGCCCGCGCCGTGCCGATCTACCAGACGACGTCGTTCGTCTTCGACGGCGCCGCCGACGCCGCGAACCTGTTCGCGCTGCAGAAGTACGGCAACATCTACAGCCGCATCGGCAACCCCACCGTGGCGGCGCTCGAGGAGCGCATCGCCTCGCTCGAGGGCGGCATCGGCGCGGTGGCGACGGCGTCCGGCATGTCGGCGGAGTTCATCACCTTCGCCGCGCTGGTCGGCGCCGGTGACCACGTGGTCGCCTCGGCCCAGCTCTACGGCGGCACCGTGACCCAGCTCGACGTCACGCTGCGCCGCTTCGGCGTGGAGACCACCTTCGTGGCGGGCACGGACGCGGCGGACTACGCCGCGGCGATCCGGCCCGAGACCAAGGTGCTGTACACCGAGATGATCGGGAACCCGTCGGGCGACATCGCCGACCTCGAGGCGCTCGCCGCCGTCGCGCACGACGCCGGGATCCCGCTGGTCGTCGACGCCACGCTGGCCACGCCCTACCTGGTGCGGCCGATCGAGCACGGCGCGGACATCGTCATCCACTCGGTGACCAAGTTCCTCGGCGGGCACGGCACCACGCTCGGCGGCATCGTCGTCGAGTCCGGGCGGTTCGACTGGGGCAACGGCAAGTTCCCGCAGATGACCGAGCCCGTGCCCAGCTACGGCGGCATCCGGTGGTGGGCCAACTTCGGCGAGTACGGGTTCCTCACCAAGCTGCGCTCGGAGCAGCTGCGCGACATCGGCCCGGCGCTCTCGCCGCAGTCGGCCTTCCAGCTGCTGCAGGGCGTCGAGACGCTGCCGCAGCGCCTGGACGCGCACCTGGCCAACGCCCGCGCGGTGGCCGAGTGGCTCGACGCCGACCCGCGCGTGGCCTACGTGACCTGGTCCGGGCTGCCGAGCCACCGCCACCACGAGCGGGCGCGGAAGTACCTGCCGCTCGGCCCGGGCTCGGTGTTCGCGTTCGGCGTGAAGCCGGCGGCCGGCGCCGAGAACCCGGCGGATGCCGCCCGCGACGCCGGCCGGGCGTTCATCGAGTCGCTGCAGCTCGCCTCGCACCTGGCCAACATCGGCGACGCGCGCACGCTGGTCATCCACCCGGCGTCCACCACCCACCAGCAGCTCACGCCCGAGCAGCTGCAGGCGGCGGGCGTGCCGGCCGACCTCGTCCGCATCTCGGTGGGGCTCGAGGACGTCGAGGACATCATCTGGGACCTGGACCAGGCCCTCACCAAGGCGACGGGGGAGACGCGATGACGACGACGGACACCCTCGGCGGCGCGGCCTGCGCCCTGCCCGGCGCGCCGGCGGCACCGACGCCGACGCCGGCCGTGGCCGGCGGCACCCCGGCCCGCACGTGGCAGGGGCCCAGCGCGCCCGAGCGCCTGGCGATCCTGCGCGCGACGAAGAGCATCGCCATCGTCGGCGCGAGCGACAACCCGGCGCGGGCCAGCTACTTCGTGGCCACCTACCTGCTGTCGAGCTCGCCGTACGACGTCTACTTCGTCAACCCGCGGGCCGAGTCGATCCTCGGGCGACCCGTCTACAGGTCCCTGGCGGACCTGCCCGTGGTGCCCGACCTGGTCGACGTGTTCCGCAAGCACGACGACCTGCCGGGCGTCGCGCAGGAGGCGGTCGACGCGGGCGCCAAGACCCTGTGGCTCCAGCTCGGGTCGTGGCACGAGGAGGCCGCCGCGATCGCCGAGGCCGCCGGCCTCGACGTGGTCATGGACCGCTGCGTGAAGATCGAGCACGCCCGCTTCCACGGCGGGCTGCTCCTGGCCGGGTTCGACACCGGCGTGATCAGCAGCCGCCGCGGCGCGGGCTGACGCCCGCCGGACCCACCGACGCCGAGACCCGGATTCCTGGGCGATTCCCCCGCGGGACTCGCCCGAGGATCCGGGTCTCGGCGTCCGTGCTGCTCGTGTCCGTGCTGCTCGTGTCCGTGCTGCTCGTGTCCGTGCTGCTCGTGTCCCTGCTGCCGGACGCCGGCGGCGTCAGCGGCAGAGGCAGAAGGGGTGGCCGGCCGGGTCGGCGAAGACCCGGAACCCCTCGCCCTCGCCCGGCAGCCGCCGGGCACCCAGGGCGATGACGGCCTCCTCCGCGGCGTCGAGGTCGCCGCCCGGCACCACGAGGTCCAGGTGGCCTTGCTGCGGGCGTGCCGGGTCCGGCCAGTCCGGGGCCTGGTAGCCCTCGACCCGCTGGAACATCACGGCCTTGCCGCCCCCGAGCATGGCGCCCTCGGCGCCGTCGTACTCGACCGGGTCGCCCAGCACCTGCGCCCAGAACCGGGCGGACTCGCTCGAGTCGGCGACGTCGAACGACACGCCCCACACCGCCGTCGTGGCCACCTCGGCCGACGCGACCAGGTCGAACGTGTGCCCCGCGGGGTCGGCCAGGGTGTTCCAGGTCTCGTTCTCGCGCAGCAGCCGGGCACCGGCGGCGAGAGCCTCCTCGGTGGCCGCGGCGACGTCCGGCACGCGCAGGTCCAGGTGGAGCTGCTGCGGGTGCTCCTGGCCCGGCCACTGCGGCGGCACCAGGTCGGGCGCCAGCTGGAAGGCGAGCTGCCACCCGTCCTGGGTGCGCACCTCGTACCAGTCGTCCTCGGTGTCGGTGATCTCCCCGCCGGTCAGGGCCGCCCAGAACGCGGCGTCCCGCGCCGGGTCGGGCGTGTCCAGGACGACGGTCCCCAGGCGCGCGATCCCGACGGTGGGCGCGCCCGGCGCGTCGGCGTCGGCGCCCGCGCCGCCGGTCCCGGTACTGGTGCTCTCCCTCATCGTGACTCCTCCCGCTCGGTGTGGCTCGTACCGCTCCGTCAGGGCGCTCGACGACCGGCGTCGGGCGCCGGGACCAAGCCTCGCGCGACCCGCCGACATCCGCCGCCGCACGGTCCGCAGGGCCCTGACCTGAGCACTTTCTTCCCGCACGAATTGTGAGCGCACCGAGATCGGGCCATGGTCGATGGCAGGTCACGAAGCGGCCGACCGGGAGGGCAGCGCCCTGAGAGTCGTGCTGCCCGCCCGGGACCAGCGCCCGCGGAGACCGCGGGCTGACCCGGAGGGATCACATGAGCGAGACCGATTTCCCGCGTACGGGCGGCACGCCGTCCGGTCCGGGTGGGCAGCCGCCGAGCTACCCGCCGAGCACGCCGACGACGCCCGAGACCGCACCGTCGTCCGCCACCTACGGCACCACGGCCGGTGCCCCCGGCGGCCTGCCGGGCAGCGGCACGCCCGCCGGCACCGGCCAGGAGAGCAGCGGCGGCGACAGCGGCGTGAAGGAGCGCGTCTCCGGCGCCGCGTCCCAGGCCGGCGACGCCGGCAAGGAGGTCGCCCAGGACGCCAAGGAGAAGGCGGGCGAGGTGGCCCAGCAGGCCAAGGAGAAGGCGGGCGACGTCGCGCACGAGGCGACGCAGCGCGCCCGCAGCCTGGTGGACCAGGCCCGCAGCGAGGTCACCGACCAGGCGTCGACCCAGCAGCAGCGGCTCGCCGGCACCCTGCGCCAGATCGGCACCGAGCTGGGCCAGATGGGCAGCGCCGTCGACGACCCGGGCTACGCCACGGACCTGGCCAAGCGCGGTGAGGACGTCGTGGGGCGCGTCGCCGACTGGTTCGAGCAGCGCGAGCCGGGCGACGTGCTGCGCGACGTCCAGGACTACGCGCGTCGCCGGCCGGGTGTCTTCCTCGCCGTCGCGGCGGGTGCGGGCCTCGTGGTCGGCCGCCTGCTGCGCGGGGCCAAGGACGCCGGCTCCTCGTCGGGCCAGCAGTCGGGCCAGCAGTCGGGCCAGCAGTACGGCGAGTACGCGCCGCAGCACTCGGTCGGCACGGCCGCGGGCAACCCTACGGCGGGCCTGACGGAGACCGCCGGCGTCCCGACCGGCGCCACCTACGGCACGACGACGAGCACCACGGCGGGCGCTCCCGGCGGCTCGGGCACCTTCGGCGGTGCCGGCTACGGCACGTCGGGCGGCACCGGCACGACCGGTGGGACCGGCACGGGCACCGTCGGCAACCCGAGCACTGCAGGCGGTGGCTATGTCCCTGGGACCTGAGACTCCCCGCACCGGCCCCGCGCACGCGAGCGTGCCCGACGCGGGCCTCGGGGGGAGCGGCGCCGTGCCGAGCACGGGCATGCCCGCCACGGGCCTGCCCGGCGCGGACGCTCCCGCCGCGGGCAAGCACGGTGACCCGGAGGGGCTGAGCATCGGTGAGCTGTTCGCCGAGGTCAGCCGCGACCTGTCCACCCTGATCCGGCAGGAGATCGAGCTCGCCAAGGCGGAGACCACGGCCTCGGCCAAGAAGGCGGGCAAGGGCGCCGGGTTCCTCGGCGGGGCCGGCTACGCCGGGCACATGACGATCCTGTTCCTGTCGATCGCCCTGTGGTGGGGCCTGGGCGCGTTGGTGAACCGCGGCTGGTCGGCCGTGATCGTCGCCGTCATCTGGGGGATCGTCGCCGCGGTGCTCGCCTCGCGGGGACGCAAGGAGCTCAAGCAGACCCCGGGCCTCGAGGAGACCACCGACTCCCTCAAGAAGATCCCGAACGCACTCCAAGGACACGAGGAGAAGAACCGATGAGCAGCGACCCGGACCAGATCCGCGCCGACATCGAGCGGACGCGCTACGAGCTCAGCCGCGACGTCGACACGCTGGGCGACCGCGTGCGCCCGGCCTCGGTGGCCCGCCGGCAGACCGAGAAGGTCAAGGGCGGCATGTCCCGCGTGCGTGAGCGAGTGATGGGCACCGCCCAGTCGACCACCCACTCCGCGGCCGAGAGCGTGCGCGGCACCGCCTCGTCGGCGGCCGACAGCGTGCGCGGCACGGCGTCCTCGGTGGCCGACTCCGCGCGGGGCGCTGCCGGCACGGTGAGCGACGCGGTGCAGGGCGCGCCGCAGACGGTGCGCGAGCAGGCGCAGGGCAACCCGCTGGCGGCGGGGCTCGTGGCCTTCGGCCTCGGCCTCATCGCGGCGTCGCTCGTGCCGGCGAGCCAGAAGGAGGCCGAGGTGGCGCAGCGTGCCAAGGAGGCCGCCGCGCCGCTCGTCGACGAGGTCAAGGAGGCCGCCGGCGGCGTGGCCGAGAACCTGCGCGAGCCCGTGCAGGAGAACGTCCAGGGCCTGCGCGAGTCGGCCATGGAGGCCGTCGACGACGTCAAGCAGCAGGGCAAGCAGGCGGCCGGCGACGTCAAGGAGCACGGCCAGCAGGCGGCCGGCGACGTCAAGGACCAGGCCCGGGGCGCCTGACCCCACCTCGTCGGGGCGCCCGCCACCGCGGCGGGCGCCCTGGCGCTGCCGGCCGCCCCGCGGCGGCCCGACGGACCTTCCCGGGACCAGGAGGAACCACGATGACCGACACCGGCAACGCGGCAGCACGGGCCGCCGCCCCGCCCCCCGACGACGCCCGCAAGCCCGACTCCCCGTCGGACCTCGACAAGCCGTCGTGGCTCTACGTCCTGCGCACCACGATCCGTGAGTTCTCCCGGGACCAGTGCCTCGACCTCGCGGCGGCCCTGACCTACTACGCGGTGCTGGCCACGGGCCCGGCCCTGCTGGCGCTGGTGTCGCTCCTGGGGCTGCTGGGCAACGGCGAGCAGATGGTCGACCAGGTGCTCACCACCCTCGGCGGCGTGCTGCCCGAGGACGTGCTGAAAATCATCACGCCGCTGGTGGAGAACGCCGCGGGCGGCGGCGGCCGCGCCGGGCTCGCCCTGGTCCTCGGTGTCGCGCTGGCCCTGTGGTCGGCGTCCGGCTACGTCGGCGCCTTCGGCCGGGCCATGAACCGGGTCTACGAGATCGACGAGGGCCGCCCGGTCTGGAAGCTGCGCCCGGTCCTGCTGCTCGTGACCCTCGTCGGCATCATCATCGCGGCGGTCGTCGTCGCGGCGATGGTCCTGTCCGGCCCGCTGGCCCAGGCGGTCGGCGAGGCCATCGGGCTCGGGTCGACCGCCCTGACGGTGTGGAACATCGCCAAGTGGCCGGTGATCCTGCTGCTCGTCGTGCTGCTCGTGGCCATCCTGTACCACTCCACCCCGAACGTCCGGCAGCCGAAGTTCCGCTGGATCAGCCTCGGCGCCATCGTCGCGATCGTGGTCTGGATCCTCGCCTCGGCCGCCTTCGGTTTCTACGTCTCCCAGTTCGGCAACTACGGCGCCACCTACGGCACGCTCGCCGGCATCATCGTGTTCCTGCTGTGGCTGTGGATCACCAACCTGGCGCTGCTGTTCGGCGCCGAGCTGGACGCCGAGATCGAGCGCGGCCGCGAGCTGCAGGGCGGCATCCCCGCCGAGGAGACCGTGCAGCTGCCCCCGCGCGACACCAAGGCCAGCGAGAAGCGCGAGGCCAAGCGGCAGGAGGACATCGAGCGCGGCCGCGAGCTGCGCGAGGCCGCGGTGCGCGACGGCGCCGACCCGGACGGCGACGGCCGGGACGGCGAGGGTCGTCACGGCGCCGACTGACCCTCCCCGCACCTCAGCAGACGCCGTCGGGCGCCCCGTCCGCCGGACGGGGCGCCCGACGTCCGTCCCCGGCCGTGCGCCGCGCGGGCACGCCCGGACGCGCGCCCACGTCCGCGCCGCGCCGGCTTCGCCCGCCCGGCGCGCGTCGTCGGGCGGGCGCGTACGTCACAATCGAGGCGTCGCCGCACCGCCCGAGGAGGCCCGCATGATCGTCGCGCCGTTCGGTCGCTTCACCTCCGGCCGCGTGCCCGACCCGGGCATCGCGGCCCTGTTCACGCGGGAGAACCGCTGGCAGGCGCGGCTCGACGTCGAGGCGGCGCTCGCGCTCGCGGAGGCCGACGCCGGGCTGGTGCCGCCCGAGGCGGCCAGGGCCATCGCGCTGACGGCCCGCATCGAGAAGCTGGACATCAAGCGCGTCCTCGCGGCGACCTCCGAGGCGAGCCACCCGCTGGTGCCGCTCATCGAGGAGTTCGCCCGCGTCGTGGGCAACCAGCACGGCGGCTGGGTGCACTGGGGCGCCACCACGCAGAACATCACCCAGACGGCCGACGTGCTGGTGCTGCGCGACGCGCACGCCCGGATCAAGCAGCTGCTCGGCCGCGCGCTGCGGGCCGGGGCGCGCCAGGCCCGGCTCTCGGCGGAGCTCCCCATGGCCGGGCGCACCCACTCCCAGCACGCCGTCCCCATCACCTTCGGGTTCAAGGTGGCGACCTGGCTGGACGAGCTCGTCGCGCACGCCGACCGTCTGGAGCGGCTGGAGGAGCGGCTGTTCTGCGTGCTCATGGGCGGCGCCGTCGGCACGTTCGCCTCGTTCGGCGGGGCGGGCCGGGACATCGAGGCGGGCGTCGCGCGGCGGCTGGGCCTGCGGCCGATGCGGGTGCCGTCGCGGGCAATCAACGACGGCATCGTGGAGTACGTGCTGGTGCTGGGGCAGGTCGCCGGGACGATCGGCAAGATCGGCAAGGACGTCTACGCCCTCATGCAGCCGGAGTTCGGCGAGGCGTTCGAGCCGATCCCCGAGGGCACCGTGGGCAGCTCGACCATGCCGCACAAGCGCAACCCGCAGCTCGCGCTCGACATCCTGACGATGTCCGCCGAGCTGCGCGCCCTCGCGGCCCCGGCGCTGGAGTCGATGCTGCACGACCAGGAGGCCAACGGCGCGATGACGGCGCTGCTGGAGGACATCTCGGCGTCGGCCACCGTGCTGGCCGGCGACATGCTCGCCCGCCTCGACCTGGTGCTCGACGGCCTCGAGCTCGACGGCCCGCGGATGCGGCAGAACCTGCGCCTGTCGGCCGGGATGATCGGCTCGGAGTCCCTCATGCTCGCGCTCGGCGAGAAGATCGGGCGCCAGGAGGCGCACGAGGTGGTCTACGCGGTGGCGCAGAAGGCCGCGACCACGGACCTGCCGTTCCTCGACCTGCTCGGCGCCGAGCCGGCGGTGATGGACGTGTTCACCGTCGACGAGGTGCGGGCGCTGCTGGACCCGTCGGCGTACCTCGGGCGCAGCGTGGAGATCGCGCGGGCCACCGCGCAGGTGGCCGACGACGTCGCGGACCGGCTGCTCAAGGACGCCTGACCGGTACCGTCGCCCGCCGCGATGCCGCAGAGCCTCGTGGTCAGTCGTCCGAGCGGAACCCGTTGACCTTGTGCGTGCCGTCGCACCACGGCGGGATCGCCGTGCCGCCGCAGCGGCACATCGCCACGGTCGCCCGGTGGCGCGGCACCTCCTCGCCGTCGGGCCCGACGACGGTGACCGGGCCGCGCACCAGCAGCGGCCCGTCGGGGCAGGGGGTCACCGAGACCTCCGCCCGGCCGGCCCGGGCCCGCGCGCCGTCGCCGTCGACGCCGTCGACGCCGTCGTCCTCGGCGAGCCGGTGGCCGAGCGGGCCGGTCCAGTCGCTGACCCAGCGGGCCGCGACGGGGCAGATCGTGGTCGTCGCCATGGCGCGCCTCAGGCCGGCGGCAGCGGCGCGCGCAGGGCGGACTCGCCGTGCTGCCACCGCTCCATCGCGTAGGCGCCGACGTCGCCCTCGACGGCGAGGCACAGCGCCGCGCCCCACAGCACGTCGTCGCGCAGCGTCGGCTCCTGCTCGGCCAGGCGACCGGCGAGGTCGCGCCCG
This sequence comes from Puerhibacterium sp. TATVAM-FAB25, assembly GCF_046535855.1. Taxonomy (NCBI): domain Bacteria; kingdom Bacillati; phylum Actinomycetota; class Actinomycetes; order Micrococcales; family Promicromonosporaceae; genus Puerhibacterium; species Puerhibacterium sp. TATVAM-FAB25. The sequence goes on along the minus strand of NZ_JAXUAK010000013.1, from coordinate 42,982 downwards.
GCGATCTGCTCGTGCACGGCGTCGGCCTCGACGTGCTCGTCGAAGTAACCGGTGACGTCCTCGCCGTGCCCGAGGCGGCGCAGACCGTTGCTGTACTGGCGGCACGGGATGGACGAGGTCATCTCGTACGCCGCGAGGTGGCCGACGATGGCGCCGCGCAGGCGGCGGTGCAGGCCCACCAGCGACATGGCGTTCACGGCGACCAGGGCCACGCCGGGGGCGGCGTCGAGGTAGGCGCCGTAGGTGTCGTCGAGCCCCATGCCGCGCATGGTGCGGGCGTACAGCTCGTGGTGCATGTGGCCGGGGTGGCCGCCGCCGTACTCGTCGGACTGGATCTCCACCAGCGCCGCCTTGGGCACCCCGGACAGGCGCGGGATGGCCCAGGTGTGCGGGTCGGCCTCCTTGAGCTGGTAGATCGAGCGCAGGGCGATGAGCTCGCGCGCCTGGGCCGCGTCGGCCTTGCGGGCGACGTACCGCGACAGGCTCGGGCTGTCGTCGTCGGCGGCGAGCCGGAACAGCCGGGCCGCGACGCCCGCGGCGTCGGTGGCGTCGCACTCCGGCTGCGGCACGCGGGCGCGCAGCGCGGCCTCGAACGGCCGCTCGATGCGGGCGCGCAGCGCGAGCAGGCCGGGGTGCCACTCCCAGGCGTCGTCGACGCCGTCGACGCCGCGGTAGTGCAGCTCGTACATCACGAGCAGGGCGAGCTGGACATCCTCGGTCAGGACGACGGCGGTGGCGTCCGGGCCGTCGATGCCGGCCGCCTCGAGGGCGGCGGCGACGGGGGCGAGGGGCTCGGTGCCGTCGGCGCCCGGGTCGAGCTCGTCGGGCGTGCCGGAGCGCAGGGCGGCGAGCAGCGTGGTGCTCACGGGGCCGCGCGGCTGCGGCGCGGGCATGCGGTGCGACGCCGTCGTCGGCGTCGTGTCGGGGTGCGGCGTGGTCGTCGGCGTGGTCATGCGGCCTCCCGGTCGGGCGGAGGCGCCACCGGTGGCGGCGCGGTCGTGCTGCGCCGCTCAGCCTGCGGCACGGCGCCGCCGCTCGCGCGGGGAAGTGCGGGAGGTGGGAGGGTGCGCGATCCGGCGTCCGGCCCGGTGCGTCGCGCCCGGGGTCAGGAGTCGGACGCCGCGGAGGTCGCGGCCGCGCGGCGGCCCCACGCGAGCCACAGGACCGGCCCGGCCAGCGGCAGGAGCAGCACCACGATCGTCCACGCCAGCGTCGTGGCCGGCGCCATGGTCCTGCGGCGCAGCACGTCGACGACCGCCACCACCGCGAGCAGGACGGTCGCCGTCCACAGCCAGTCGTAGGCGGCCGGCAGGAAGAGCGTCTCGGCCGTCGGGTCCCCCATGGGCCGCAGCGTAGCGGGCCTGCCGGCGGCGGCGGCACCCCGGGGCACGCACGCGGCCGCCCGCGCTCCCGGCGCATGGAGCGCCGGTGTGGCACCGTGCGGACGTGACCTTCACCTACCCCGGGGTGGGCGCGACGCGGCACGGCCCCTTCCCGGCCGGCTACCGGCACGTCCGGGTGCGGCTGCCGCTGTCCCGCGGCCCGCGCCAGTCGGCCGACCTCGAGCGCGTGGGGCAGCTGCTGCTGACGTGGCAGGTGCACGCCGCCGCGCGGATCCGGCTCGACACCTCGGCCCCCGTGGCGGCGCCCGGCGTGCGGGTCGACACGCGCCTCGGCGTCGGGCCGCTGCGGCTCCACGAGCCGTGCGACGTGGTCTGGGTGGAGCGCGGGCCGCGCCGTGTCGGGTTCGGCTACGGGACGCTGCCGGGGCACGTGCTCGTGGGCGAGGAGCTGTTCGCGGTCGAGCGCGACGACGCCGGGCGGCTGTGGTGGGTGGTCGAGCTGTTCAGCCGGCCGGCCGCTGCGTGGCTGCGCCCGTTCGCGCCGGCGCTCGAGGTCTTCCAGCGCTCCTACGCCGCGTGGCTGGCCCGCGCGGCCCGGCGCCTGCTCGCCGACGCGGGCTGAGCGGCCGGCGCCGGCTGGGCGGCCGAAGCGGGCTGAGCGGCCCACGCCGGGCCGACGGTGGCGACGCCGTCAGCGGGCGGGCGTCTCCGTGAGCCCCTGGGCGAGCCGGTCGAGCGCGCCCGGGACGACGGAGTAGTACGCCCAGCGGCCGCGCTGCTCGCGGGCGAGCAGGCCGGCGTCCACGAGGATCTTGAGGTGGTGGCTGACGGTGGGCTGGCTCAGCCCGACCGGCTCGGTGAGGTCGCAGACGCACGCCTGGCCGCCGTCGTGCGCCGCGACGATCGACAGCAGCCGCACCCGCGTGGGGTCGCCGAGCGCCTTGAAGACGCGCGCCACCTCCTGCGCGACGGCGGGGTCGACGGCCTCGCGGACGAGCGGCGCGCAGCACGCCGCGCCCTCCGCGGAGCCCGCGGCGATCGGCAGCGGCCGGGGCTGCGTGGTCGAGGTCATGCGTCCATCTTGCCATCCATCGATGTTCATGGATACGTTGCGGCCATCACCGATCGAAGTATGTCGATGGATGGAGTGGGTCGATGAGCGCGACGACGTCGCAGGCGCTGCCGGTCGTGGTGGTCGGGGCGGGCCCGGTCGGGCTCGCCGCTGCCGCGCACCTGCTCGAGCGCGGGCTGGAGCCGCTGGTGCTGGAGGCGGGCGACGGCCCGGGCGCCGCGGTGGGGCGGTGGGGCCACGTGCGGCTGTTCTCGCCGTGGCGGTACGACGTCGACGCCGCCGCGCGCCGTCTTCTCGGGGCCGCCGGGTGGGCCGAGCCCGACCCGGACGCCCTGCCGACCGGCGCGGAGCTGGTGCGCGACTACCTCGCGCCGCTGGCCGCCACCCCGGCCCTGGCGCCGCGCGTCCGCTACGGCATCCGTGTCGTCGCGGTGGCCCGGGACGGCGCGGACCGCACCCGCTCGCTCGGCCGCGACCGGCTGGCCTACCGGGTGCGCACCGTCGACGCGGCCGGGGAGGTCACCGACGTGCTGGCGCGGGCGGTGGTCGACGCCTCCGGGACCTGGGGGCAGCGCAACCCGGTCGGCACGAGCGGGCTGCCCGCCGTCGGCGAGGACGCCGTCGCCGCGGCGGGGCTGCTGTCGGGCCCGCTGCCGGACGTGCTCGGCGCGGACCGCGCGCGGTTCGCGGGGCGCCGCACCGTGGTCGTGGGCATGGGCCACTCCGCGGCCAACACGCTTCTCGCGCTGGCCGAGCTCGCCGAGACGGAGCCCGGGACCCGGGTCACCTGGGCGATCCGCGGCGGCTCGCCGCGACGCCTGTACGGCGGCGGCGCCGCGGACGAGCTGCCCGCCCGCGGCCTGCTCGGCACGCGGCTGCGGGACGCCGTCGCGGCGGGGCGCGTCGCGCTGCTCACCCGCGCGTCGGTGGAGCGCCTCGAGGTGCTCGACGGCGGCGCGGCCGTGCGCGTGCTGGGCTCCGCGCGGCGCGACGGCGTGGACGGACCGCTCGACCTGCCGGCCGACGTGGTCGTCGACGCCACCGGGTTCCGGCCCGACCTGGCGATGCTGCGCGAGCTGCGCCTGGACCTCGACCCCGTGGTCGAGGCGCCCCGGGCGCTGGCCCCGCTCATCGACCCGAACCTGCACTCCTGCGGCACCGTGCCCCCGCACGGCGAGCGCGAGCTGGCCCACCCGGACGCCGGCTTCTACCTCGCGGGAGTGAAGTCCTACGGCCGCGCGCCGACCTTCCTGCTGGCCACCGGGTACGAGCAGGTGCGCTCGGTCGCCGCCGCCCTGGCGGGCGACCGTGCCGCGGCCGACGCCGTCGAGCTCGACCTGCCCGAGACCGGCGTGTGCTCCACCGACCTGGCCGCCGCGGCGGACGGGGACGCGGGCGCGAGCTGCTGCGCGGTGCCGGCGGGCCCGCAGCCGGTCGCCCTCGGGGTCGGTGCCGGCGTCGGCTTCGCGACGGGCGTCGCCCACGGCCGCTCCGGCGACTGAGCGCCCACGGAGGCCGCCGCCGGTGGCACCGGCGGCGGTGCCGGCCGGACCGTCAGCCGGCCAGCCGCAGCCGCACGGCGCGGCCGGCGACGCCGACGGCGAGCACGGCCACGCCCACCAGCACCGCCGTCGTCGGCAGCGTGAGGCACAGCGCCGCGCACGCCGCCGCGCCGAACACCTGCAGCGCGCGCGGGAACCGGCGGTCGGCGCCGGTCTGGGTGTACGCCGCCACGTTGGCCACCAGGTAGTACACGAGCACGCCGAACGAGCTGAACCCGATCGCGCCGCGCAGGTCGACGGCGAGCACGAGCACCACGACCGCCGTCGCCACCGCCGCCTCGGCGTGGTGCGGCACCCGGTGGCGGGGGTGGACGGCGGCGAGCGGGCGGGGCAGGTCGCGCTCGCGCGCCATCGCCAGGGCGGTGCGGCTCACGCCGGCCAGGAGCGCCAGCAGCGCGCCGAGGGACGCCACCGCGGCGGCCGCCCGCACGAGCGCGCCGGCCCACGGCGCGTGCGCCACGGCGTCGGACAGCGGCGCCGTCGACGCCGCGAGCCCGTCCAGGCCGAGCACCGCCAGCAGGGTGGCCGCCGTCAGGGCGTACAGGACCACGGTGATCACCAGGGCGATGCCGATCGCGCGCGGGACGGTGCGGCGCGGGCTGCGCACCTCCTCCCCGAGCGTGGCGACGCGGGCGTAGCCGGCGAAGGCGAAGAACAGCAGGCCGGCGGCCTGCAGCACGCCGAGCCAGCCGCTCGGTGTCGCGGGCCCGGCGGTGGTCAGCGGCGCGGGTCCGGTGCCCGCCACGACCCCGCGCCCCGTCCACGCCACCACGAGGGTCACCGCGAGCGCCGTCAGCACGAACGCGACGATCCACCGGGCCAGCCGGGCGGTGCGGGTGACGCCGCGGTATCCGGCCGCCGCCAGGGCGACGACGGCGAGGGCGGCCGCGAGGCGCCGCCACGGCTCCGGGGCGCCGGCGGGGACGGCGTACGCGGCGAAGGTCAGCGCCATCGCGGCGCAGCTCGCCGTCTTGCCGACCACGAACCCCCACCCGGCCACGAACCCCCACCACGGCCCGAGGCGCTCGCGGCCGTACAGGTAGGTGCCGCCGGAGGCCGGGTGCTGCGCGGCGAGCTGGGCGGAGCTGGTGGCGTTGGCGTACGCGACCGCGGCCGCCAGGGCCAGGGCGACCAGCAGCGCGCCGGCGGCGCCCGTGGGCAGCACCGCCCGGGCCGCGGGGGCGAAGGCGGCGAACACGCCGGCGCCGATCATCGCGCCGAGTCCGATGACGACGGCGTCGGCGGTGCCGAGGCGGCGGGCGAGCTGGTCCACGGGAGGGATCCTGGCCGCGGGCCGGCCCCGGGGCCGGTGCGCCGCGCCGGGCGTCACCGCCCGGCCACCGGAGCATGTGTCCGACATCTCCACACGTTCACCCGCTGTTCCCTGTGTTCGTCCAGGTTGGGGCGCCAGAATGGGGGCATGTCACCGAGGACGAGCGAGACGACGACGCCTCTGCGGGCCTTCGCGCCCGCGCGCGTCGCCGCGGCCGGCCTCCTCGCCCTGGCGGGCATGCTGCCCCTCGGCGCCACGGCCACCGCCGCCGAGGCCGCCCAGATCGTCGCCGCCGTCCAGCCGCACGTCGTGGCCGCGCAGGCGCGGGCCCAGGCCATCGAGCAGGACCTCGACGCGGCCGAGCGCCTGCCGTGCCCGCTGCCGGCGGACCTGCGCGACGACGTCCGCGACGCCGTCGCCTCCGTGCGCGCCGCCACCGCCGAGGCTCGCACCGCCCTGTCCCGTGCGACCGACGAGGTCGAGGCCGCGGACGGGCGCGCCGCCGCCGCGCTGTTCGACGCCCAGGTGGCGCTCGACGCCGCCGCGGCCCAGCTGCGCTTCGTCGCCGGTGAGGTCGCCGTCGTCGACGCGGACGCCGCGGCGGCACTGGCGCGGCTGCAGGGGCACGTGGACGGCCTGCGCGGCGAGGCGAGCCGGGCGGCCTGAGGCCGCCCGCCGCAGCGAGCCGCCCGACGCCGCGCCGCCTCGGGCGAGGCGTCAGGCGACCGGCTGCACGCCGAGCTCGTCCAGGAGCGTGCGCACGCGCCGCTCGATGTCGTCGCGGATCGGCCGCACCGTGTCCAGGTCCTTGCCGGCCGGGTCCTCGAGCTCCCAGTCCTCGTAGCGCCTGCCCGGGAAGATCGGGCAGGCGTCGCCGCAGCCCATCGTCACGACGACGTCGGACGCCTGCACCGCCTCGGGCGTGAGCACCGTGGGCTGCGCGTCGCGGATGTCGATGCCGCGCTCGAGCATCGCCTCGACGGCGACCGGGTTGAGCCGGTCGGCGGGCACGGACCCCGCGGACCGCACCTCCACCGCCCCGCCGGACAGCTCCCGCAGGAACCCGGCGGCCATCTGGGAGCGGCCGGCGTTGTGGACGCAGACGAACAGGGCGGACGGCATGGGGGCTTCCTCTCCGGCGGGGGCCCGGGGCGGGCCGCGAGGGCGACGACGCCGATCGTCCCACGCCGCGGCGCCGACGACGAGCGGCGGGCGGGGACGTGCCTCGTCCGGTCGGCGGCTCCCGGGTCTTGCCATCCGTTGAACGGCCGTTTAGCGTGTTGAACATGCGTTCAGCCGTCGACGACCTCACGACCCGGGCCCGCATCCGCGACGCCGCGGTGCTGCGGTTCGCCCGCTCGGGGTTCGGGGCGTCGCTGCGGACGGTGGCCGCCGACGCCGGGGTGAGCCCGGCGCTGGTCGTCCACCACTTCGGCTCCAAGGAGCAGCTGCACGCCGCGTGCGACCAGCACGTGCTGGCCTGGATCCGCGACGCCAAGCGGCGCAACCTCGCGGCCGCCACCTCGGGGCGGCTGATCGAGGTGCTCGCCTCGGCCGAGACGGAGTTCGCCCCGCTGGTGGCCTACGTGCTGCGGTCGCTGCAGGCAGGGGGCGCCGTCGGGCGGGCGTTCGTGGAGCAGATGATCGCCGACGCCGAGCAGTACACCGCCGAGGCGGTGGAGCAGGGCATCGCGCGGCCCAGCCGGGACGAGAAGGCGCGCGCGCGCTACCTCGTGCTGTCCGCGCTGGGGGCGCTGCTGCTGTCGGTCACGCTCGACCCGCCGCAGGACGCCGCCGACGTCGGCGCCGCCGTGCGCCGGTACCTGGACCAGATGGCCCTGCCCTCCATCGAGCTCTACACGGAGGGCTTCCTCACCAGTCGCCGCATGCTCGACGACTTCGTGCACGTCCCGGACCCGCCGGCCTGACCCGGCCGGCGCCCGGGCCCCGTCCCCATCGGTACCGGCGCACGCAGGCGCGCCGGTACCGGCCCCGACGTCAGGGAAGAAGAAGGCGAGGGTCACCCATGACCGCTCCCGTGATCGACATCCACGACCTGCGCAAGTCCTTCGGCACGGTCCGCGCCCTGGACGGGCTCGACCTCGTCGTGCGGCCGGGCGAGGTCGCCGGGTTCCTCGGCCCCAACGGGGCCGGCAAGTCCACCACCCTGCGCGTGCTGCTCGGTCTGCTGCGGGCCGACGGCGGCACCGCGCGCCTGCTCGGCGGCGACCCGTGGCGCGACGCCGTCGCGCTGCACCGCCGCCTGGCGTACGTGCCCGGCGACGTGAGCCTGTGGCCCAACCTCACCGGTGGTGAGGCGATCGACCTCGTCACCCGCCTGCGCGGGGGCGCGGACCCGCGCCGCAGGGCCGAGCTGCTCGAGCGGTTCGAGCTCGACCCCTCCAAGAAGGCCCGCACGTACTCCAAGGGCAACCGGCAGAAGGTCGCGCTCGTCGCGGCGTTCGCCTCGGACGTCGAGCTGCTCGTGCTCGACGAGCCGACCAGCGGCCTGGACCCGCTCATGGAGGCGGTGTTCATGCAGGAGCTGCGTGCCGCCAAGGAGCGGGGCCGCTCGGTCCTGCTGAGCAGCCACATCCTGTCCGAGGTCGAGAAGGTGTGCGACACCGTGACGATCATCCGCGCCGGGCGTGCGGTCGAGTCCGGCACGCTCGCCGCGCTGCGGCACCTGACCCGCTCGGCGGTCACCGCCGTCGTCGGCGGCGACGGCGCGGCCGTCGCGGCCGTCGCCGCGCTGCCCGGGGTGCACGACGTCGCCGCCACGCCCGCGGAGGACGGCACCCGGGTGCAGCTCGACGTCGACGCCGCGCACGTGGGCGGCCTGCTCGCCGCCCTGGGCCGCCTCGACGTCCGGTCGTTCACAGCGGCGCCGCCGTCGCTCGAGGAGCTGTTCCTCCGCCACTACGGCGACGCGGACGCCGCCGGCGCCCCGGGCGCCGGCGAGGCCGCGCGCCGGCGCACGACGGCGGGTGCGCGATGACCGCCGTCGTGGCGCCCGGGCCGCTGGTGCGCGCCCGGCCCGCCTGGACGTCGGCGCTGACCGGTACGGCCGGGATGCTGCGCCTCGCGCTGCGCCGCGACCGCTGGCGCCTGCTCGTGTGGGTGGCCGGCGTCGCGGTGCTGTACCTGGCGGCGCTCGGCGAGTACGCGGTGCTCGCCGACGACCCGCGGGGGATGCAGGCGCGGGCGGTGCTCATGCGGACGCCCGCGATGGTCACCATGGCCGGCCCGGGGTACGGGCTGGACGCCTACACCGTCGGCGCGGCCGTGGCGAACGAGCTCGTGCTGTGGATGGTCCTGGCCCTGGCGGTGCTGAGCATCCTCGAGGTGGTGCGCCACACCCGCGCCGAGGAGGAGAGCGGCCGCTCGGAGCTGCTGCGCGCCGGGGCGGTGGGGCGGCACGCGCCGGCCGTCGCCGCGCTGCTGCTGGTGACCGCGGTCCAGGCGGTGGTCGCGGTGGTCACCGGGGCCGTCGTGGCCGCCGGGGGCGGGCTGCCCGCCGGCGAGTCGTTCGCCATGACCGGCGCCGTGGCGCTGGGGGCGCTCGTCTTCGCGGCGGTCGCGCTCGTGGCGGCGCAGGTGGCGGAGCACGGGCGCACGGCCACCGGGCTGTCGCTCGCGGTGCTCGGCGCGGCGTTCGCGGCGCGCGCCCTGGGCGACGTGCAGGGGAGCGCGGAGGGCCGGCACGGCAGCGCCCTGTCGTGGCTGTCGCCCATCGGCTGGGTCCAGCAGACGCGCGTCTTCGTGGACCTGCGCTGGTGGCCGCTGGGGCTGTGCGTCGCGGCGACCGTCGGGCTGCTCGTCGTCGCGGCGGTGCTGGCCGGCCGCCGTGACCACGGCGGCGGCCTCGTGGCCGCCCGCCGCGGCCGGGCCGACGCCGCCGCGTCCCTGCGCGGCCCGCTCGCCGTCGCGTGGCGGCAGCAGCGCGGCGGCCTGCTGTGGACGACGCTCGGGCTCGGCGCGATGTGGTTCGCCACCGGCGGGGTGCTCAGCTCCCTGCCGGACATGATGGAGACCCTGGCGGACAACCCCCTCTACGCGGCGATCCTCGGTGAGGGCGACCTGGTGCGCGCGTTCCTGTGGGTCATCGGCCTGTACGCGGCGCTCGGCGCCGCCGCCTACGCCGTCGCCGCGTCCCTGCGGGCCCGGGCGGAGGAGCAGGCCGGCCGCGCCGAGTACGTCCTGGCCACGGCGGTCTCCCGCGCCCGCTGGCTCGGCGCGCACCTCGCCGTCGCCACCGTGGGCGGCGTCGTCGTGCTGCTCAGCGGCGTGCTCGCGCTCTGGGCGGGCGCCGCCGCCACCGGCGTCACCGACCCCGCCTTCGGCGAGCTGGTGGAGCTGGGCGCGGTGTACCTGCCGGCGCTCGCGGTGCTGCTCGCCCTGGGCGCCGCGGTCTACGCGTGGGTGCCGCGCGCGACGCCGCTGCTGTGGGCGCTGCTCGCATGGCTGTTCGTGGTGGGCATGTTCGCCGACCTGCTCGGCCTGCCCGACTGGGCGCGCGGCGTCTCGCCGTACTGGTGGGTGCCTGACCCGCTCACCGAGGACGTCGACGTCGCCCGCCTCGTGGGGCTCGGCGTGGTCGCGGTGGTGCTCGCCGCGGCGGCCCTCGTGGGGTTCCGCCGACGGGACGTGCCCGCCGTCTGAACCCGGCACCGTCCGGCTGGGCGGTCCGCGGGGCCGCCCAGCCGGGCCGCCCGCCCCCGGCCGCGCGGGGCGGGCGGCGCCCGGCACGACTACGGTGGAACGCCGTGACCCGTCCCAGCACCACGCCCGCGGCGCCCGGCACCCCGCCCGCCCCCGGCACGACCACGGGCGAGCCGCTCGCCCACGGCCTGCGCACCCGCCACCTCACGATGATGGGGCTCGGCTCGGCCATCGGCGCCGGCCTGTTCCTCGGCTCGGGGGTGGGCGTCGCGACGGCCGGCCCTGCCGTGCTCGTCAGCTACGCCATCGCCGGCGCGCTCGTCGTCCTGGTCATGCGCATGCTGGCCGAGATGGCCTCGGCGCTGCCCGCCTCCGGCTCGTTCTCCGTGTACGCCGAGGCGGCGCTCGGCCGCTGGGCCGGCTTCCTGCTCGGCTGGCTCTACTGGTTCATGCTGATCATGGTGCTCGGCGTCGAGGTCACCGGGGTCGCGGGCATCGTCAGCGGCTGGTGGCCCGACGTGCCGCAGTGGGCGGTCGCGGCCGTCGTCGTCGCCGTGCTCGGCGCGCTCAACCTCACCGGCGTGAAGAACTTCGGCGAGACCGAGTTCTGGTTCGCCGCGATCAAGGTCGCCGCCATCGTCGCCTTCCTCGTCGTCGGTGTGCTCGTCGTCGTGGGTGTCATCCCCGTGGACGGCGGCGCGCTGGCCGACTGGGCCGCCCACGGCGGGTTCGCGCCGGCCGGCTGGTCCGGCATCGCCGCCGGGCTGCTCGTGGTGGTCTTCGCGTTCGGCGGCATCGAGATCGTCACCATCGCCGCGGCGGAGGCGCGCGACCCGTCCACCGCCGTGGCCCGCGCCACCCGCACGATCCTGTGGCGCATCCTGCTGTTCTACGTCGGCTCCGTGGCGATCATCGTGCTGCTGGTGCCGTGGGACGACGCGGCGGCGCTGCAGTCGCCGTTCGTCTCCGTGCTGCAGCTCGCCGGCTTCGACTGGGCCGCGCGCGCCATGGAGGTCGTGGTGGTGCTCGCGCTGCTGAGCGCCTTCAACGCCAACGTCTACGGCACCTCGCGGATGCTGTTCTCGCTGGCCGAGCGGGCCGACGCGCCGCCGGTGGCCGCGCGCGTCTCGCGCCGCAACGTGCCGGTGGTGGCCGTGTGGGTGTCCGTCGCGTTCGGCGTGGTCGCCGTGCTGCTCAACTGGCTGCTGCCCGAGGCGCTGCTCGGCGTGCTGCTCAACGCCGTCGGGTCGGCGCTGCTCGTGGTGTGGGTGCTCGTCGCGGTGGCGCAGCTGCGGCTGCGGCCGCGCCTCGAGGCGCAGGCGCCCGGCGGGCGCCTGCCGCTGCGCATGTGGGGCTACCCGTGGCTCACGTGGCTGGTGCTGGCCGCGCTCGCCGGGCTGCTGGTGCTCATGCTGTCCGACGCCGCCGCCCGGACGCAGATCGCCGCGACGACCGGGCTGGTGGCCGTCATCCTCGCCTGCTACGCGGTCACGACGGCGGTGCGCCGGCGCCGCGGCGCTCCCGCCGCCCCGGCCGCCCCGACGCCGAGATAGAGACCCCTCCCGCCGAGATAGAGGCCCCTCCGGCCGAAGTAGAGAGCCCCCGCGCCGAGATAGAGACTGACCTCTCTATCTCGGCGCGGGGGCTCTCTATCTCGGCAGGGGAGCGGTCAGCGCCGGCGGGCGCCGGTGTCGGCCTCCTGCGCGGCGTGGTCCGACGGCGCCGCGCCCGTGTCCTGGCGGGCGGGCTCGGCCTGGCTCACGTCCGTCGTCTCGGCCTCGTGCGGCTCCGGCTCGCGCTTGGGCGGCCGCACGGTGGGCACCTCGCCGACGATCGGGATCGGCCGGCGGTGGAACGGGAACCCGTAGCGGGTCACCAGCCCGGCCAGCGTCGTGACCTTGTTGCGGGGACCCACCAGCGACATGATGTGGACGAACAGCCACACCAGCCACGCGAGGCCCGCCGTGAGCTTGATGCGGGCGCTGGTGCCCGGGATCGCGATCTCGGCGATGGCCGCGCGGCGGCCGATCACCGCCATCGTGCCCTTGTCGAAGTAGCGCAGCGGCTCCGTGGGCCGGCCCTCGAGCAGCGCGCGGATGTTCTTGGCCACCTGCTTGCCGCCCTGGATGGCGGGCTGGGCGAGCTGCGGCAGGTCGTCCGGGGTGGCGGCGATGTCGCCGATGGCGAAGACGCCCGGCCGGCCCTCCACCTGCAGGTCCTGCCCGACGACGATGCGCCCGTTCTTGGCGCGCGGCAGGTCCCAGTCGTCCACCTCGGCGTGCGGGCCGACGCCGGCCGACCACACCACGAGGTCGGCCGGGATCTCGGTGCCGTCGGTGAGCAGCACGCCGTCGGGGCGCACCTCGGCCACGCCGGCACCCAGGTGCAGGGACACGCCGCGCCGCTCGAGCTCCTGGGCGGCGTACTCGCGCAGCCGCGGGTGGAACGCCTTGAGCAGCTCCGTGCCGCGCTGGACGATCTTCACCTCGAACGCGTCGCCGTGGATCTCCGGGAACGCGGGGGCGAGCCCGGCGGTGCGCAGCTCGGCGAGCGCGCCGGCCACCTCGACGCCGGTGGCGCCGCCGCCCACGACCACGACGCGCAGGCCGTCGTCCTTGGTCTCGCTGAACGCCGAGTTCTCCAGGCGGATGAACAGCTGGTCGCGGATCCGCAGCGCCTGCGAGCGCGAGTACATCGGCAGCGCGTGCTCCTTGGCGCCCGGGGTGCCGAAGAAGTTCGCGGTCACGCCGTTGCAGACGACCAGGTAGTCGAAGTCGACCCACTCGTCGTTCAGCAGCCGGATGCGCCTCGCGTCGTGGTCGATGCCGACCAAGTGCTCGTGGACCACGCGCACGTTGGGCTGCTTGAGGTGCAGCCCGCGCAGCCAGTACGTGACGTCACCGGCGTTGAGCCCGCCGGTGGCCACCTGGTACAGCAGCGGCTGGAACGTGTTGTAGACGCGGCGCTCCACCAGGGTGATGCGGACGGGCGCGCCGGCCAGCCCCTTGACGACGGCCAGGCCCGCGAACCCACCGCCCACGACGACGACGTGGGGTAGCTCGGCACCGGGTGCGTGCGTGACGGTCACGCAGGGGTCTCCTCTCGCTCGCTGCCCGGCGGCGCACCGCCGTCACAGCGGCGGCGTCGCCGGCGACCTGCCTACGGTAGCCCAGCCGCCGGCGCTCTCCGGCAGCCGTCGGGTGCGACGACCATCACCCCGCACGACCGGCCTCGCACGGCGGGACGGACACCGGCCGCGGCGGGCGCGCCGGGCGGGCATGATCGGCCCGGTCGCGGGAGCGGGGCACGAGGAGAGGACCAGCATGGAGACCATCACCGCCGACGTCGTCGTCGTGGGGCTCGGCGCCTTCGGCAGCGCCGCCCTGTGGCGGCTCGCGGAGCGGGGCGTCGACGTCGTCGGCATCGACCGGTTCGACGTGGGGCACGACCTGGGGTCCTCGCACGGGCTCACGCGGCTGTTCCGGGTGGCCTGCAAGGAGCACCCGGGCCTGGCGCCGGTCGCGCGCAAGTCTCTCGAGCTGTGGACGGCGCTGGGGGAGCGGTACGGCGACACGTACGTCGTGCAGGGCGGCTGCCTCAACGTCGGCGCGGCCGGCTCGAGCGCCGTCGCCGGCACCGTCGCCGCGGCCGAGGGCGCGGGCGTGCCGGTCACGCACCTCGACCACGACGAGCTCGTGGCCGCCTACCCGCAGTACGCGGCGTCGGACCCCGCGGCGGTCGCGGCGCTCGACCCGGAGGGCGGCATCTGCTTCCCCGAGAAGAACGTGCGCGCCCACGGCCGCGCCGCGGCCGAGGCCGGCGCGCGGATCTACCCCGGCACGCGCGTGACGGCGGTCGAGCTCGTCGACGGCGGCGTCCGGGTCGTGACGCCGACCGTGACGTTCGAGGCGGCGCAGGCCGTGGTCGCCGCCGGGGCGTGGAACGCCAAGCTGCTGCCCGACCTGCCGCTGACGCCGCGGCGCACGCCCCTGTACTGGTTCGCCCCCAGGGCCGACGCGACCGCGTCGTTCGACATCGCGGACTTCCCGTCCTTCGTCTACGAGCTGCCGGACGGCAGCGGCCTGTGGGGCCACGGCAGCGGCGACGGGTTCCACGTCAAGATCGGGCTGTGGGAGGGCGCCAGCCTGTTCTCCGACACCGACCCGGACGAGCTGGACAGGTACATCCACCCGCGCCGCGACGTCGACATGCTCGCCGAGGCCGTCGCGGCGGCGTTCCCGCAGATCGACCCCGTGCCGGTCAAGGTCATCCCCTGCATGATCACCAACTCGCCCGACGAGCAGTTCCTCGTGGGGCGGCCGGGCGGCGACCCCCGCCTCGTGGTCGCCGGCGGCGACAGCGGCCACGGCTTCAAGCACGCCGCGGGCGTCGGCGAGCTGCTCGCGCAGATCACGGTGGGGGAGACGCCGTACACGGCGGTCGACTTCATGGACCCGGACCGCTTCGGCCGCTGACCGCGGCGGCGCCGTGGCGGCGTCGCGGCGGCCCGAGGGGACGGACGTCAGGACGCCCGCCGCTGCTCCTGCTCCAGCTGGTCCGCGGTCACCAGCAGCGTCGTCGAGTCGTCCTCGGACTCCAGGCCGGACAGCCGGTGCTCGAGCACCTCGAGGTCCAGCACCACCTCGGCGGTGGCCCGCAGCTCCTCGAGCCGCCGCGAGATCCGCGTGCCGCGGCGCTCGACCAGGCCGTCGGTGTACAGCAGCAGCGACTGGCCGTCGCCGATCTTCACCTCGTTCTGCGGCAGCGGGCCGCGCAGGTACCCCAGCGGCGGGTTGCGGGCCACCTCCACCCAGCGGGCGTCGTCGCCGCCCACCAGCAGCGGCGGCAGGTGGCCGGCGCTGACGTAGTCGAACGTCCCGGTCGCCGGGTCGAGGACGCCGGCCAGCAGCGTGGCCATGTCGTCCGGCAGCAGCTGCTTGGCCAGCCGGTCGAGGGCCTCGACGGCCGGCGCGGCCGCGCCGTGCGCGACCATGAGCGAGCGCAGGCCGTTGCGCAGCTGGTTCATGGCCGACGCCGCGCCCAGGCCGTGCCCGGCGACGTCGCCGATGGCCAGGGCGATCCGGCCGTCCGGCAGCGGGAACGCGTCGTACCAGTCGCCGCCGACGCGCCCGCCGTCGGCGGGGCGGTACCGCGCCTGGATCTGCCACCCCGAGGGGTGCGGCAGCGTGTCCGGCAGGGAGGAGCGCTGCAGGGCCAGCGCCGCGCCGATCTCCGGCCGCGAGCGCCGGTACAGCGCCTCGACCGCGAGGCGGCGCACGGCGACGGCCGACTGGACGTCGTCGTCGGTCCAGGGCCGGCACGTGCCGTGGACGACCTCGCGCCACTGCGCGAACGACCGGCGCGGCCCGATGCGCACCGAGCCGTCGTCCGCGCGGGTGACGGTCTTCGACCGCGGGTCGCCGCCCCAGGTGACCTCGCGCGTCACCTCCCGGCGGAAGAGGGCGAGCGCGTCGCCGTCGGGCAGCGGCACGACCAGCGCGCCGGCGACCTCGCCGAGGCCGTCGGCGAGCGCGGGGTGGCGCGCGGCCAGCGCATCCGACGCGAAGACGTCGGTGCCCGCGGCCAGGGCCGTCTCGAGCACCGCCTCGACGGCGTCGGGCACCGCGCCCACCGTGGTCAGGACGCCGCTGGCGCGCAGCGCGGCGCCGTCGACGTCGAGCAGCCGCAGCAGCCCGGGCTGCGCGATCGCCTCGGCCACCGGCTCGTCGGCGACGGGCGAGGTCAGCGCGGCGAGCTCGGCGGAGATCGCCTGGGCGCGCTGCGCCCGGTCGGCCGCGGCGCGCACCACCATCTGCAGGGACAGGCCCGACGCGAGCGTCTCGGCCGCGGCGCGCACCTCCAGCGACGGGGTGTGCGCGCCGGCGTGGTGGTGGCAGGCCACCATGCCCCACAGGCGCCCCTCGTCGAGCAGCGAGATGGACATCGAGGCGCCGACGCCCATGTTGCCCAGGTACTGCAGGTGCACCGGCGACACCGACCGCAGGCCGGCGAACGTGAGGTCGGCGGGCTCGCCGGTGCGCGGGTGGAGCACCGGCACGAGCTGCGCGGGCCGGGCCCGCACGTCGGAGATGAGGCGCAGCCAGCTCTTCTCGTACAGCGCGCGGGCCTGGGGCGGGATGTCCGACGCCGGGTAGTGCAGGCCGAGCAGCGGTTCCAGGTCCGCGCGGCGGGCCTCTGCGACGACCTCGCCGTTGTACTCGGTGTCGAAGCGGTAGACCATCACGCGGTCGAAGCCGGTGAGCTGCCGCACCCCCTGGGCCGTCTGGTCGTACAGGGCCTGCAGGGACGCGGCCGACGACGCCTGCCGCAGCAGCGCGTACGTGGTGCGGAACGCCTCGCCCGCGTCGGGGGCGTCGGAGGCCAGCGGCTCCAGCTCCACGATGACGGTCCCGGCGGCGGTCCGGTGCGCCGTGGCGACCCACGGCCGGCCCTGGACCGTCACCCGGCGCAGGTTGTCGGCGAGCGGCCCGGTCGCGGCGGCCTCGTCCAGGTGCAGGTGCTCGGCCGCCTCGGCGCCCAGCACGTCCTCGACGGGGCGGCCGAGCACGGCCTCGACGTCGACCCCGAGCAGGGCGGCGACGCTGCTGGAGGCCTGGACCACGGTGCCGTCGTCGAGCACGAGCAGCACGCCGCGGGCCTGGATCGCGCCCGGGACGTGGATGGGCTCGGCGGCGCAGGCGTCGAGGTCGACGTCGTCGTCGGTCACGACCTGCGGGATGTCCACGGATGCTCCCAGAATTGATGGGACCGGGCGTCCTGCCAAGTCCCGGCGACGCTACCACGGGCCTGGCAGGCGGCCGCCCGGGGGCCGGCTCGGGGTCGGCGCCGGGCTCAGGACGTCGGCGGCAGGTTCCAGCCCTCGATCGTGCGCAGCCCGTGGCCGTGCCCGAGGAGGCAGATCGCCGCGGTGCCGAGCTCCAGCCGGGCGGCCAGCCGCGGGTCGGTGCCGACCCACGCCGTGGCGAGCACGCGCAGCAGGTGGCCGTGCGCGACGACGAGCACGTTGCCGCCGGCCGCCAGCGTCGGCTCGACCCGGGCGACGACGGCGTCGGCCCGCGCCCGGACCTCTCCCAGCAGCTCGCCCGGGCTGCCTCCGGAGCGCTCCGGGTCGGGCGGCAGCACCCGCACGCCGTCGGCGAAGATCTCGTAGTCGTGCCCCAGCATCCCGGAGAGGTCCTTGGAGGTCCTGCCCTCCACGGGGCCGTAGTCCCACTCGGCGAGGTCGGCGTCGACGACGGCGTCGGGGTGGCCGACGAGCTCGGCGGTGCGCCGCGCCCGATCGCGCGGCGAGGTGTAGACGGCGGCGAACTCGTACGCGGCGAGCGCCCGCGCGGCCTGCCCGGCCTGCTCCACGCCCGCGGCGGTGAGGGGGATGTCCGTCAGCCCGGTGTGCCGCCCGGAGGCGGACCACTCGGTCTGGCCGTGGCGCAGGAGCACCAGCTGCGGGTCCGCGGCAGGGGTGATGGCCATGGGGCGATGGTCGCGCAGCGCGTCGCCGTGCGCCGCCCGAGCCGGCCCGCGGGAGGGCCGCGGTCGCCGGCGTGAGAGCGCGACGCACGGGACGTGAGACGTAGTCTCGCGGTGCGCGAGACCCCGGAGCCGCATCATTCCGCCGCAGGGGTGAGCCGTCTCACACGCCCGCTGGCGACGCTCCGGTGGTGACGACACTCGGTATCGCTCCAGAATGGACGCCTCGCCCGCAACGGCGCGGGCCGGACCGCGTGCACCGCAGCCCGTGCGCAGCTACGAGGAGGACCGATGGCCGAGGCTCACAACATCAGCTACCGCTCGATCGCGAACCCGCGCCGCACCACGCTGGTGGGGCGCACCGCCGCCGAGGCGGCCGCGCCGATGCGCGACGAGACCGTCGTGCTCGGCGAGGACGACGTCGTCGAGCGCTGACCGCGCGACCTGGCTCGCGAGGCCGCCTCCCCGCAGCGGGAGGTGGCCTCGCGCGTCTTCGGAGGGCACGGGGCCGACCGGGCCGGCCGGCCGGGGGTCAGAACCGGCGGTAGTCGGGGATCGGCAGCTTGGGCCCGCGGCGAGGGGCGACGGCCCTGCCCTCCAGCGTGAGCAGCCGGACCACCCGGTGGCGGTGCGGCGCGTACGGCGCCAGCAGCCGCAGCATCCCGGCGTCGTCCGTGCGCTCGCCGGCCAGCGCCCAGCCCACCGCCGCGGGCAGGTGGAAGTCGCCCTCGGAGACGGCGTCGGCGTCGCCGAACGCCCGCTGGGCCACCTCGGCCGAGGTCCACACCCCGACGCCGGGCACCTTCTCGAGCCGCTCCCGCGCCTCGGCGGCGGTCATCCCGCAGGCCTCCTCCAGACGGGGCGCCACCTGCGCGCACCGCGCCGCCGTCCGGGCGCGGCCCGGGTCGACGCCCGCCCGGTGCCAGTCCCACACCGGGACGCGGGCCCACGCGCGGGCGTCGGGGACCACGCGCATGCCGTCGGGCGCCGGGCCGGGGGCCGCGGAGCCGTGACGGGTCACCAGCCACCGCCAGGCCCGGTGCGCCGTCACCGTCTGCACCCGCTGCTCCAGCACGGCGGGCACGAGCGCCTCGAGCACCCGCCCGCTGCGCGCCATCCGCATGCCGACGGCCCGCCGGTGGGCGTCGACGAGCTGCGGCGGCGGGGCGAACCCGGCGGCGTCGTCGTCCTCGCCCAGCAGCGCCGGCACGCCGTCGGCGGCCTCACGGGCGCCGTCGCCCCACAGCTGCACCAGCACCTCGTGCGGCCCGGCCGGCACGAACCGCTGCGTCACCGGCCCGGTGCGCAGCAGCGAGGTGCGCCAGACCGAGCCGTCCGCGGCCCGGTGGAAGGTGGGGTCCGCCGGCCCGTGCCGCAACGGCGCGAGCGTCAGGGCGACGTCGAGCCGGCGCGGCGAGACGTGGCGGACGGTGAGCACGGGTCCAGTCGATCACGGATCGGCACGCCGCCGGGCATGCGGCCGGGCGCGGCGGGCCCGACGATGGCCGCGTCGACGTCGGAGCACGGGAGGTCGCATGGCCGGCACGGGGACGGGCCGCGGGACCCCGGCGGACGGGAGCGCCGCCGTCGACCCCGACCGGCGCACGGTGGTCTCCGGCGTCCTGTTCGGGTGCGGTGTCGCGGCGTCGATGATCGACCTGTTCGTGTTCCACCTCGGCCTGCAGTGGCACCACTTCTACGACCTGTCCACGACCCAGGTCGCGCTGCTGGCCGACGGCGTGTTCCACGCCGTCGGCTGGTTCGTCACCGTCGCGGGGCTGTTCCTGCTGGCCGACGTGCGCCGCCGGGCCGTGGTGCGCTGGTCGCGGTGGGTGGGTGCGGTGGTCGCGGGCGTGGGGCTGTTCCAGCTGTTCGACGGGGTGGTCAACCACAAGCTGCTCGGCATCCACCAGGTCCGCTACGGCGTGGACCTGCTGCTGTACGACGTCGTGTGGATCGGGTCGGCCGCCCTGCTGCTGGTGGCCGGGCTCGTCGTGCTGCGTCGCACGCGCCCGGCCCGGGCCGCGGGCTGACCGTGGCGGGGCACGGCTCCGGCCACGTCCACCCGGGCGGGCACGGCGGGGCGGGCGGGTTCGCGCCGTCCGGCTGGGCGGTGCTCGACGCCGCCGTGGTGCTGCTGCTGGTGGCCGCCGGCGTCGCCTACGGGATGGGCCTGGCGCGCGCCCGGGGCCGCGGGCCCTGGCCGGCCGGCCGCGCCGTGGCCTGGTACGCGGGTCTCGTCTGCGCCGGCGGCGCGCTGGTCGGGCCGCTCGCCGCCGCCGCGCGGACCGGCTTCACGGCGCACATGGCCGGGCACGTGCTGCTCGGCATGCTGGCGCCGCTGCTGCTCGTGCTCGGCGCGCCGGTGACGGTCGCCCTGCGCGCCCTGCCGGTCGGGGGCGCCCGGCGGCTGGCCCGGGCGCTGCGCGCGCGGCCCGTGCGGGTCCTCGCGCACCCGGTGACGGCGGCGATGCTGCACGGCGGCGGGCTGTGGCTGCTCTACGCCACCGGGCTGTACGCCGCGATGCACGCGTCGGTGCCGGTGCACGCGGCGGTGCACGCGCACGTGCTGGCCGCGGGCTACCTGTTCACCGCGGCGCTCGTGGGCGTCGACCCCGACCCGCACCGGGCCTCCGTGCGGGTGCGGGCCGCGGTGCTGGTGGCGTTCGTGGCCGCCCACTCCGTCCTGGCGAAGCGGCTCTACGCGCACCCGCCGGCCGGCGTGGCCGGGGACGACGCCCGGCAGGGGGCGCAGCTCATGTACTACGCGGGCGACGCGGTGGACGTCACCCTCATGGTGCTGCTGCTGGCCGGCTGGTACGCCGCGACCCGGCCGCGAGACGCCGCGCGCACGGGGGCCGTCCCCTGGCGCGAAGCCGCCTAGTCGAAGCGGCCTAGTCGAAGAGGGTGCCGAGCTCCCACTGAGGCGCGGCCTCGCGGGCGCCGGCGCGCCGGCGCTCGGCGCCGGCCGCGACGGGCTCGTCGGCGCGCGGCCGCCCGGCGGCGGTGTCGCCGTCGGCGGGCAGGTCGGCGATGAGCACCGAGCCGATCTCGCCGCGGCCCGCGGCCCAGTCGCGGGCGGCCAGGCCGGCGAGCTCGTCGGCCCGCTCGTTGAACGGGTTGCCGACGTGGCCGCGCACCCAGCGGAACCGCACGGGACCCTCGCGGTCCGTGATCGCGCGGTCGATGGCGCGCACGAGCTCGAGGTTCTTCACCGGCGAGCCGGACGCGGTGCGCCAGCCCTTGCGCCGCCAGCCCTCGATCCACTCGGACGCGCACCGGATCGCGTACTGCGAGTCGGCCTCGATGAGCAGCGGCTCGGCGCCGGGGTGCGCCTCGACGGCGCGCAGCACGGCGGTCAGCTCGGCGACCTGGTTGGTGCCGGACGCGGCGCCGCCGGAGTCGAAACGGCCGCCGTCGTGAGCGACCCAGGCCCAGCCGATCGCCCCACCCGGGTTGCGCAGGCACGATCCGTCGGTGCTCACGATGATCACGGGCAGGCATTCTGCCCTGCGCCGCCGACACAAGCGACCATCCGGGCGCCGACGCGCCGCGGCGGGGCGGGCACGCGCGCGGCGGGGCGGCGTCGCGGGACGTCACGGCGGCGGCCGGCGCGCGGACGGCGTCGGCACGCCGTCCGCAGCGGTCCGCGGATTGGGACGGGCGAAACCGAGGGGACCCCGCGCGGCGGGATCATGCGGGCATGGCCACCCCCACCCCCGCCGAGCGCGCCGCCGGCCAGCACCCGTCACGCCGCCGCACGCCGGGCGACGTGCGCCGGTGGCGCCGCTACCTCGCCGACGAGCGCGCGGAGGCCGCCGTCTACCGCGACCTGGCGGGACGCCGCTCGGGGGAGGAGCGCGAGATCCTCCTCGCGCTCGCCGAGGCCGAGCGCCGCCACGAGCAGCACTGGCTCGACCTGCTGGGCGACGACGTCGGCCGCCCGCTGCGGGGCGACCTGCGCACGCGCGCGCTGGGCTGGCTCGCCCGCCGGTTCGGCGGCGTGTTCGTGCTCGCGCTCGCGCAGCGTGCCGAGGCACGCTCGGGCTACGTCGACGAGGCGGACGCCACCGCGGCGATGGCCGCGGACGAGAAGATCCACGAGGAGGTGGTGCGCGGGCTGGCCACCCGCGGCCGCAACCGGCTGTCGGGCACGTTCCGCGCCGCCGTCTTCGGCGCCAACGACGGCCTCGTGTCCAACCTCGCCCTGGTGCTGGGCATCGGCGCCTCGGGCGCGGCGCAGCACACCGTGCTGCTCACGGGCCTCGCCGGCCTGCTCGCCGGGGCGCTGTCGATGGGTGCGGGGGAGTTCGTCTCCATCCGCTCCCAGCGCGAGCTGCTCGAGGCATCCTCGCCGGCCGCCGACGCCGCCCGGGCGCTGCCGCACCTCGACGTCGACGCCAACGAGCTCGCGCTGGTCTACCGGGCGCGCGGCATGGCCGCCGCCGAGGCGCAGGGGCACGCCGACGCCGTCCTGGCCCGGCTCGCCGCCACCGGCACGCTGACCGGCACCGGCGCCGTCCCCGTCGCCCCCACCGCGCGGGACCTGCACGCGAGCCATGACGCGGAGGCGGACGCCGGCGTCGAGGCCGACGACCTCGAGACGCACGGCACCGCGTGGGGCGCCGCGCTGTCGAGCTTCTGCTTCTTCGCCTCCGGCGCCGTGATCCCGGTGCTGCCGTACCTGCTGGGCCTCGAGGGCCTGACGGCGGTGGTCGTCGCGGCCGTCCTGGTGGGCGTGGCCCTGCTCGTCACCGGGGCCATCACGGGCCTGCTGTCCGGCACGTCGCCGCTGACCAGGGCGCTGCGCCAGCTCGCCATCGGCTTCGGCGCGGCCGCGGTCACCTACGTGCTCGGGCTGGCGTTCGGCACCACCGTGGCCTAGCCCGGCCCCTGGCGGCCCCGCGCCCGCCCCCCGCACAGGGGTCCCGAGGCACCCCGCGGCTATCGGTTGCGAGGCTCTGCGGGGCTGTGCACCCTGGCTGCACCGGCCCTCGTGGCCGGACCGACGGTGACGCGTCGGGCTGCCGCCCGGCGTCGCTCCCGCGGGAGCAGGGGGGAAGCATGACACGACGCGTCGAGCGCGCCGCCAGGCCAGGGGGCCTGCGTCGGTGGCTCGTGCGCGCCGCGGCCGCGACGGCCGGGGCGTGCGGGGCCACCGCGCTCGGCGTCGTGCTCGCCGCCGGGGCGTCCGCCGACGAGCGGCCCGGGCTCGGCGACGTGCTCTCCCCGGTCACGGCGACCGTCGAGCACGTCGCGAAGCCCGTCACCGACACCGTGCGGACGGCGACGAAGCCCGTCACCGACACCGTCAAGGCGGTCGCCGCGCCGAAGCCCGCCCCGAAGCCCGCGGCGCCCCAGCCGAAGCCCGAGCCGAAGCCGGCGCCCGAGCCTGCGGCGGCCCAGCCGAAGCCTGAGCCGAAGCCGGCGCCCGAGCCTGCGGCGGCCCAGCCCGCCCCGAAGCCCGCCCCGAAACCCGCGGCGCCGAGGCCGGCCGAGCACGCGTCGAAGCCGGCGACCTCGCCCGCCGCGGAGCAGCCGGCCGATCAGCCGGCCGAGCGGCCCGCTGCAGACGGTCCGCTGGCCGGCGTCGTCGCCCCGGTCGCCGAGACCGTGGGCGCCGTCACCCGGCCGGTCACCGACCCCGTCGTCGAGCAGGTGCTCGCCCCGGTGGTCGACGGCGTCGTCGCTCCCGTCGTCGACCCGGTCGGCGAGCTCGCGGGCGGGCTCCTCGACCCCGTGGCCGGCGTGGCCGGGCCCGCGACCGAGGCGCTCGCGCCCGTCACGGGTGGCGCGGCGGACGTCCTCGCCCCGGTCACGGGGAGCCTGCGGCCCGTGCTCGGGGTGACGACGCCGGTGCTCGATGCCGTCGCCCCCGTGGTCGCGCCGGTGACCGGCGTGGTCGGCGAGACGCTGACCCCGGTCGTCGGTGCGCTGACGCCGGTGCTCGACGCGGTCGCCCCGGTGACCGACCCCGTGGTCGAGGTCGTCGCGCCGGTCGTCCGCCCGCTCGAGCCCGTCCTGGAGCCGGTGGTGACGCCGATCGGCGCGCCGCTCGCCCCGGTCGTCGACCCGCTGGTCCCGGTCGTCGAGCCGGTCACGGACCCGCTCGCCCCGGTGACCGGCCCGGTGACCGACCCGGTGCTCAGTCCCGGGACGGGTCCGGTCACCCCTTCCGTCCCGGCCCCCGCGCTGCCGTCGGTGCCGGACTCGGTGCCGGGCTCGGTGCCGGGCTCGGTGCCGGGTTCGGAGGACGCCGCGGACCCCTCGGCCGGTGCCCCGACCACCGCCCCGACCGTCGCCGACGCGGCCGCCCCGGAGGCGGCCGCCGCCCCGGCCGGCACCACCGTCGTGGCGGACGCCCCGGCCGCCGCCGCGACCCCCGCCGGGGCCGGCGTGGCCCTCGCCGGCGGCGGGACGCCGACGGCCGTCGCCGCTGTGGAGGCCGCCGTCGCGGCGGCCGCGGCCCCGACGTCGACGGACGTGCCCACCTCCGCCCCGGCCGCGCCGGTGGCCCCGGCGCCCGCTGCCGGCGGCGCCCAGAGCTCCTCGACCTCCACCTCTCCGCTGCGCGGTCTCGACGGCGCGGCGGCCGACCTGGCGTCCGCCGCCACGGCCGGCGCCACCTCGTGGCTCCTCGCCGCGGCCGAGACGCTGTCGCGTCACACGTCGACGTTCTTCGACGTCCCCGTCTCTCCTGCCTGACCTGGTCGCGCCGCGCGCCCGAGCGCGGCACGCACCGCCGTCGGCGCCCTGCCGACGCACGACCACGTCATTCCTTTCCTTGGCAGGAGACACACATGAACAGCAACGCGAGACGAGCCGTGCAGACGGTGCTCGTCGCGGGCGGCCTGCTGGTCGCCGGGGCCGTGACGGCCCACGCCGCCGAGGGCGACGTCCTCGACGCGAACCTCGGCGAGGACACCTCCGTCGCCGTCAACCTCTCGGGCGTCTCGGAGGAGCTCCCGGACGTCCAGGTCGAGACCGACGTCGACCTCCCTGCGGTCGACACCGAGCCCGTCGAGGAGACGGTCGAGGAGGTCGCCGGCGACGGCGGCCTGGTCGACGACGTCGTGGGTGCCGACGCCCCCGACGCCACCACCACCGACGACCTCGTCGACACGGCCGCGCAGGACGCCGCCGACACGGTAGAGGACGGCGCGGCGCTCGACGTGCCCGCCGTCGTGGACGACGTGACCGGTGACGCCGGCGTGGTCGACGACGTGCTCGAGGACGGCGGCGCCGATGCGGCGGCCGAGGACGTGACGGACGCCGGCGGCGCCGTGGACGACGCCCTGGGCACCGGCTCGGCGGTCGAGGACACGCTCGACGCGGTGGCCGGCGAGGACGGCGTCGTGGACGACGTCGTGGGGGCGGACGAGCCCTCCGGCGGCGTGACCGACGGCGTCGTGGAGGCCGTGGTCGACGACGTCGACACCGCGGCCGACGACGTGCTGGCGGGCGACGTGCCCGCCGTCGTGGGCGACGTCACGGGCGAGGACGGCGTCGTGGACGACGTGCTCGAGGACGGCGGCCTGGACGCGGTCGCCGAGGACGTCACGTCCGTCGGCGGCGCCGCGGACGACGCCCTGGGCACCGGCCCGGCGCTCGAGGCCACGCTGGGCGCGGTGATCGGCGAGGAGGGCGTCGTGGACGACCTCGTGGGCGCCGACGAGCCCACGGCGGGGCTGACCGACGGTGCGGTGGAGGCCGTGGTCGGCGACGTCGACCAGGTGCTCGACGAGCTCGTCGCCGGCGACCTGGACGGGGTCGCCGACGGCGCGCTCGACCAGGACGGCCTGGTGGACGACGTGCTGGAGGACGGCGGCCTGGACGCGGTCGCCGGCACGGTGGGCGACACCGCCGGCCGGCTGGACGACACGCTCGGCACCGAGCCGGTCCTCGGGGGCACCGTGGACGCCGTGCTCGGCGAGGACGGCGTGCTGGACGACGTGCTCGGCCCGGACGCGCCGTCCGCGGGCCTGACCGACGGTCTCCTGGAGGAGGTCGTCAACGACCTCGACGGCACCGTGGACGAGCTTCTCGAGGGCGACCTCGGCGGGGTCGTGGCCTCCGTCGTCGGCGAGGACGGCCTGCTCGACGACATCCTCGAGGACGGCGCCGCGGGCGTGGTCCCGACCGACCCGACGACGCCGGGCGACGGCGGCGACGGCACCGACCCGACCGACCCGACGGACCCGACGACGCCGGGCGACGGCGGCGACGGCACCGACCCGACGGACCCGACGGGCCCGACGACGCCGGGCGACGGCGGCGACGGCACCGACCCGACCGACCCGACGGGCCCGACGGGCCCGACGGGCCCGACGACGCCGGGTGACGGCACCACCGCGCCGGGCGCCGGCTCGGGCGGCGGCTCGGGCGGCGGCTTCGGCGGCGGCGTGCCCACGTCGCCGGGCGGTGTCGTGACGCTGCCGGGCGGCGTCGGCACCGGCGGCACGGACGCCGGCACCACCGGCGCCGCTGACGTCGACGCGATGACCGGTGCGACCGGCGGTGTCGACACCGCCGGCACCGACGGCACGGGCACCGACGGTGTCCCGACCCTGGCCCGCACGGGCGCCGACGCCGGCCTGGCCGGCCTCGCCGCCCTCCTGCTGGCCGCGGGTCTCGCGCTCGCCGGCACCCGCCGGCGGCTCGCGCTCGCCGCGACCCGCTGACGGCGACCGGCGCAGCCCTGAGACGCCGACGGCTACGGACCCCAGAGGTCCGTAGCCGTCGGCAGGGGCGCGCCGTCGCTAGACGACGAGCCCGAGCAGGAGCACGGCCACGAGGGCGACGACGGACAGCGTGGTCTCCATGAGGGACCACGTCTTGAAGGTCTGGCCCACGGTCATGCCGAAGTACTCCTTGACCAGCCAGAAGCCCGCGTCGTTGACGTGGGACAGGAACACCGACCCGGCGCCGATGGCGAGCACCAGCAGGGCCGCGTGGGTGGGGTCGAGGCCCGCGGCGATGGGCGCCATGATGCCGGCGGCGGTGATCGTGGCGACGGTCGCCGACCCGGTGGCCACGCGGATCAGCACGGCCACGAGCCAGCCGGCGAGCAGCGGGTCGAGGTTCGCGTCGGAGATGCCCGAGGCGATGACGTCGCCCACGCCGGTGCTGACGAGCGTCTCCTTGAAGCCGCCGCCGGCGCCCACGATGAGCAGGATCCCGGCGATCGGGAGGAAGGAGGAGCCCACGAGGTCGCCCAGCTGCTGACGGGTGCGGCCCACGGCCGTGCCGAAGGCGAGCAGGCCCACGAGCGTGGTGATGAGCAGGGCCACCAGCGGCTCGCCGAGGAACTCCAGCACGCCGCCCCAGCCGGTCCCGACCTGGCCCGCGACCTCGACGACGGCGCGCGCCAGCATGAGGATCACCGGCAGCAGCACCACGAGCACGGACACCGCGAAGCTGGGCCGGCGCCGCGGCTCGACGGCGGATGCACCGTCGCCCGACGTGCCGAGCACGGTCGTCGGCGGCGGGAGCGGCACCCAACGCGCGAGGACCTTCGCCAGCACGGGGCCGGAGAGCACCACGGTCGGCACCGCCACGAGCAGGCCGAGGCCGAGGGTGAGGCCGACGTCGGCGCCGAGCGCCTCGATCGCCAGCAGCGGGCCGGGGTGCGGCGGCACGAGGCCGTGCAGCGCGGACAGGCCGGCGAGCGCCGAGATGCCCACGAGCACGGGGTTCATGCGCGCGCGCCGGGCGACGATCATCACCACGGGGATGAGCAGCACCACGCCGACCTCGAAGAACAGCGGGATGCCGACGACGAACGCGACCAGCGCCATCGCCCACGGCATGCGGCGGGCCGGCGTCCTGGCGATGACGGTGTCGACGATCCGGTCGGCACCGCCGGAGTCGATGAGCAGCTTGCCGATGATGGCGCCGAGCGCGATGAGCACGCCCACGCCGCCGACGGTCGAGCCCAGGCCCTTGGTGAAGCTGTCGAACGCGTCGACCAGGCCGGTGCCGGCGGCGACGGCCAGCACGCCCGAGCCGATGACCAGGGCGAGGAACGGGTGCATCTTCGCCCAGACGATGAGGGCGACGATGACGGCGATGCCGAGCACCGCGGCCAGCACGAGCCGCGGCGTGGAGGCCGTGGGCGCCGCAGCGTCGGCGGCGGCGAGCACGGCAGGCACGTGGGTGGCCAGGGGGCCGGGAGCGGACCCGGCGAGCGTGGCGAGCATCAGCGCTCCTCCGTCGTCCGGGACGCCACGGCGCCGGCGGGGCGGATGCCGCGGGCGGCGAGGCGCTCGACGATCTCGTCCACGATCTGCGCGGGCCGCGGCGTGACGTCGACGGTGAAGCCGGCCTCGTCGCCGCCCAGCGGCTGGAGCGTGGCGAGCTGGCTCTCGAGCATCGCCGGCTTCATGAAGTGCCCCGCCCGGCCCTGGATGCGCTCGGTGAGCAGCTCGCGGCTGCCGGTGAGGTGCACGAACAGCACCCCGCCGCGCGCCTCGCGCAGCACGTCGCGGTAGGCGCGCTTGAGCGAGGAGGCGGGCACGACGCCGACGCGGCCGGCGTCGTGCTGGGCGCTGAGCCAGTCGCGGATGGTGCCCAGCCACGGCCAGCGGTCCGCGTCGTCCAGGGGGACGCCGGCGGTCATCTTGGCGACGTTCGCGGGTGGGTGGAACTCGTCGCCCTCCGCGAAGGAGGCGCCGAGCCTGCCGGCGAGGAGCGCGGCGACGGTCGTCTTGCCGGAGCCTGCGACTCCCATGACGACGATGCTGGGGTTCTGGTGCGTGACCTCGGTGTCCACGCGGAGCATCCTGACCGATTGGTAACACCTTTAGCAAACCCGGAGGCCGTGCGGCCGCTTAGGCTTCCGCCATGCCGACCGTCGTCCTCCACAGCGCCGTGGTCGACACCCTCGGGCTGCGCATCACCGGCGGTGCGCTCGAGCCCGGCCGGGTGCTGACCCTGGAGTCGATCAGCGCCGAGTTCGGGGTGTCCCGGACGGTCGCGCGCGAGGCGATGCGCATGCTCGAGGGCCTGGGCCTGGTGCGCTCCGGGCGGCGGGTCGGGCTCGTGGTGCTCGGCATCGAGTCGTGGCAGGTCCTCGACCCGCGGGTCATCGCCTGGCGCCTGCAGGGTGCCGGCCGGGTCGACCAGCTGCGCTCCCTCACCGAGATGCGCCACGCCGTCGAGCCGCTCGCCGCCGCGGGCGCCGCGCGGCACGCGCCCGCGGCGGTCCGCGCCCGGCTCGGGGAGATCGCCGCGCGCATGCGCGCGCTGGGCGAGGCCGGCGAGGGCGACCACGCGGAGTTCCTCGGCCTGGACGTCGAGATGCACGAGCTGCTGCTGCGGCACAGCGGCAACGAGCTGTTCGGCGCGCTCACCGACGTCGTCGCCGCGGTGCTGTCCGGGCGCACCGCCCTGGGCCTCATGCCGGCCTCGCCGGTGCCGGGCGCGCTCGAGCAGCACGAGGCCGTGGCCCGCGCCGTCGCCGGCGGGGACCCCGACGCCGCCCGCCGCGCGATGGAGGCGATCGTCGGCGAGGTGCAGGAGGCGCTGCACCGGCTGCCCTGACCCGCGGCCCGGGCCGTGCGGGCACGCCGCGGCACCGTCCGCGGCCGTCGCCGCGGCGTACGATCGGCGCACCATGCCCCGCCTCCTCGCCGACCTGACGCCGCTGCGCGTCTCGCCGGAGTACCGCCGGCTGTGGTGGGGGCTGGGGGTCTCGAACCTCGGGGCGCAGCTCACCGTGGTCGCCGTCGGTCTGCAGGTCTACGAGCTCACCGGCTCGACGCTGGCCGTCGGCACCCTCGGCCTCTTCGCCCTGGTGCCGCTCGTGGCGCTCGGCCTGTACGGCGGCGCGCTCGTCGACCACTACGACCGGCGCCGCGTCTCGTTGCTGGCCTCGGCGGTGCTGTGGCTGGTCACCGCCGCGATCGCCCTGCAGGCGTGGCTCGACGTCGGCTCCGTGGGCCTGCTGTACGGGCTGGTGGCGCTGCAGTCGGCGGCGTTCGCCATCAACAACCCGGCGCGCTCGGCCATCATCCCGCGGCTGCTGCCGGCGTCGCTGATGCCCGCCGCCAACGCGCTGCAGACGCTGGCCTTCAACGTGGCGCTCACCGGCGGGCCGCTGCTCGGCGCGGCGCTCGTCGCGACGGCGGACTACGCCGTCGCCTACACGCTCGACGCGCTGATGTTCACCGCGGCGCTGTGGGCCGTGTGGCGGCTGCCGGCGCTCCCGCCCGAGCCGGGGGAGACGGCCCCGGCCGCCGCCGGGCGCCGGCGCGTCGGGCTGCGCTCGGTCCTCGAGGGGCTGCAGTTCCTGGCCACGCGCCCCAACCTGCGCACGTCGTTCCTCGTGGACCTGTGCGCCATGGTGCTGGCGTTCCCGCGCGTGCTGTGGCCGGCCGCCGCGGTGCTGTACCTGGGCGGCGGGGAGACGACGACGGGCGTGCTCGCCGCCGCGTTCGCCGCGGGCGGCATCCTCGCCACGCTGTTCTCCGGTCCGCTCGGGCGGATCCACCGGCACGGCCGCGCCATCGCGTGGGCGATCACCGGGTGGGGCGTCTCCGTGGCCGGGTTCGGCCTGGTGCTCGTGCTCGTCGGCCGCACGCAGCCGCAGGGTGTGCTGCTCGGGGCGGTGGTGCTCGCGTGCGTCGCGCTGGGGCTGGCCGGCGGGACCGACGCGCTGTCGTCGGTGTTCCGCCAGTCGATCCTGCAGACCGCCGCGCCGGACCACATGCGCGGCCGGCTGCAGGGCGTGTTCATCGTCGTCGTCGCCGGCGGGCCTCGGCTCGGCGAGCTGGTGATGGGTGCCGGGTCGAGCTGGTTCACCGAGGGGTGGGCCGCCGTCGTCGGCGGCGTGGCGAGCGTGGCGGCGATGTGGGTCGTGGTGCGGCTCAACCCGCGCTTCTGGCGCTACGACGCGCGCTCGCCGCAGGCCTGAAGCACCCGTCGGGCCCCACCGCCGTCGGTCAGAGGCCCGCGGCCAGCGCGGACAGGAACGGCACCGCCATCACCGCGGCGGGCGCCAGCACGAGGATCGCCGCGACGGTGCCGAGGAACCACCACAGCTCGCGCCGCCGCGCCGCGGCGGATCTCTTCGCGCCCATGCCGCGAACGTACCGGTCAGGGGCCGGCACGGAAAGGGTCGGCGGCTCGGCCGCCGGCCGGCCGCCGTCACCGGCCGCCGGCCGTGCTCAGGCGGGCTCGGTGACGTCCTGCACCTGCTGGTGCGGCCGCAGGCGCCGCAGCAGGGGCAGCGTCACGAGCGCGATGAGGGCGCTGGCCCACGCGGCGCCCATGGCCACGTGGAAGCCGGCGGCGGCGCCGGCCTCCTCGATGCGGGTGCCGGCGAGCCAGGAGCCGAGCGAGGCCCCCACGCCGAGCGCCGCGCTCACCCACGCCAGCGCCTCCGTGAGCCGCTCCGGCGGCACGAGGGCCTGCGCCATCGCGTTGCCGTTGATGATCGTCGGGGCGATCGCCAGGCCGGTCACCGACATCACCGCCGCGAGCGACAGCAGGCTGTGCGTGACGAGGAACAGCGAGACCCCGGCCGCGAGTCCCACGAGCCCGATGACGAACCGGACGGACAGCGACGAGCGCAGGTGCAGCGCGCCGTAGACCAGGCCCGCCACCAGCGAGCCCAGCGCGAAGGCGGCGAGGATCAGGCCGGAGAGGCCCTGGTTGCCTTGCTCCTGCGCGAACGCCACCGTGGCGACGTCGGAGGCGCCGAAGATCGTGCCCATCGCCACGAACGTCACGGCGAGGACCGGCATCCCCGGCATGAGCACGGCGGACCGCCGTCCCGGCGCCCGCACCGTGCCGATCCGGTCGCCGCTCGCGGCCGCCGCCAGCGGCGGCTCGGTGCGGCGCTGGGCCAGGAACATCAGCGCGCCCGCGCCGCCGACGACGACGGCCACGGCCACGCCGGCGGGCGGCAGGACGGCGGTGGCCAGCGTGGTCGCCAGGACCGGCCCGATGATGAAGCCGAGCTCGTCGACGGCCGACTCCAGCGAGTAGGCGGTGTGCAGCCGCTTCGGCTCGCGCACCACGTGCGACCAGCGGGCGCGCACGTAGGAGCCGTACGAGCCCTGCGAGCCGCCGCCCAGCAGCGCGAACAGCCACAGCAGCGCCTCGGGCGCGCGCAGCCACGCGGCCACCACGAGCGCCGTCAGGCTCAGCGTGGTGAGGGCGAGCATGGGCAGCAGCACCCGGCGCTGCCCCGAGCGGTCCACCCAGCGCGCCACCTGCGGCGACAGCAGCGCCTGGGCGATGACGAGCACGCCCGAGACGCGGCCGGCGGCCGCGTAGGAGCCGTACAGCCCCTCCACCATGAGCACGGTGCCGATCCCCACCATGGACTGGGGGAGGCGGGCCAGCGCGCCGGCCGCGGAGAAGGCGGCGGCGCCGGGCACGCGAAGGACGTCGGCATAGGGGTTGGGCACGGCCCGATTGTCTCAGGCCCGGAGGCGTCGCGGCGCGGCTTTTCCGGCCGCGTCATGGCGCGTCATGGCGGGTCATGGCCGCGTCCCGCCGCGTCGTGGGCGCTCGCGGCAGGGGGCCGCCGGCGCACGGCGCGCGCTCGTCGGACGTCGTCGCTAGCGTGCGAGGCATGAGCGACGAGCCCGCCGGCACCGAGGTCTGCACCGTCGTCCACGTGCCCGAGCGCTCGCGCTACGAGGCGCGCTCGCCCGACGGCGGGCTCATGGGCGTGCTGGAGTACCGGCGCACGGACGGCGTCGTCGTCATGCCGCGCACCGTCACGCTGCCGCCGTTCCGGGGGCGGGGCGTCGCCGCGGCGATGACCCGGCGGGCGCTGGACGACGCCGCGGCGGCCGGCGACCGCGTCGTGCCGGCCTGCTGGTACGTGGCGGAGTTCGTCGACCGCAACCCCGGCTACGCGCGCCTCGTGGCCTGACACGGGCCTGACACGGGCCTGACACGGGCCTGACACGGGCCTGGCACGGGCCTGACACGGGCCTGACACGGGCCCGGCGCTGGCCCGACGCGGACCCGGGGCCCACGATGGGCACCATGAGCGAGCAGCGGAGCACCGAGCAGGACGTGCAGCAGGACGCGCGGCCGGACGTCACCGTCACCCAGGACGCCGAGCAGCAGGCCTTCGTCGCCACGCTCGCGGACGGCACGGTGGCCGGCGCGGCGTACTACCACCTGCTCGGCGACGCGCTGGTCTTCACGCACACGGAGGTGGACCCGGCGCTCGAGGGGCAGGGGATCGGGTCGAGCCTGGTGGCCGGCGCGCTCGCGGCCGTCCGCGATGCCGGGTCGAAGGTCGTGCCGCTGTGCCCGTTCGTGCGCGCGTACATGGCCCGCCACCCCGAGCACGACGACCTGCTGCGCACGTACACGGACCTGGGGACGCGCAAGGCCGGCCCGGGCGCCTGACGGCGTCGTCCCGGACCGGCCTGCGCGCGTCCGCTCCCCGTCAGGCGAGGGCGTCCGAGACCACGTCCTTGGCCGCCGCCTGGACCTGCGCCAGGTGGTCGGCCGAGACGAACGACTCGGCGTAGATCTTGTAGACGTCCTCGGTGCCGGACGGGCGCGCGGCGAACCAGGCGTCCTCGGTCGTCACCTTGAGCCCGCCGATCCTGGCGCCGTTGCCCGGCGCCTCGGTGAGCCGGGCCGTGATGTCCTGCCCGGCCAGCGTGGTCGAGGTGACCTGCTCGGGGGACAGGGCTCCGAGCCGGGCCTTCTCCTCGCGGCTGGCCGGCGCGTCGACGCGGGCGTACCAGGACTCGCCGTAGCGCTCCACGAGCCCGCGGTGGTGCTCCGACGGCGACTTCCCGGTCGTCGCGATGATCTCCGAGGCCAGCAGCGCCAGCAGCAGGCCGTCCTTGTCGGTGGACCACACGCTGCCGTCGCGGCGCAGGAACGACGCCCCGGCCGACTCCTCGCCGCCGAACCCGACCGAGCCGTCCAGCAGGCCGGGCACGAACCACTTGAACCCGACCGGCACCTCGATCAGGCGCCGCCCGAGCCCGGCGGCCACGCGGTCGACGAGGGCCGAGCTCACCAGCGTCTTGCCGACGGCGGCGTCGGCCGGCCAGCCCGGGCGGGCCCCGCCGTACAGGTACTCGATCGCCACGGCGAGGTAGTGGTTGGGGTTCATCAGCCCCGCGTCGGGCGTGACGATGCCGTGCCGGTCGGAGTCGGCGTCGTTGCCGGTCGCGACGTCGAACGGCGCGGTGCCGCCCTCGCCGGTCATGCGGGTCACGAGCGACGCCATCGCCGACGGCGACGAGCAGTCCATGCGGATCTTGCCGTCCCAGTCGAGCGTCATGAACGCCCAGCGCGGGTCGACCTCGGGGTTGACCACGGTGAGGTCGAGCCGGTGCCGCTCGGCGATCGCGGCCCAGTACTCGACCGAGGCGCCGCCGAGCGGGTCCGCGCCAATGCGCACGCCGGCCGAGCGGATCGCGTCGAGGTCCAGCACGTTCGGCAGGTCGTCGACGTAGGTGGTCAGGTAGTCGTGCTTGTGCGTCGTGCCGGCGGCCAGGGCCTGCTCGAGCGGCACGCGGGCCACCTGCTGCCAGCCGGAGCGCAGCAGCTCATTGGCGCGGTCGGCGATCCAGCGCGTGGCGTCGGTGTCCGCGGGGCCGCCGTGCGGGGGGTTGTACTTGAAGCCGCCGTCGCGCGGGGGATTGTGCGACGGGGTGACCACGATGCCGTCGGCCAGGCCCGGGCCGGAGGTGCGCACGCCCGACTCCGTGCCGGCGCCGTTGTGCAGCAGGATCGACTGGCTCACCGCGGGGGTGGGCGTCCACGAGCCGCGGGCGTCGACCATGACGTCCACGCCGGCCGCGGCCAGCACCTCGAGCGCCGTCTGCCACGCCGGCTCGGACAGCGCGTGCGTGTCCCGGCCGATGAACAGCGGGCCGTCGGTGCCCTGCGTGCGGCGGTACTCGACGATGGCGGCGGTGATCGCCACGATGTGCGCCTCGTTGAACGCGTGGTCGAGCGACGAGCCGCGGTGGCCGGACGTGCCGAAGACGACCTGCTGTGCGGGGTCGTCCGGGTCGGGCGTCAGGTCGTAGTAGGCGCCGACCACCTGGTCGACGTCGATGAGGTCCTCGGGGAGGGCGGGCTGCCCGGCGCGTGCGTGCATGGGACCGATGGTGCCAGCGCCCGGCGGAGGGCGCGCGGAGACGCCGCCGGGAGTGCTGCGGGCCGTCTGACGGCGAGGACGGAGCGGGCAGCGGCGTCGGCGGGCCCGCGGTGCGGTGCCGGCCGGTGGTGCCGGCCGGCGAGGAGCGTCAGAGGTACTGGCCGGGCCCCGGGCGCTCGTCCGGCCGCGGCGCGCCGGGCTGCTGCGCGCCGGGGAACCCGCCGGCGGCGACGCCCGGCGGCAGGCCGCGGCGCATCTGGGACAGCTGCGCCTGGGCGGCCATCTGCTGGGCCACCAGGGCGGTCTGGATCCCGTGGAACAGGCCCTCGAGCCAGCCCACGAGCTGCGCCTGCGCCACCCGCAGCTCGGCGTCCGACGGCGTCGCCTCGTCGGAGAACGGCAGCGTGATGCGGTGCAGCTCCTCGATGAGGTCGGGCGAGAGCCCGTCCTCGAGCTCGTGGATGGACCGCTCGTGGATCTCGGCCAGCCGGTTGCGGGCGGCCTCGTCGAGCGGGGAGTCGCGCACCTCGTCGAGCAGCCGCTTGATCATGCCGCCGATGCGCATGACCTTCGCGGGCTCCTCGATGCGCGACACCTCCTCGCCGGTGTCCAGCTGCGCCTCGACGGCCACGTCCTCGCCGTCGGGCGTGACCACCCGCGGCTCGGCGCCGTCCTGCGCCGCGGCCTCCTGCGCGGCGCCGTCCTGCGCCGTCCCGTCCTGCTCCGTGCGGTTGTCGTCGCTCATGCCTCCACCCTCCGCCATGGGACCGGTGCCGCGCGCGCCGAGGCGCTCGCGGCCGTCAGGGGACCAGCAGCACCTTGCCGAACGCCTCACCGCGCTCGAGCAGGGCCATCGCGTCCTCGGCGTCGGCGAGCGGCACGCGCGCGTGCACGACGGGCCGCACGCGCCCGTCGGCCACCATCGGCCACACGTGCTCGCCGACGGCGGCGACGATCGCCGCCTTCTCCTGCGGGCTGCGCGAGCGCAGCGTGGTGCCGGTGACGGTGGCGCGCTTGGTCATGACCGCGTTGAGGTCGAGCTCGCCGCGCCGGCCCTTCTGCAGCCCGATCACCACGAGCCGCCCGCCCGAGGCCAGGACCCGCACGTTGTCGGGGAGGTTCGCCGCGCCGACGACGTCGAGCACGACGTCGGCGCCGTGCCCGGCGGACGCCGCCCGCACCGCGGCGACGAAGTCCTCGTGGCGGTGGTCGACGACGGCCTCGGCGCCGAGCTCGCGGCACCGGTCGGCGCGCTGCCGGCCGCCGGCGGTGGCGACGACGTGCGCGCCGAGCGCCGCCCCCAGCTGGACCGCGACGGTGCCGACGCCGCCGGACCCGCCGTGCACCAGCAGCCACTCGCCGGGCCGCAGCCGGCCGGTGTCCACGAGGTTCGTCCACGCGGTGCACGCCGCCTCGGGCAGCGCGGCCGCGTCGACCAGGTTCACGCCGTCGGGCACGGGGAGCGTCTGGGCGGCGCGGGCGACGACGGCCTCGGCGTAGCCGCCGCCCTCCAGCAGGGCCACCACGCGGTCGCCGACGGCGCGGTCGGTCACGCCGTCGCCCACGGCGACGACCGTGCCGGAGACCTCCAGGCCCGGGAAAGGTGGCGCACCTGACGGTGGCGGGTAGTGCCCGGCGCGCTGTAGCAGGTCAGCGCGGTTGACGCCACTCGACGCCACCTCGATGAGCACCTCACCTATGCCCGGTTTAGGCGTTTCTGTCCGGGAAAGGACGAGTTTCCCTCCGCCGTGCTGTGCCGATATCGTGACCGCTCGCACGCCGATGGAGCCTACTCGCGCGCCCCGGTGCGGCGAGCGGAGGCTCGGCTGCACGGACGTCGTGACGGCGGAGAGACCGCTCCGGCCCGTCGGCCCAGAACCGGCGACGGGCCGTGGCCGACGAACGAAGGAGAGTGCGCATGCTCCGCTGGCTGGGTGTTCGCGGAAAGATCCTGGCGACCCTCGCCGTGCCGGTCCTCGTCCTCGCCGTCGCCGCGGCCTGGATCTCGTACGACTCGCTGATGACCGCGCAGCGCGCCGGGCAGACGTCCGAGGTCGTCGACCTGCTCGCCGTCCAGGACCGCGCCGGCTCGGCCGTCGCCGCCGAGCGGGCGCTGAGCGTCGCGATGTCGCTGGGGATCCCGGGCGCGGGCGAGCAGTACGAGGCCGCCCACGCGGAGACGGACGCCGCCCTCGAGGAGCGCGACCAGGCGCTGCTGTCGGCCAGCACCGACGCCCTGCCGCAGGCCGTGCAGGACGCGATCACCACGACGCTGCGCGACCGCGACGCCGTGACGCGCCTGCGCGAGGAGATCGTCTCCGGCGCGGCCGACGAGGCCGAGGCCACCGAGCGCTACACCGAGATCATCGACCGGGCGCTCGACGTCCCGCGCGAGCTCGCGCAGGCCACCGACGACCGGGGGCTCTCCCAGCGCATCGAGGCCTACGTCGCCATGGACGAGGCGATGCTCGCCGTCGTCGAGGAGCGCCCCGTCGTCGGCGCCGTGCTGAGCATGGCCGCCACGGGCCGGAGCAGCTCCGCGCTCTCGCTGCGCATGGCCTCGCTGCTGCACACGACCGACACCAGCCTCGCGGAGGCCCAGCAGCAGCTGGAGGCGGCGCCCGGCGGCGGCACCCTGCCCGAGATCACCGGGGCGTTCGGCGACGTGCGCTCCGCGCTGCTGTCGGGCGAGGTCGCCGCCCTCGACCCCGCCGAGGCCGCGAGCTGGTCCCAGCTCTCGCAGGACTGGGTCACCGCGGCGCAGTCCGCCCGCGACGACGTGCGCGCGGACACGAGCACGGCGGCGGGGGACCTCGCCGGCGACGCGACGCGCACGGCCGTCGTCACCGCCCTCGCGGTGTTCGGCCTGCTGCTGCTGTCCATCGCCATCGCGCTGGTCATCGCCCGCCAGATCGTGCGCCCGCTGCGTCACCTGACCTCCGCCGCCGGCCAGGTGCGCGACCGGCTGCCGCAGATGGTCGAGCAGATGCGGGTGCCCGGGCAGGTGCCGTCCCTCGACCTCGTCGAGATCCCCGTCGAGTCCCGGGACGAGATCGGCCGCCTGGCGACCGCGTTCAACGACGTCAACGCCACCACGGCGCAGGTGGCCCGCGAGCAGGCCGCCCTGCGCGGCGCCATCGCCGAGATGTTCGTCAACGTGGCCCGCCGCGACCAGGTGCTGCTGAACCGCCAGCTGGCGTTCCTCGACGAGCTGGAGCGCTCGGAGGAGGACCCGACCACGCTGTCGAACCTCTTCCGGCTCGACCACCTGGCCACCCGCATGCGCCGCAACGCCGAGTCGCTGCTCGTGCTCGCCGGCATCGACTCCGGCCGCCGCGTGCGCCAGCCCATGCCGGTCTCCGACGTCATCCGTACGGCGTCGTCCGAGATCGAGCTCTACGACCGCGTGCGGCTCGACCTGCGTCTCGACCCGCTGATGCTGGGCCACAACGCGCTGGGCGCCGCCCACCTCCTGGCCGAGCTGCTCGAGAACGCCACGATGTTCTCCGAGCCGCACACGCCGGTCGAGGTCTCGACGTCCCGCGACGAGCGCGGCGTCGTCGTCACCGTCCGCGACCACGGCCTGGGCATGACGCCGGAGGAGATCGACGCGGCGAACCGCAAGGTGGCCAGCCGCTCGGCGTCCGACGCCGTCGGCGCCCAGCGCCTCGGCCTCTTCGTCGTCGGCCGCCTCGCCGAGCGGCTCGGCGCCCAGGTCGGCTTCGCCACCGGCCCCGACGGGTCCGGCACCGTGGTGACCGTCGTCTTCCCGGCCGCCCTGTTCCTGCCCGACGAGGCGGCGCCGCTGCCGGCTCCGACCGACCCGCTCGAGGCCTCGACGCAGGCCGCCGCGGCGCTCCTCGGCCAGGGGGGCGGCCCGACGGCCGTGGTGACCGGCCCGCAGCCGGCGACCGTGCCGCTGGGCGGCGTGGCTGCGCCGGCCGCCGCGCCGGCGCCCGCGTACCAGCCCGTGGTCGCCCCGGAGCCGCCGGCCGCGGTCCCGGTCGACCTGGCCGCGCTCACCGACGGCACCACGGCGGCGGGCATGCCGCGCCGGCGCGCGTCGGGCGCCCAGCCGCCCGCGGACTCCGGCGCGGTGGTGCTCCCGCCGCTGCCCGCCCCCGCGCTCCCTGCCGACGTCGCCGACGGCGGCGAGGTCTGGACGCCGCCGGTGGACGTGCAGACGTCCGGGACCGCGCTGCCGAGCCGCCGCCGCGGCTCCTCGCCGGAGTCGGCGCCGCAGCCCGTCGCCCCGACGACGTCGCCCGTCGACGTCCAGGCGCGCACGGGGCTGTTCTCGAGCTTCCGCAGCTTCACGTCGCTGGAGCCCGACGTCGCCTCGACCGGGACGCTGCACCTCGAGGCGCCCGTCGAGGACCCGGCCGCCCTGCCCGAGCCGCTCACGCAGCCGATCGAGCCCGTGGTGGACGGCGGCGCCGACCGTCCGGCCGTCGAGCGCCCGGCCGAGCAGCCCGCGGCCCGGGAGCCCGCGGCCGCGCAGCTCGCGGCCGAGCCGGCTCCCGAGGCGCAGCCGGCGGCCGAGCCGGCTCCCGAGGCGCAGCCGGCGGCCGAGCCGGCTCCCGAGGCGCAGCCGGCCCCCCAGCCCGTCGCACGGCCGGTCGGCACCCCGCTGCCGCCGTTCGACGAGCTGATGGCCGACCTGCCCACGCGCCGCACCCTGCGCGAGGCCGGGCGTCGCCGCGGGCGCTCCGCGCGCCGTCCGGAGGAGGCGACGACGGGTCCGACCCAGGCGGCCGAGCCGACGACCCCGGCGGGCGGGACCGCCGCGGCGCCGGCCGCCACGGTCGCGCCGCAGCCTGTCTCGTCGTTCGCTCCCGCGGCCGCGCCCGAGCCCGCCGCCCCGGCGGTCGAGCCTGTGGCTTCGGAGCCCGCCGGTGCACCCGAGCCGGCCGTCGTCGCGGAGCCGGCCCCGTCCACCCCGGCGCTCGACGAGTGGCGCGGCAGCACGAGCCACGCCCCCGGCGGCACCGCGCTGCCCCTGCGCACGCCGAGCGGCGCGCGCGTCGCGGGCGAGCAGGCGGAGCCGGACGCGGCGGGGGAGACCCCGGACACCGTCGAGGCCCGCTCCGAGTGGATCGCGTCGGCCGTCCTCTACGAGGAGATGTCGACGCTCCTGCGTCGCGGCATCCTCCCGCAGGCGTCGCCGGCCGCCGAGGACGCCGCCACCTACCAGCCGCGCGCGGTCGCCGTGACCGACGGCTCCGGCCTCGCGCGGCGTGACCGCACCACGCAGGCGGAGGACCAGAACGAGCGCTTCACCGCCCGCATCCAGCGCGACCCGGAGCAGCTGCGGTCCCGGCTCTCGGCCTTCCAGTCCGCCACCCGGCAGGCGCGGCCCGGAGGCGAGGGCGAGCCCGCCGGCACCCCCGTCGCGCCCGACCACAGCCGGCGCCCGGCGCCCACCGAGACCGCGCCCGGCGCCCACTGACACCGCGCCCGGCGCCCACTGACACCGCGCCCACCGGGACGGGCCTCCGGCCCCCTTGGCGCACCGACGAGGAGGAACAGTGACCCTCAGCACCGAAGCGACCAACTTCGGGTGGCTTCTCGACAACTTCGTGAGGACGGTCCCCGGCACGCGCCACACCCTGGTGGTGTCGGCGGACGGTCTGCTCATGGCGATGTCCGACCGGCTCGACCGCACCAGCGGCGACCAGCTGGCGGCGATCGTCTCCGGGATGTCGAGCCTCACCCGCGGCGCGTCCCGCCAGCTCGACGGCGGGAACGTCCGGCAGGCCATCGTGGAGATGGACAACGGCTTCCTGTTCCTGATGAACGTCTCGAACGGCTCGGTGCTCGCCGTCGTCGCCGAGGCGTCGTGCGACATCGGCCTCATCGGGTACGAGATGGCCCTGCTGGTGTCCCGCACCGAGCAGACCCTCACCCCCCAGCTCATCGCCGAGATGCGCGGCAACCTGCCCGTCGAGGGCGCCGGCCGCGCCGGCACCGCGCACTGAGGACGCGCGCGATGTCGTACGGTCCGAACGGCGCGCAGGGCGCGCACGGCGACGGGTACGAGGCCGCCACGGTGCGGCCCTACGCCGTGACGGGCGGCCGCGTCCGGTCCGCCCTGTCCGACCTGCCCCTCGAGGCGCTGGTCGAGGTCATGCCGGGCGCGGTGCACGGCTACGGGCTCACCCCCGAGAAGCGGGCGATCCTGCGCCACGCCGCGCACACGTACGTCTCGATCGCCGAGCTGTCCGCCCTCCTGCGCCTGCCCCTGGGCGTGGTCCGCATCCTCGTCGCGGACATGCAGGCCGACGGCCTCGTCACCGTGCACACCTCGGCCCCGGTCAACGTCCACACGGGCCACGGCAGCACCCAGTCGGGCCTGTCCCTGAGCGTCTTGGAGAGTGTTCTCAATGGCATTTCCGCCCTCTGACCGCGCGACCGGCGGCTCGCCCGGCGGCCTCGCGCCGAGCTGGGCGCCCGTGACGTCGGGCGTCGGCGTCGCCGGCGCGGACGCGCACCCCGCCGAGACGCCCGCCGCGCCCACGGACACGCCCGCCCGCGCGAGCACCCTCGGTGCCGTCCCGGCCCCCGCACCGACCCCGGCTGCGGTGCCCGAGGCCGCCACGCCCGCGTCCGCCGGCAGCGCCGCGCCGGCTCCCGCCGCGGCCCCGGCCGTCGCGGGTCCGACGGCGTCCGCCGAACCCGGGGCGAGCACCGCGCCCGTGCCGCAGGTGCCGGCTCCTGCGCAGCCCGCTCCGTCCGTGGATCAGCGGCCGACGACCGCCCAGGCGCAGCCGGCGGCACCGACGTCGGCTCCCGTCCAGCCGACTCCCGTCCCGGCCCAGCCCGCCGCGCCGGTAGCGGCCCAGCCCGCTCCCAAGCAGTCCGCCCCCGCTCCCGCGCAGGCCGCCCCGGCCGCGGCACCGGCCGCCGACGCGCAGCGGACCGCCCCCACGGTCGTGAAGATCGTCGTCGCGGGCGGCTTCGCCGTCGGCAAGACGACGTTCATCGGCTCGATCTCCGACGTCGAGCCGCTCAACACCGAGGCCGCGATGACCGAGCACTCGGTGGGCGTGGACGACGCCGGCGGCGTCAGCGACCGCAAGACCACCACGACGGTCGCCATGGACTTCGGACGCGTGGCGCTGCCCGGCAACCTGTGGATGTACCTGTTCGGCACGCCGGGGCAGGACCGCTTCCTGTTCATGTGGGACGACCTGGTGCGCGGCGCGATCGGCGCCGTCGTGCTCGTGGACACCGACCGTCTCGAGCAGTGCTTCCCGGCCATCGACTACTTCGAGTCGCGCAACATCCCGTTCGTCGTCGGCGTCAACTGCTTCGACGGCGTGGCCAAGCACCGCCTCGAGGACGTCCGCGAGGCGCTGCAGATCCCGGCGCACGTGCCGATGCTCTACACCGACGCCCGCTCGCGGGCGGCGACGAAGCAGACGCTCATCGCGCTCGTGCAGCTGGCCATGCGCCAGCTGCGCGGCAGCGCCGCCTGACCGTCCTGGCACCCGCGTCGCGCACGGCCCCGTCGCCCACCCGGGCGACGGGGCCGTCGTCGTCCCACCGGGAGCGGTGCCGCGGGCGCCGGGTGCCGCCTCGCTAGACTGGGCGACCGCGCCGCCGGGCGTCGGCATCGCCCGCGCGGGCGCGAGGAGGGCTGACAGAGCGGCCGAATGTGACGGTCTTGAAAACCGTTGTGCAGCAATGCACCGGGGGTTCGAATCCCCCGCCCTCCGCCACGGCGCGTGCGGACGGCGACCAGGTCGTCGTCCGCACGCGCCGTCGTCGTTCGTGCGAGATGCCGTGACCGCCCCGCCCCGGGCGTCCTCGTCCGGTCGTCCCTGTGCGGTCCTCGTCCGGTCGTCCCTGTGCGGTCGTCCCTGTGCGGTCGTCCCCGCCTGGTGATCCCCGCCCGGCCGTCGCTGCCGGCTGGTTGGACCGATGGACCGGCATCGGCAGGCGCCGGCAGGTCGGCCTCGCCGCGAGTGGGCACCCACCGACGGAGAAGCGGCGGACCGCCTTCGGTGCAGGGACGGCCGACCGACCGAGCACTCCCCGGGCTGCGGCGTGGAGGTCGACGAGGCCCTCCGAGGGCCGGCCTGACCACGTGTGACGCAGGCCGCTCACCAGCGTTTTGACTCTCCCGGAAACCTCTGGGTAATGTTCTCGTCGTTCGCCCGACAGGGAGGAACGGACACCAGAACGGAACGGGGCCGAGAGGCGACGACCGGGCGCGGTGGCCGGTCCCGGGGCGGTTCCCGACATCCTTCTCGCGGGGTACATCTGTGCCTCGAGTCGGGCCAGGTGCGTCGCAGCTGATCGAGTCCTCTGATCTCCGGATCGGGCGGGTTTGACCGGATCGGGCGGATCGGGTAAGTTTGAAGGGTTGCCTCGGACGGGGTCGGGACAGAGGTTCCGGGTCCGGATGGTGTGCGTCGGTTGTTTGAGAACTCAACAGTGTGCTTGACAGTCAATGCCAAGTTTTATCCCTCGGGGGATCGGCCT